>JAFZMO010000014.1 GCA_017551165.1 Lachnospiraceae bacterium
CGGCGGTCTGATCTCCCCGTTCATGGGTGAGAAGCTCCGCGGTGAGAAGAATTACCGCATCATCGCCGTAGAGCCGGCATCCTGCCCGAGCTTCACGCGCGGCAAATATGCTTACGACTTCTGCGACACCGGTATGGTTTGTCCTCTTGCCAAGATGTACACGCTCGGCAGCAACTTCATGCCGGCACCCAACCATGCGGGCGGCCTTCGTTACCACGGCATGAGCAGCACGCTCTCGCAGCTGTACGCGGACGGCTACATGGAGGCAACGAGCGTAGAGCAGACGAAGGTGTTCGAGGCTGCGGAGATGTTCGCACGCGTCGAGGGTATCCTTCCCGCTCCCGAGAGCTCGCATGCGATCCGTGTTGCGATCGACGAGGCGCTCAAGTGCAAGGAGACCGGCGAGGAGAAGACGATCGTCTTCGGTCTGACCGGTACCGGCTACTTCGATATGGTGGCTTACGAGAAGTTCAACAACGGCGAGATGGGCGACTACATCCCGTCCGACGAGGAGATCGCAGCAAGCCTTGCGAACCTTCCGAAGATCGACTGATCGTAAGTACTTACACCGAAAAATGAACCAAACAGAGTTCACACAGTGAGATCTACATCGGCGGCAGCTTCGGTTGCCGCCGAATTTTTTGTGGAATTATTGCGCGGCGGGAACATTTTCCGAGACGAAGTGCTATATACCTGTTGACAACTGTTTTAAACTGTTATATACTGTTTATTGACGATGGATATACTTGGGCGCAGGCCAAGGTGTGACTGTGTCGGGAGGAGGAAACCATGAGGGGAGTGCTTGAGAAGGATTACCGCAGTTGCCGCGAGGTGGCTCTGATGGGGTATGCCATAGCAGCTTTGTTGACCGTGCTCATTGTTCTGATCCCGGGGATCGATCCGTCGAACCTTATTTATCTGTTTGCCTATTTCGGCGTGCTTGTGGTCATGACCACGATCAGTGAAGACGTGAAAAATGGTTACGCGTACCTCATGACATACCCGATCGACGCAGGCGATTACGTCTTCGCGAAGCTTTGGTTCGCACTCGGGGTCGAGCTGCAGTATTGGTTGCTTTCGCGGGTTTGTCTTGTCGCGAAGGCGCTCAGTGACAAGGCTCCGCTGAATGCCCGGGAACTGCTGACAAACGGAAACTTTTATTTCATCAGCGGCATCGCATTGCTCATGCTGTTCCTTCTTGTTTTGTTGAAATGCGGTGTTCAGGGCTTCTTCTATCTGGTGGGAGGCTTCGCTCTGTTGGGCGTCGTGTTCGGCACGACGTTTATGGCGTCGCAGAGCCTTGTGGAAGGGGTCGTAAAAATCGGAAGCTTCGCATACTTTGTCGAGATCGTGGGCTCGGTTGCGGTCCTACTGACCTTCCTGTTCGCACACCTATCCGTGCGGGTTTTGGAACACAAGGAGTTCTAGGGGAATATTTTCCGCATCGGAAAAGATAGTTTAAGGCATGCTTTGATGTACTTTCACCGCCTCTTCTTCGGAAGGGGCGGTTTTGTATTGTTTTTTCACAATTAGGTGCCTATAATACGGACGAATCCGAGGGAGAAATACGGCTGCTCCGCCGATCGGTGGGAGCGGTCGGAGATTGTCCATTTGATGTGAGAGGAGGTACGGTGCATGGCGCGGGCGAAGAAAGTGACCATGAATATGACCGAGGGCGAGCCCCTGAAATTGCTCGCCGTGTTTGCGCTGCCGTTGTTGCTCGGCAACCTCTTCCAGCAGGCGTACAACCTCGCGGACACCATGATCGTCGGCAAACTGATCGGCAGCAACGCGCTGGCGTCGGTCGGCGCGACCGGTTCGGTATCGTTCCTGTTCTTCTCGGTGAGCAACGGTATCGGCAGCGGCGGCGGTATCGTGACCGCGCAGCTGTTCGGCGCGGGGCAGAAGGACGACGTCAAACGGGCGATCGTCAACTCCGCATACATCATGTTCACGGCGGCTCTGATCATGGGCTCGGTGGCGTTTGCCCTCGTGCCGACCGTGCTGAATTTTATGGGAACGCCGGCGGAGATCCTGCCGGATTCCATCACCTACATGCGCATGACGTGCGCCTCGGTTCCCCTGGTGGCGGTATACAATTACGCTGCCTCCATGCAGCGGGCACTTGGGGACTCGAGGACTCCTTTATATTTCCTGATCGTGTCCAGCGTTCTGAACGTGGGACTGGATCTTTTGTTTGTCGGCGTGGTCGGCATGGGCGTATTCGGCGCCGCGCTCGCGACGATGCTCGCGCAGCTTCTCGCCGGCATCGGCTCGCTCACCTACGCCGTGAAGACCAATGAATATTTCCGCATCGACACGGAGCACCTTCGCTTCGACCCGGAGATCACCAAGCGCGCGGTGCGTCTCGGCCTGCCGCTGGCGCTGCAGTGGAGCATGATCGCCATCTCGACGACTGCCCTCCAGCGCGTGGTCAACACCTTCGGCACTGTCGCGGTCGCTGCCTACACGGCGACCAACCGCCTCGAGCAGCTCGTTCAGCAGCCCTACGGCTCGATGTCCATGGCGCTCTCGAACTACGCGGGCCAGAACTGGGGCGCCGGCAAAGCGGCGCGTATCCGCGAGGGCTTGCGCAAGGGCTTCGCGGCTGTCGGAGCATTTTCCGTATTGATGTTTGTGATCATGCAGCTGTTCGGCAACAACCTGATCGGTATGTTCGTGAAGAACTCGGATGCGGACGTCATCGCGATGGGCGGACGGGCCCTGCGCATCACCAGCTTCTTCTATCTCTTCCTCGGCCTGATCTACGTCACCCGAGGCACCCTCAACGGCGTCGGCGACGCGTTCTTCTCGTTCGTCAACGGCGTGGTGGAGATGGCGGGTCGTATTTTCCTCCCGATCATCATCCTCGGCTACACGAACATCGGCGTGTGGTGCATCTGGCTGACGGCCGGCCTCACGTGGATGCTCGCCGGGATCTCCTGCCTGATGCGGTATCGATCCTGGCTTCGCAAGAAATCCGGGCTGGTGGCGCGGGTTGTGGAGACCGGAACGCCGGACGAATGGGAGTGTTCCGCCTGAAATCCGTAAGAGTGGCTCCCGAGATGCAGGAGTAGAGAAGAATTCTGTTGAAGTATCCGAAACAGTAAGATCCCACAGAAAAAGGCAAGTAGCGTATCTGTCTTGCAAGACTTGTTTTGGCAGGTTTTCTGTTGAAGTCGGGTGTATTGACAAAGCTCCACAGAAAGACAAGCGGAATATACCTGTCTGCAGGCAAAAGTACTCAGGCAGATTACTGTTGGAATCTTTCGCTTTCCGGGAAACAACAGAAAACTACTGGATAGAGGCTTTTTACAGGATCGAGAGACAGGTAAGATTTCTGTTGAATGTACGCTAACTCATTGGAGTCAACAGAAAAACAGTGGGGGTATTGCAAAAAGCGGGACTGTGGCAGTAACAAATGAACGAATAACTGTAGAAACAAGCACCGGCGCACAATAGCTGAAAAGCACCGGTGCTTGTTGCAAATTCCCCCGTCCTTTGTTATACTGTTTGATAAGCATAAAGCATCATTTGGGAAGAGAAGAAAGGGGCTTTGTGCCATATGATCCAAAAAGGAGGGTATCGCAAAAAAGCAAAAGCTTTGCTTTTTCGCGGTTGCCCGATTGAGGTGCGTAATCCTCGCTCAATCACCCTCCTTTTTGCTCATTACATTCCAAAAAGGAGGGTTTACGGTATGGAAATGGTGTTTTATCGTTGTGAGCATTGCGGCCAGATCGTTGCGATCGTCAAGAAAACGGGCGTGCCGATCATGTGCTGCGGACAGCCGATGAAGGAAATCATTCCGGGCACGACGGATGCTTCCGTGGAGAAGCATGTGCCGGTGTACACGGTTGCCGATGGTGTTGTTACGGTGACGGTCGGAAGCGTTGAGCATCCGATGCTGCCGGAGCATTATATTGAGTGGATCGCCTTGAAGACGACGGGCGGCAATCAGAGAAAGGTCTTGAAGCCGGGCGACGCACCGAAGGCGTGCTTCTCGATCTGCGAGGGCGATGAGGTAGAGGCAGTATACGCATATTGCAACCTTCACAGCCTGTGGAAAGCCTGACGATCGAAACATCAGGCGAGCCCGCATAGAGCTTGGCGAGTGAGGCAAGCAAGCCGGCGTAGAGCTTGGCGAGTGAGGCAAGCAAGCCGGCGTAGAGCTTGGCGAGTGAGGCAATCCAGCCGGCGTAGAGCTCAACGGAAAAAAACAATAAACAAGGAGAACAACAAGAATGAAGACTTACAAGTGTACACTTTGCGGTGAGGTATTTCAGGTAGCAGACGGCGAGGAGCCGGTATGCCCGGTATGCGGCGTAACCGGCGATGCTCTTGAGTTGATCAATGACGGTGCGGCAGCAGCTGCAAGCGGCAACAAGTATGCGGGAACGCAGACCGAGAAGAACCTGCAGGCAGCATTTGCCGGCGAGTCCCAGGCGAGAAATAAGTACACCTACTTCGCATCCAAGGCGAAGAAGGAAGGCTTCGAGCAGATCGCTGCTCTGTTCCTTCTGACGGCTGACAACGAGAAGGAGCATGCAAAGATGAGGTTCAAGGAGCTCGACGGAATCGGCTCGACGGCTGAGAACCTTGCGGCAGCAGCTGACGGCGAGAACTATGAGTGGACCGACATGTACGAAGGTTTCGCTAAGACCGCTGAGGCTGAGGGCTTCCCGGAGCTCGCGGCGAAGTTCCGCGGCGTAGCTGCGATCGAGAAGCGCCATGAGGAGCGCTATCGCGCGTTGCTTCACAACGTTGAGGCACAGGAAGTGTTCGCAAAGAGCGAGGTTAAGGTTTGGGAGTGCCGCAACTGCGGTCACATCGTGGTTGGCACGAAGGCTCCCGAGGTTTGCCCGGTTTGCGCACATCCTCAGAGCTACTTTGAGATTCACGCTGAGAACTACTAATTGACGTATGACAGGCTTGCCCGGAGGAAGCACTTCCTTGAGATGAAGTAGCTCCGCCGAAGCCCGAATATGTTGAAAAAGACCTTTGGAATCAAGCGCTGTCCGTTGGAAAATGGGCAGCGCTTTGTACTCTTGCCGGTTGCGAATTGTTGCGTGTGACTTGCGGTTAGCTTTTTGTCATCCGCTATTAGTTAGGGGGTGGCAGGAGTTCGCACTAGATTTGATTTAAAGCAGGCGAAGTAGGAATAGCCCGGAAGGGTGTACCCACTAAACTCGATTTTGAGCAAGCAAAGTAGGAACAGCCCGGAAGGGTGTACCCACAAGAAGACTGATAAATCAAGTTTAGTGGGAATAGCCTGGCAAGAGTGTACCCACTAGAAAAGAATTAAGGCAGGCGTAGTAGGAACAGCCCGGAAGGGTGTACCTACAAGAAGATTAATAAATCAAGTTTAGTAGGAACAGATCGACGAAGGTGTTCCCACTAGATTGATTTTTTAGCAAGAAAAGTAGGTAGAGCCCCAAAAGGTGTACCCACTAGAAGATTAATAAATCAAGTTTAGTAGGAACAGCCCGGAGGGGTGTTCCCACTAGAAATAAAAAAGCAAGTTTAGTGGGTACAGTTTGGCGAAGTTTCACCCACTAAACAAGAATTCAAGCAAGTTTAGTAGGTACAGCTTTGCGAGGGTGTACCCACTAGATTAATGATCTAGCAAGTTTAGTAGGTTCATTCTGGCGAAAGTGTACCCACTAGACAAGGTTTTAAGCAAGTTAGTGGGTTCAGTCCGACGAAAGTGTACCCACTAGATTTAAACGAAAGCAAGTTAGTGGGTGAAAATCGGCGAAAGTATACCCACCGAAAAACAAAACAGCTAGTTTAGTGGGCCCTAGGCAAGGCAGGAGGCCCAGCGCCGCCAAGAGCCTCAGGCGAGGCCAGAACCCCAAGGCGCCCAAGCGCCAAGCGCCCAAGCAAGGCGCTCCCCCAGGAGGCCCCAAGCGCCGCCAAGAGCCCCAAGCGTCAAGCCCCAAGCAAGGAGCTCCCCCAGGAGGCCCCAAGCGCCGCCAAGAGCCCCAAGACTCCAGCCCCCAAGCAAGGCGCCCCCAAAAAACTTGCCGCAAAAAACTCTTGCATTGGATACACGAACGATACATCGCCATGATATGGTAGCATCAAGGAGGGACGATGATGGGATACAGAGTACTGTTCGCGGAAGATGAACCCGCACTGCGGAATGTGACGGCCAACTACCTTCGGAAGCAAGGGTTGACGGTAGATGCAGTTTGCGATGGGGAAGAAGCGGAATGCGCGATACTGGGCAACCGGTATGACGCGGTCATTCTGGATATCATGATGCCGAAGAAGGACGGCCTCACCGTGTGCCGGTTCCTGCGCGAGCGATACGACGTGCCCGTCATTTTCCTAACGGCGCTCGACCGGGAGGAGACCATTGTGGAGAGCTATGAGATCGGGGCGGATGAGTACATCACCAAACCATTTTCCAATGTGATCCTGCTGGCGAAGATCAACGCGCTCATCAATCGCTACCGTGGGCTTGTCGTGAAAAACGGCGTCACCCGTGTGGGCGAGCTGACGATCGAACCCGCGAGACGCCGCGTCCTTGTGAACAATGCGACGGTGACGCTTGCGCCGAAGGAGTACGACTTGTTGCTGCTGTTGGTGGAGCACAAGAACCATATCCTCTCCCGGACGCAGATCCTCGATCTCGTCTGGGGCGCCGACTATGAGGGCTACGAGCGCACCGTGGACAACCATATCAAGAAACTGCGGGCCGCGCTGGGGGACGCCGGAGAGCATATCGCCACAGCGGTGAAAGCGGGCTACTACTGGAAAGAATAACGCCGTCGGGGCAAGTGACTTGCGAAAAAGTACCGCCAAGTCGGGTGGCTTCCGAAAGAAGTGGTGTAACGCGGCCGATGCAGGGGGAGGAGCAGCGATGGGAAAATATTATCGAAGGCTGACATGGGGATTGATCCTTCTGTTGACAGCGATCGCAGTGGTATTTGTCGTCTTCCTGACCAGGCAGGAGGCGAAGAGGGTCATGCAGCAGCGTGACAGTGTCTGGATGGACATAGCGAGTCAGGAAATGACCCTGTACAGTAAATACATAACGGATCGGATGCACGTTGCATATGACGAGAATGAACCGACTTGGCCTTGGGATAGTGTGAGATTACGGACCATAGCGACGGAAGCCGTGTGGTATTCGCTCGCAAATATGGGAAATGATTCGATACACTTGATGGATTCCGGGTCCGACGATATTGCATGGACATACCGGCAGCACGGGTGTGGATTTGCGGGAGACCTGATCTTGGACGGAGAGCGACTCAATATTCCGATGTCGTTCCTCATGCTGTTCGAGGGGTGGCCGGTGGAAAAACCGATTTTTGCGGTGGTGCCGGAATCATTTTTCGAACTGGAGAGCTATTGGTGGGGACCGAACGAGATCACCCCGGCCCGGATCTTTGATGACGCTCCGCAATGTCACATCGTCGGCAAACGCTATGAGAACACGGTGTACATTGACACGATCGAGTTCTTCATTCAGGGCGATGAAATACTTGGGGACGCCTATTGGAAGTATGACCTCTCGTACGACGGCGTAGAAGTACCGAAGGACGCTCAGCCGTGTGAGTTCACTTCGACGGAATTTAAGATGCATGTTACGAACAATACGGAGTTTAACGAGAGAGAATACTATTATGCCGAGTATTACGATCTGAATTACACAAAGCATTATTCGGACTGGAGGAAGTCGGCTGAGAGGGACGAGATCAAGCGGATCGAGGATGCAGAGAAAAAACTGAACCGGAAGGTGGAGGAGAAACTGAAACAGGGGGACTATCAGTCGTTTTACACCAATGATTACAGTCTTTCCGAGCTGAATATATGGGGCTATGAAAGCAGCCTCGGTGATTTTTATGAAATGAAGTTTCCGAGGTTCGCCTTTGTGTACACATTCTATCCGCTCAAGGAAGCGAGAGAGAACCTGGAGGCAGTATATAATTACACATTCCTGTTCCTTGTGGCGGCGGTCCTGATCGTGTGGTTCCTCGTCCGCTCGCTGCGCAGGAACCAGGAGCGCTACGAGCGCAGCCGCCTGGCGATGACACGCTCGGTTGCTCACGAGCTGAAGACGCCGCTCGCGGTGACGAAGAGCTATGTGGAAAATTGGGAGGATTTCGACGAAACCCAGCGGGAGGAGTATTCTCGGAAAATGGTCTCGCAGATCGATTACGTGAGCGATCTGGTGCACGACTTGCTTGAGCTCTCGCGCATGGAAGCCGGCGCGAAGGAGATCAACCGGGAGCCGGTCAATCTGGCGGAGCTGAACGAGCTCGTCTTGCGGCAAATGGAGGATTTGGCGGCGACGCGGAACATCACGGTCGAGCTGCCCGAGGACCGCGAGTCGCTCACGGTGCAGGCCGACCTCAGCCTGATGCGCACGGTGTTGATGAACCTCATCTCCAACGCAATCCGCTACAGTGTGGAAAATATCAAGATTGACATTCACAAGAAGCGTGACAAGGTTCGCTACATGATCACCAACGACGGCGACCCGATCCCCGCGGACAAGATCGACCTGATCTGGGAGGAGTTCTACCGCACGGACAACGCGCGCTCGGACCGCGCGGGCGGCAGCGGCCTCGGACTCGCCATCACACGGCAGATCTTCCTGCTGCATGGGGCGTTTTACGGCTGTACGAGCGGCGAGGGCGGGACCACATTTTTCTTTGAATTGTAAACAAAATGCGCATTTTTCGCGAAAAATGACAATATTTTCACGGAAAATGCGCTTTTTTGTTGAGTTTTCTACTGAAGTAGCATATAATATATGCTATGATGTAATAGGTGTTCTGTCCTTGCGGACGAACCCGGAAAAATGTGAACAACCGATGCGGAGAGCAAAGCGATCCGACGTCGGGAGAGCGTAATAAGTCTATTGTATTTCGGAGGAGACTGAAATGCGTAAAAAGAGAGTTTTGGCGCTAATAATGACACTTGTGATGCTGTTCGCTATGACAGCGACGGCGATGGCGGATGACGCGAAGCTGGATGGCGGCGTGGTGGATCACACGCACAATACCACCACAAGCGCAGAGAATTCTGTCCTGATTTTGAAAGAGTTGGTGATTTATAACACAGACGGAAAAGACATCTATCTTCCTACTGTGGATTATACGTACACGATTACGGAGGCGACTGATGCGGATGGCGTTGGCCAAACGGTTACCGATAGCGAAGGCGTTTCCGGCGAGGTTTATGCAGATGCTCATGACGGAACGGATGGAAGGGCTTTGCAGACGACATCTGCAACGGTCAGCTTTTCGCCTGCGACAACTGCGGGATATGATGCCGCGGGTGTGACCACGGCGATCACTCAGCCTATGACTGCCGCATCAACGGGAACGTCGGTGTTCGGTGGATTCTCGGTTGCGTTTGATCCCACGAACTTCGATCATGCCGGCGTGTACCGCTATAAGATCACGGAGTCGACTGAGAACAGGACTACTGCAGGAATTACTACGGGAACCGATACAAGTGCGGTACGTTTCTTGGACGTCTATGTTCGCAAATATAACGACGAATACCAGATTTATGGTTACGTATGCTTCACGGATGCTACATCCGCAATCACTCCTGCAACTGCGGCGGATGCTAAGAAGACGAACGGCTTTGTCCACGGCGGTAATAGTGTAGCTACTGTTGCTGACCAGTATCAGACCAAGAACCTTGTAGTTAAGAAGGTGTTCGGGACTTCGTTGCTCAACCAAACAGGGCATGAGTTCCCTGTCAAGGTTGTTTTGACCGGAACCGGAGCGACCGGAGCATGGATTAACGCTGCTGATTCGACCGGAACTAAGGTGAGTGGCTTTACTACTGACGAAAGTAAAGTTTATGTTGCATTTGATGCGACATCAAAGACTCTTGATGTTACGCTGTCCAAGGACAAGACGTTGACGTTGTACGGGATTCCTCAGGAGGTTTCACCGTCTGTAACGGTCAAGGAGACAAATGACACTTATGATGCATACAAGGTAACGGTTGAGGCGGAAAACAGTTCTACTACCGCTACCGGTATTGCGGATGCAATTGTCGTTGCGAATTCAGAAAGCAGTGTGAGCAATACGGTTGCGATTGATAAAAGCAGCACAACGGAAATCACGATCACAAATGATCTGACGGAGCTTTCGCCTACCGGACTTATTTTCCGGTTCGGTCCCTATATTCTGATGCTGCTCGGCGGTATTGTACTCCTCGTGCTCGGCGTTAAGTTTATGCGCCGCTCCAAGAAGGAGAACGAAACCGCATAATTTCGGCAAGTACAACAGGTAGCCCTGCGGATGTTTATCGGGGCATTATAAAGATCCGACGGCTACACTTGTTTTATGCAGTCGGGTCTTTTACCTTTTTTTCGGCGGGAGAGTTACATGGCGACAGACAATATGCGGAACCGGGAGACACAGGAAGCGTCGAAAGAGGCGATTCGGGATATACTGGATGCCGATCCGGAGGACATCGTGGGAGATCCGTTGACGGAGGAAGACGAGGATCCTGCGGAAAATGAGGATGCAGCCGGGGATGCGGCCGAAACGGTGGATCAGGACGAAGCCGACAAGCTTGAGAAGGAGCTTCGCAATGCGGAGAAGGGCTTCAAGAACGCGCAGCGGTTTCTGATCTATCTGGCGATTCTGCTCGTAGTGTTGTGGGTGTTATTTTTCAAAATCATCGGGATCACGCACATGCCCTCCGGGGATATGTCGCCGCGGATCGATGCCGGGGATCTGATCGTGTTTTACCGGTTGGACCGAAGTCCGAAGTTTGAGGACGTTGTGGTGTTCGAGAAGGACATCGACGGGACCGGGACGAAGACGATGATGGTGGGGCGCGTGATGGCTGTGCCGGGAGACACGGTGGATATCAGTGCAGGCAACCACCTTATGGTCAACGGGAACTCCATTGTGGAGCCCATGATCTACTCGCTGACGCCGAAGAGGGAAGACCGGGTTGCGTATCCTCTGACGATGGGAGAGGAACAGTATTTTATATTGGTGGACAGCCGCCAGGACGGCATGGACAGCCGGTATTTCGGGCCGGTTTCCAAGGATGAGATCCTGGGAATGGTGATCACGCTTGTGCGGAGAACGAAGTTGTAATCCCGAGCGATCGGGTTTGCGGAAAGGAAGCGACGGATGTTGCTTGTAAAGTTGAAAAGCTTAGTCGGTCTGATCAGTGCTGCCGGCATTCGTGTGCTTGTATTCACGACAGCGATGCTCGGAACGACGATGGTGTTATACAGCGGATACTCGCTTTACGAACAAATCTATACCCAAAACAGGGCGTTCAGCTCCGGTAGTCTTCAGTACGAGGAAGGAACGTCTCTTTCTGATGTTCAGGAATCCTTTGCGGAGGAGCGTGAGGATTATCGCGCATGGCTGCGTGTGATGGACACGCATATCAACTATCCGGTCATGCAGGCGAAGGACGACCTGTATTACGCAAACCATGATGTTGACGGCAAGAGCAGCCTGACCGGCGCGATCTATCTCGCGTCTGCTAACAAATCCGATCTGAGCGATAATTACATTCTGGTGTTCGGCCACCACATGGACAACGGTGCCATGTTCGGTGATCTCGATCATTTTCTGAACGCTGATTTCTTTGAGAAGCATCAGGAGGGCGAGTTCGTTTTCCCCGGTGGTGCGTATGACGTTCATTTGTTTGCGGTGCTCGAGACGGACGCATATGATGAGATGGTGTACACGGCGGGCAACAAGGATATGGAGAAGCTGCTCAGCTATATCAGCCTACACGCCGGCATCCAGAAGCCGCAGGTGGCTAAGGATGCGACGAAGATTATTGCGCTGTCGACGTGCGCCGGCGCGACGACCAACGGACGCTTGGTGCTCTTCGGCGTGTTGACGCCCGTGGAGGAACCTGCTCCGACGGAGGAGCCGATTCCGACGAAGGAGCCGGAAGTCACTGAGGAACCGACACCCTCGGCGAGCGCAGAGATCTCGGGTGAGGTGACGCCTTCGGTGGAGCCGCAGCCTACGTCGGCGGCGGATCCCATTGTCACTGGCGAAGTCACACCGACGAGCAAGCCCACGCCGACCGGCAAGCCGAACGGTGGACCGGACGCGCCGAAGACAGGCGAGCACTCCACGGCGATCGGAAAATTTTTCGACCGATTCCTGCCCGGCGGAAGTTCATACGGTTACAATGCATGGGCGCTGGTCAACCTGATCTGCGTTCTTGCGACGATCTATATTGTATTCCCGATCCACAACCTTCGCGCAAAATACGGCCGCATCGAGAAGATGAAGAAGGTCAACGCGGTGAAGACCGCGCTGTGGAACGCAGAGGGCCTCACTCCCACACAGCTCGCTGAGCGCGAGACGATCCTGCAGATCGCGCGCCGCACGAGCAAGGGCGACAAGGTGACGCGCGAGGAGTTCGGCAAGGCTGTCGAGCGCCGCTACTACCGCATCGGCTCATTTGCCATGAAATTTACGATCGGGATCGCTGTTGAGGTGGCTGTCGCCGCCGTAGCGTTCCTCACGTTCGTCAATACGGAAAATATGCGTCTGCCGATGATCCTCATCGACAAATGGACGCCTCTCATGTTGTTGTTTATGATCACTTGCTGGGTCGCTGATGTCGCGCTGACCCGTTATCGCGTAAAAGAGGATGCAACGGAATAACACGCCGTTGTACAGGAGGTTTTTGAGTTCATGAAACGACTGTTGGCATGGATCACAATCGCATGCTTGCTTCTCAGTAACGTGGGGAATTCGTTCGTCGCAAACGCGGCGGGCGCGAATACCGCACGCGATGTTGTCGTGCGCTCAAATGAGGCGTCGGCGGATGGTGCTGTGGAAGGCGAAGAGTCGGAAGATAAGATGGCAGCAGACGATACCGGTAAAACTGTTGAGACGGATGAGGCCGGCAAGACTGATGAGACGGACGAGACTGACGAGAATGACAAGACGGACGAGACGGACGAGACTGACGAAAATGGCAAGACGGATAGTGATGACGGTGCTGATGAACATGGTTCTACAGCTGTAGATGACGCGGAAGTCGCTCTGAAAGAACAGACAATAGTTGCAGATTGTCCTCAGGGAACGATCCATAACGGCGATCAAGTTGTTGTGTCCGGACTTCTTCCTGAAGGCGCAATTGTGGTGGCCGTTCCGGTGGATATGGAAGTGGAAGGGCAGGAAGTTCTTGTCGCATATGATATCTCCGTTTATGTGAATAAAGAGCAGCAGGCGGCGGACATTAAATGGCAGCCGGAAGAATCGACGATTCAGGTCGAAATTATCAGTAACGCAATCAAGAACGCGGACAACGATGTGGAAGTTTGGCATAAAGATGGCGAGGACGCTGATCCGGAGTATGTAACGACAACACCGGCAGACGGGTCTTCTGTTGTGTATGATACAGATACATTGACTGTAAGCGCTGTTACAGAGGTTATTCTTACTCAGACGATTACTACTTCGGATGGGTCTACGTATGATGTCGAAGTCACCTATCAGAAGGATTCCGGCATCCCGATGCACGGAACGGATTTGTTGGTATCAGAGATTCTGCCCGGAGATAATCAATATGATGATTATGTGAGTGCTTCGGTTGAAAAAATAGGTACCACTGTAGCCGAGATTGAATTTGCAAGAGTGTTTGATATCACTATCGTTGATGCGGAGAACCATGAAAGGGTATTTGAGCCGCTTACTCCGGTCAATGTAAGAATTACACTAACCGGCACTCCGCTGGAAGAATACTCTCGCGTGGATGTCCTTCATTTTACCGAAGATGAGAAGTCAAATGTTGAGGTTAAAGAAGTTGAGCATGTTCTTGATGGTGAAAGCGTAGAGTTTGAGACCGATGGGTTCTCTGTTTATGTGGTCGTTGCCGGCCCAGATCCGTATACTCCTTCTACCGGAACCGTACAGACGCTTAGTGAAATAGATGAAAAAAGCGAGAATTACAGCTTTATTATGTCCATTATAAAAAATAATACAAGGTATTATGTTGCAGGAACGTTGACGTCTAAAAATGAAGGGTATGTACTTAGGAGGACGGAAGATATATCAGCCGCTGCAATTTGGAATTTTGAAAAAGTTTCTGATAATAAGTATCATCTTTGTGTTGGAGCCGGCTCTGAAAAGCATTATATCCGTGTTAAAGACAATAGTTTTCTAGATACGTTTACAACTTCCCCTGAGGAAGCAACAATTTTTGAGATTCAGCAATTTCAAAACACTGATGGTTCTTTTTTGCTCCTTGTGAACGGATCAGAACATATGGCGCTGAATTATTCTGGAAGAAATACTGGATTTAAGTGCTATGACGATAATGGTGTATTCTCGAACACAGATTGTCGATTTTTTATAGATTATTCATCGTCTATGCCGACCGATCCCTACAACCTTAACGGAAAAGTGTACGGCTTATTGTACTGGAATGGTGGTAATTCCGCGGCAGGATTGCTTGATACTGCCGTAAATACAAATCGCTTGAAGAGTGTAAACCTTCTTATCCGTCAGGACCCGATGGATCAGAGCCGTACGCTGTATATTGCGAAGGACAGTGTTCTTCCTATGTGGGCATTCCACTCGATTGATGCGGATAACTACTATGTGACGGTAGGTACAAAATACCTTCGTATTGCCGGTGATGGTGTAACGATAGTTGATGAACCGGATGAGTATTGTAAAATTCAGGTGATCCCTGGCACCGGAGACCGGGAAGGAAAAGTTCAATTAATCGGTGTGAATTCCCAAAAGGTGTTGACCTCTAATAGCGGTAATTTTTCTGCGAATAATATTAGTGCTAACAGCAATAATCAATGGATAAACTTTGCAGCGCAATCCGTATACGAGGAGGCGGATTTTGTTGAGTATTCAGCGTATAAAGTTGCTATCTCCGATAGGAACAATGTACCTAACGGCGCGCAGGTTATTCTATACACAAGACGTTGGAACGATACGGAAAAGTGTTATGAGTTCTATGTTGTCAGCCACAATGGGGATTTAATTCCGGCATATGAATCGAGTGATTGTATTCTTTGGATTGGTACGCAGAACAATACGGCACTTTGGAATTTTACAGAGTATTATTATCCGGGAACTACTAATCCCAACAACTATTATGAATTGCAAAATGTATATACGGAAAAATATGTCGCACCACAGCTGACGAATAATCAGGTGTTTTCTAATGGTACGATCGGAATTCAGTTGAACGGAAGACGATACGGAGAGTATTATTCAACGATTTTGTCTTGGGATGATTCTCATTTTGATTACGCGGGACTGAAGACAACCGATGAAGGAAAAGTAGTCTCCTGTCCGATGATCGAAGCGGAAGAATTCTATTTTGCGGTAATGACACTGAATGATACGCCGGGATTGACAGAAGTGCAAACCGTGGATCATGAGGCATTAGGCCTTACAATGAAGATTGTAAATTTCGGTGGAGATACACTCTCCGGCGGAACAGGAATCTCCCCGACTACCCAAAAGCAGTTTGAAGTTATGGGTACGCAGGTGTATTCGGAAGAAAATGCACAACAGGGACTGCTCTCAACCAACTTGTCTGGCGGAGAAACCGGTTATCCTACTGCAACAAATACAGGCCGTTCACTTGCGGAGTTATTTAACGAAGAATCGACTCAGGTTAATCACCTTTTTATACAAAGTATTTATGACGATAGCGGATACTTTCAGTTTGAAAGCACCGAAAACTTTGCACATGTCAATGGCAGCAATTTTCAGGTGTATCGTGAACTTGGAACGGTTGCTTCCGGAGCGGGAACACGTCAACATGGGCAGTTTATGCCTTATAACATGATTAATAAGAATAAGACCCGACCCGGAAACGAGAAAAACCTCACTGACATCTATGGGGCAGCACTTTCAGACAATTATCCGAGAAAATATGAACAGATGTATGGATTCTCGGAGGCTGATGATTACTATTTCGGATTGGAGATTGAAGGCCATTTTATGCAGACTCCGAATGGCTGTGATGCCTGGGGTCATGATATAGTTTTTGAGTTCGTTGGCGATGATGACTTCTGGCTCTATGTAGATGGCGAGTTGGTTATTGATCTCGGAGGTATTCATAAGGCATTAGGCGCTAAAGTTAACTATAGCAATGGCAAGGTGGTTACTAATGGCCATAGTTCCACTCTATATGAAATTTTCCGATCAAATTATGCTGCCCGCAACAATCTTCCGGAAAATGATCCTGCGGTTACGCAATACTTGAATGGAATCTTTCAGACAAAGGAAGTTAATGGTGAAACGTGCCATGTTTTCCGCGATTATTCCGCACATACGATCAGAATCTTTTACATGGAGAGAGGCGCAGGCGCTTCCAACCTTCGCATGCGTTTTAACCTTGCGACGGTAACTCCCGGACAGGTTCTTTTGAGTAAAGAACTTACCGGTACGGAAAACCAGAAATACACGGATGTAAAGTTTCCCTTCCAGATTTACTACAATACTGATTCTGGAAACGAAACTTATCAGTTGCTTACGAAAGAGGAAGCTGATACCGGACGCTGGAAAGTATTGTACGAAGATACCGCAGCCAACGTGGAAAGCGCGGAATCGGTTACGATTGGCGGAGTTGATTATTACAATGTGTTTTACCTGAAGCCGGGGGAGACGGCAGCTATCCAAATTCCGGATGACACGATTAAGTATTACATTAAGGAATGCGGTGTAAACAGTAGCGTCTACGATACGGTAACAGTAAATGGGAATGAGGTTATCGGCGTAGTTCCAACAGGGGCTTCCGGAAATACGAAGGACTACGAAACGACTAAGGTTTCCGTGACGGATCGAACCCATGTTGTGTTTGGCAATCATGTAAAACAAAGCGAACTGCATACGGTGACAATCACTAAGCGTCTCTTTAACGCGGAAGGAACGGAGCTCACCAAAGAAAATGACAGTACCGGTTTCCGTTTCCGTATATATCTCGGACAGGATCTCGGATATTACAATCAGGGAATCTATTACGTAAAAGATCCGCAGGGTTATTATTGCTACTTTGATTCGAATGAAGGTTCTTTCGTGTCGATTGGAAAGAATGTATTCAGTGAGCTTACTGATGCGGAAAAGCTTCGGGTTACCTTTGTCACTTCACCGAGTGGTGCGGCAGATAAACTGCCGGCTCAATACAGTATCGAGATTCGGGACCTTATGGAAGGAACAAAGTATAAGGTGACGGAGGAGGATTATGATATTCCGGTCGGTTACGGAAAGCGGATCTGGACGGAAGGTGAAACAGACTACACTTGCTACAAACGTGTAGCGGATATTCAGGCAGGAGATATGCAGAACGAAGGCGAGATTCGTTCTGACGGAAATCCGGTTATTGAGATTCATAATCAACGCGGATATGGTATTCGAGCTGAGAAGATATGGTCGGATGCAGAATTTATGCGTGCGCATGACGATGTATACTTTGCAGTATTTATCGGTGATGTCAAGCTTGAGAACATGCTCTCGGGAACCC
The DNA here is from genome assembly GCA_017551165.1 of Lachnospiraceae bacterium. GTDB lineage: Bacteria > Bacillota > Clostridia > Lachnospirales > Lachnospiraceae > ISDg. The sequence goes on from JAFZMO010000014.1 coordinate 17,473, forward strand.
TTCATAAGGTCGACAGTTACAACTACACAACGTACTATTTCCAGGAACTGGACGCGAGAGCATCTTCATTTGCAGATTATAAGGTTCGCGAAGTGATCGTTGACAGTAATTTGGAAGTAACGGAGATTGTCGAGGGGAGCGCGCATATAACGCTCGCCGGAGTTAATACTGATGGCGATACCGTTTCTGAATTGGAATACATAGCGACATATACGCAAGGAAGCGGAGATTACTATCGTACGGATACGGTGACCAATACAAGGGTCGGCAGTCTCACCATTCGAAAGACAGATCTGAACGGAACAGGTCTTTCCGGAGGAAAGTTTGTTCTCAAAGAAGGGGAGACAGTTCTGAGCACATATACTTCAGCAGCTGATGGTATGGTCGCAGTTGTCTCTTTGGAAATCGGAAAGACGTATACCTTAGAGGAAACAGTAAGCCCGATTGGTTATCAGACATTGGCAACTCGGTTTAGTATTGTAGTTGAAGATAACGGTTATCGGATTACGGGAGACTCGGAAGGATTCGATTACGATTCGGATACAAGCACTTTGGTTATTAAAAACAAACCGTTTACATTGAAGGCGATAAAAGTCGATGGTAATGACGGTTCGTTGATGGAAGGTGTGCATTTTGCGTTGTATCGCCAGATAAAAGCATCCAACGGAAGCCTCAGGAAAGACTACTATCCGATGGAAGGATATGAAGATCTTGTTTCCGGGTCAGATGGTACGATTCCGTTGATTCATGAAACGCTTAAGCAGGGAACGTACTATCTTGTGGAAACACAATCTGTCGCAGGGTATGATTTTCCCGGAAAGGATGTGCTGTTTACAATCAGTTCCAATGGCGAGGTTACCCTTAATACCTCCGGTGAGTACACCGGGTCATTATCGAGTACGGAAGATGCTGCCCACACGAGAATTGACTATGTTATCACCATTCCGAACGTACGTGACTCTGTTGTTCTTACTATCAGCAAAACAGTTGTCGGTGGTCCTGAAGATGCAGAGTTTACGTTCACGTTGACTAATGTCACAGATCAATTGATTAGTGATTCGTTTGCATATATAAAAACACCGGTCAATGGAGAGCCGGAGCGCGGTGTGATAATGATCAATGGTACATTCACACTGAAGAACGGTGAAACTATGGCGATTACGCTTCCGTTGAACAAGCAGGCGGTCATTACCGAGACAAACGGACAGTATACGACTACATGGAGTACCAACAGCAGTACATTGCCGGAAGTGACGTCGGGAGAGGGGACTTCGACAGCTACAGTACAATTGACACAGGATACGGTGCTTACAGTCACGAATAGTTTGCCGATAGTAGCACCTACAGGCGTTGGAATACAGCTGTTACCGTTTGTGTTAATCTTGATTGCAGGCTTTGTATGTATTGCGATTGGCTTATCGGCAGGCAAACGCAGAAGAAAGCATAAGAGCTGAAAAATGTTCAAGTGAATAGCAGTAAACAGGGATGCCTCCCGAACAAGAGGGGCATCCTTTTTCGTTCTCGGAATGGTTTGGCATTCTGCCTTATAACCCCTATAACCCCTTGACAACGCAGCGGAAGGGGTTATAATGGTGTCAGGGGTTGCTGTAGTAATCCGGGCGTTGTGTGAGGGAGAGCGGAGGAAGCGGAAACCGCGCTTTTGCGGAGAGAACGTAGGAGAAGGAGGACACGACATGACGAAGTACCGATCGAGGCTCGAAGAGCTGGAGGCGGAGATCGCACAGCTTCCGGCAGGGTATATTTCCCGAAAGACGATCTACGGGAAAGTGAAACAATATTATCAATGGACTGAAGATGGCAGAAAGAAGAGCCGTTACCTGAATGATGCTGCGGCGGAGGAGATGCGGGACAGGATCGAGCGGCGGCGCGAGCTTCAGAAGGAACTGAAGGAACTAAAGGAACTGCGGGATTCGGAAGAACGCAGGATGGCACGGAAACCGGTGCCGACGTCTGCGGGAAGTCCGCGCAGACGCGGGTATGTCGCGGAAGAGGAGGTCCTCTATCACACATATAAGACCGACGTGCTCGTCGGGAATGCGCTGCGGAGATTTGTTGAGCCGGCACGCGGGCTGAGAAAGAGGGATTGCTATCAGAAACTGGAGACGTATCTTTGGGAGGAATCCTTCGGCAGGGTGTTTATTCTCTACGGCTTGCGCAGGACCGGCAAGACGACATTGATCCGGCAGGCGATCGGGTCCATGACGGTGGAGGATTATTCGAGGACAGCGTTTATTCAGCTTCGCCCAGGGAATAACCTGGGGGACGTCAATCAGGATCTGCGATGGCTGGCGGATCACGGGTACCGATATGTGTTCCTGGACGAGGTCACGCTTGCGGAGGACTTCATTGAGGGGGCGGCCTTGTTTTCCGACATCTATGCGGCTTCCGGTATGAAGGTTGTGCTGTCCGGAACCGACTCGCTCGGGTTCCGTTTTTCGGAGAGCGATGAGTTGTATGACCGATGCATTTTGCTTCACACAACGTGGATCCCGTACCGTGAATTCGAACGTGTACTGGGAGTCTCAGGAATCGATGAATACATCCGGTACGGCGGCACAATGAGCCTGGGAGGGCAGCATTACAACGAAACATCGACGTTTGTTTCGAGGGAGAGTGCGGATGAGTATGTTGACAGCGCGATCGCGGGCAATATCAAGCACTCGCTCCGGTATTACCGATACGGAGGGCACTTTCGGCATCTCGCAGAGTTGTATGACCGCAACGAGTTGACAAGCGCGATCAATCGGGTTGTCGAGGACATCAACCACCGATTCACAATCCGCGTTTTGACCGAAGATTTTGTCTCCCATGATCTCGGGATTTCCGCTGCGAATTTGCGGAAGGACCGGAAGAAGCCAATCAACACGCTGGATCATATTGACAAGACGGCTTTTACCGAGGGGCTTCGGCATATGCTGGAGATCCGCAACAAGTCCGAACAAAGCGTCGCGATCGACGAGGCGCACCGCAGCGAGATCAAAGAGTATCTTGACCTGCTGGATCTGACAGTGGATATCCCCACGGAGCAGATTCCTCCGACGAACGAGCGTGCGTTCCGCACCGTTATCGCGCAGCCGGGCCTTCGGTTTGCACAGGCTGAGGCGTTCGTCCGGCAGATCCTTCTGGATGAGGTGTTTGCAAATCTTTCCGCTGTCGATCGGGCGATGATCCTGGAACGTATTCTGAATGAGATCCGGGGGCGGATGACGGAGGAGATTGTGTTGTTGGAGACCAAGATGGCGCTTTCGACACGCCGGGTATTCCGACTCCAGTTTACGATGGGAGAATACGACATGGTTGTTGTCGATCCGGACGCCGTCACCTGCGAGATCTATGAGATTAAGCACAGCAGGGAGCGGGATCCGAAGCAATGTGTGCATCTTGTGGATACGGAGAAGCTTGCGGCGACGGAGTTTCGGTACGGTACGATCACAAAGCGTTGCGTCATCTATCGAGGCGAGGACGTTCAGGAGGGGGATATCCTGTACAGGAATGTGGAGAACTATCTGAAAAACCTTGTCTGAACGGGGTAAACAGCAGTAAACAGGGATGTCTCCCGGGCTCGGGGGGCATCCTTTTTTGCATCTTTCACATGTTCAACAGTATGACATAACACATTGTGTGCGGATTGTATTTTTCGCTGAAAAACGGTATAATATAGGCACATTTTTCGAGGGAGGCGCGCCCTGTGCGGCCGGCCTCGTGTGAATATCAGGAGGAAGTGTATGTTAAAAGTAGTAAAAACGGAAAATGGCCTTGTGCGCGGCTTGCCGGGCAACAACACCCGCATCAGCGTGTTCAAGGGTATTCCTTTCGCGGCTCCGCCGGTGGGGAAGAATCGTTGGCGCGCGCCGCAGCCGGCTGAGGACTGGGAAGGCATTCGCGACTGCTTCGAGTTCGGACCGATCTCGATGCAGGACACGCCGGGCCTGGGCACGGACATCTACTGCCGCGAGTGGCATGTGGATCCGGAAATCCCGATGGACGAGGATTGCCTGTACCTCAACGTGTGGACGAACGCGAAGAGCGACGCAGACAACCTGCCGGTTTACGTTTGGTTCTTCGGCGGCGGTTTTCAGTGGGGTTATCCGCCGGAGATGGAGTTTAACGGGGAAAATATCGCGAAGCGCGGCGTTGTGTTCGTAAGCGTGAACTACCGCCTCGGCGC
>JAFZMO010000160.1 GCA_017551165.1 Lachnospiraceae bacterium
GCTGCATGAGATGAACATCCCGAACTACGGCGTGAAGGAAGCAGCGTTCCCGTTCAACATGTTCCCGGAGGTTGACCCGATCCTCGGACCGGAGATGCGCTCCACGGGTGAGGTGCTCGGCCTGTCGCCGTCCTACGGCGAGGCGTTTGTGAAGGCGCAGGAGGCAATTCAGTCGAAGCTTCCGACGGAGGGTTCGGTTCTGATCTCCGTGAAAAATAAAGACAAGGACGAGATGCTTGACATCGCGAAGCAGTTCGCGGAGGACGGCTTCAAGATCTACGCGACCGGCGGTACATATGACTCGCTCACGGCAGCGGGCATTCCGGCGGAGAAGGTGCTCAAGCTCTACGAGGGACGTCCGAACTGCTACGATCTGATCACCAACGGCAGCGTACAGCTCGTCATCAACTCGCCGATCGGCAAGGACAGCGTGCATGACGACAGCTACCTGCGCAAGGCTGCGATCAAGGCGAAGGTTCCGTATGTGACGACGGTTGCAGCAGCTCGCGCAACGGCGGAGGGTATCCACTATGTGAAGACGCATACGGATTGCCCGGTGAAGTCGCTGCAGGAGATCCATTCGGAGATCAAGCCGATCGTATAAGAGGACAGTATTATCCGAACGATGACAGGGCAATTGCATGAATCGATGCGATTGCCTTGTTTTTCCTTTGCAAATCAGCGCGTTTGTTGTACAATGGGACGTGCATAGAGGAACTGCCGGATACGGCAGGGTATGATACGGAGGCGCACCATGAAGAAAAAGAAGAGACTTTCGGTGATCGGTTGGATATTTTCCGTTTTGTTCGGCATTCTGCTGTTAGCCGGTGTTCTGGGTTGGATCGTTTCGTCCCAGCTCAGCAGGCTGATGGAACCGAAGAACCTGGTGGAGGCTGTGACCGAGAACCTTGATCTGGAAAAAATCCAGGCTTCGGATATCGTGAAAGAAGTCACGGACGATAAGACGCTGGCGGAGTACATCAGTGAGGTGGCATCGGAGGCACGCGGTGAGGACGTCAAGATCTCGGATGCGGACATCAATGAGATCATGAACAATCCGTTCGTGAAGGTGTATCTCGAGGATAAGCTCACGGACTACATGGACTATCTCTCCGGAGACACCAACGCACCCGCGATCACCTCGGAGGAGATCTATAAGCTGATCGAGGACAACAAGGAAGTCGTCGAGGAAGTTACCGGAAACAAGATCACGGACGACGAGCTCGAGGCGATCCGTGATGAGATCAACAACATGGACCTGGATAGCCTCGACATGAGCAAGCTCGGAAGCTCGGAGCTCAGCGATCTGCGCGATGACTATGACTTCGTCAAGCAGATTTCGGAGTGGCTTCCGTGGGCGGTGCTCGGTTTCTGCGGACTGATGATCCTCTTCATCTTCATCGTACGCGGACGCTTCATCTCCGGATCCTTTGCAGAGGTCGGTGTCGTCGGTCTGATCGCGGCGGGACTTGTGCTTCTGGTCGGATTTGAGAGCATTGTCGAAAAATTCTCTGACAACAGCAAGGTCGCTGTCATCGCAGGTCCCCTCATTGCGGGAATCCTTCGCGATCCGGCCCTTATGGTATTGTTTATTTCCTGCGGATGCATCGTGCTTGCCATCCTTTTAAAGATCATCCTTGTCGCTGTCGGCAGCGGTGAGGAGGAGACGGACTCGGAGTACAGCCGTCTCGCATATGCACAGCAGCAGCAATACGCGCAGCAGCAGGCATACGCACAGCAGCAGGCATACGCACAGCAGCAGGCTTACGCACAGCAGCAGGCTTACGCACAGCAGCAGGCTTACGCACAGCAGCAGGCCTATGCACAGCAGGGCTACGCGCAGCAGCAGGCCTATGCACAGCAGGGCTATGCACAGCCGCAGGTGTACGCACAGCAGGGCTATGCACAGCAGCAGGCAACAGCACAGCAGGGATATGCGCAGCCGCAGGCGAGTGCACAGCAGGCTTACGCACAGCAGCAGGCAGTGACGCAGCAGGCGGAGACTGTCGCAAATACGGAAGCGGATGCGGCGAACGCATCGCTTCCGGAATGAGAAAGAGGATAGTGGGGCCGGTTAGTTTGGTATGGACAGTGAAGTAAAAAAACAATATCATCGGATGCTCGGCAAGCAGTATGCGCTGCAGCTGATCATCCCGGTATCGTTGCTTTGGGACGAGCTGGTGTTTCACGCTTACGTCAACAAGGGGTTCTCGAACGCATCGATGGGATTTCTGTTCCTGTTTGCGCTCGGGATCGGTCTGACGGTAGCGGCGATCACGGGACGGCTGGGCACTAAGGCTACGATCATTGTCAACTGGATCGTACTGGTTCCGGTCACCGCATGGTTTGTGATACAGGCAGTCAGCCACGCCATGTTGCACTCGTACCTGACGCTCGTGCTGACGGACAACGCCGATGAGGCAGCGGAGTTCGCGGGCGACATGGTCATGAGCCTGTTGAAGAACACGCCGCTGGTGCTGTTGTTGCTCGTGCCGGTGGCGGCATACATCATTTTGCTCGTGAAGAGAGTGATCCCGCACGAGAAGGTCCGCCCGTGGATCGAGGTGTTGACGATCCTGCTGGCTGTCGAGTGCTTTCTGATCGCGGGGGCGGCGCTGAACAGCGACCACTGCAAGCAGAACGGGCAGCATGAGATGTTTTTTAAGGAGTGGGAAAATGACCGCGGCGTCACCAACATGGGGGTATGCATCGGTTTCATCCAGGACCTTCATGAGCGGATCACCTACGATCCGCAGGATTTGGGAGAGATCAACAACGTGACGATCCCCTCGGTAATGCCGGCGATCCCTCGCAAGGCAACCGCGACACCGACGCCGACGATGACGCCGACGCCCGGACCGACACAGGCCCCGGAGGACACGCCGACGCCGACACCGTCCCCGTCCCCGTCGCCCACACCGGTGGACCGCACGCCTCACGTATTGCTGGACCTCGATTTTACAGGGCTTGCGGAGAACACGAAGGACAAGACGCTCAAGACGATCCATGAGTATTTTGCGTCGGAGCAGCCGACCGCGAGAAATGAGTACACGGGGCTGTGCAAGGACTTCAACCTGATCGTCATCACGGCGGAGTCGTTCTGCCCGCTGGCAGTGCGCGAGGACCTGACGCCGACCTTATACAAGCTAGTGAACAGCGGTTTCGTGTTTGAGAACTTCTACACGCCGAAGTGGCAGAACAACACGACCGACAGCGAATACATCGTGTGCACGGGCCTTCTGCCCGACACGAAGGGAGCGAAGAGCTTCGCCAAATCCGCGGACAACACGATGGCAATGACCTTGCCGTCGATCCTTAAGACGCTCGGGTACACGGCGAGGGCGTTCCACAACCACGATTACACGTACTACGACCGTGACAAGACGCACCCGAACATGGGCTATGAGTTCATCGCGGTCGGCAGCGGACTGGAGATCACCAAGCAGACGCACGAATCCGACGTCGAGATGATGGAAGCGGCGATCCCGATGTTCATCAACGACGATCATTTCCTGGCGTATTTCATGACGATGAGCGGCCACTCGCCGTACTCCTGGAGCAATGCGGTGTGCAAGAAAAACCGCGAGTACGTCGATGACCTTCCGCTCAGCACCGGCTGCAAATGTTACCTCGCGGCCAACATCGAGCTCGACCACGCGCTCGCGTACCTGATCGAGGAGCTGGAGAAGGCGGGCAAGCTTGACAACACGCTGATCGTGATGACCGGCGACCACTATCCGTACGCATTGTCGGACAGCGAGCTCAACGAGCTCGCGGGACACGAGATCGAGAAGGAGTTCGAGCGCTTCGAGAACTACTGTGTGATGTGGAGCGGCGCCTTCAAGGAGGATGTCGTGATCACCAAGCCGTGCTGCAGCCTCGACGTGATGCCGACGGTGCTGAACCTTTTGGGCGTCGACTACGATTCCCGTCTGTACATGGGCAAGGACATGCTCTCGGAGGAGCCGGGCTTCGTGCAGTTCCGAAACAACAGTATCGTCACGGACTACATCCGCTACAGCGGCTCGACCGGCAAGACGGAATGGCTTGTGGAGGTCGACCTCTCGGACAAGGACAAGAAGGCGTACGTCGACTCGTGCAAGAGCATCGCGAAGACCAAGCTGACCATCAGCCGTGCGATGCTGTACAACGATTATTACAAGTACATCAAGGACTACCTGTGGTGGATGCAGGAGTAGACGACAAAAGCCGGGGAGCGGTGAGCTCTCCGGCTTGTTTTTATATCCAACATCATTTTTCGGAAAATGAACCTACTGCCCGTCGTCCTTGCCCTTCCTTCGGATGCCGTTTCGCTGCGGGCGGACGGTGATGTCCGTCATGACCATGCCGCTTCTGGCGGAGAGCGCCTGCATCGCGCAGTCCGCGACCTCATCCGCGGTAAGGCGGAAGTCGGGCTCCTCCCGAGGCGCAAAATCCGCGTTTCGGTAGAGGTTCGTGTCAGTCAGATCGGGGTGGAGCGTGATGATGCGAACGCCGTGCTTGCGGCACTCCTCGAACAGGCTCTCCGAGAAATTGGTCATTGCAGCCTTCGTCGCGCCGTACGCGCAGCCGTGCGTGTTGTTGCCGCGGCGGGCGGTCACGGAGGAGACGTTCAGGATCGTTCCCTCGCACGCGCGAAGCGCGGGCAGCAGAAGTGAGGAGAGCACCATGGGCGCGGTGACATTGACCGATACCATCTCGGCGATCGCATCGGGCGCGATCGTGTCGTGCGGGCCGTAGTACGCGACGCCCGCGGCGTTGACGAGAAGCGAGAGGTCGGACGCGATCGGCTTGACCGCGGCAACCACACTGTCGGTATCCCGCAGGTCCACACGCAGCATTGCAAAATGAGGATCTTCGATCGCGGCGGCTTCGCTGCGGCCGATGCCGTACACAAAGTACCCGTCTGCGAGGAGGCGAAGAGCGATCGCTCTGCCGATCCCCGAGGTTGCGCCGGTGACGAGCGCGTTTTTTTGTTTTGTGTTGTTGTCCGTCATGGAAGACTCCTTTCCGGCAAGAGGTTCAGTCGGTGCCGTCCCACAGTGCGATCCGCTCGCGCGGGAGAAACTCCGTAAGCCTTGCTATGGCAAGCTCGGTGAGCGGCTTCCCGATCATGTCGGGATAGTGGTAGACGCCGTCGGTCAGTTCGTAGGGGTAGCAGGTGACGGCGCACGGTCTGTGGCGCCGCATTTCCTTCAGGTATTCCTTCGAGATGCGGAACAATCCGACGCTCGCGTCGAGGACGCGGTCCATGGGGATCGTTCGGAACACCTCGTCAAACATGTCGTTGTATACGGCCTTTGCATCGTGCACGGCGAGGATCGGGTCAAAGCACAGACGGACCTTCCAGCCGAGGTCGATCGCCTCGTTTGCGAGCGCAAGACGCGTGGCGAGCGTCGGCGTGCGGTGCTCACAGGTGCGGATCACCGTGTCCGGCGAGAGCGTCAGTGCGAGGATGACACGATCCGTGACCGGCAGTGCGCGGAGCACAGAGGCAGAGGCGGACTTGGTGCGCAGCTCGAGCGTGAGGTTCGGACGCTCTGCGGCGAAGGTGATCCATTTTCCGACATATCCGAGCAGCGGCTCAAACGCGAGAAGGTCGGTGTCGTAGCTGATGCAGACGTAAGCGCTCTGCTTTGCCGAAAGGACCTCGTCGAGCCCGCGGAACGTGTCCTCGAGATTCACGAAGACGACGATGTGGCCCGAGGGGTACATGCCCTGCAGATAGCAGTACTCGCAGTCGAAGACGCAGTTCATCACGTCGGAGGTGTAGTAAAAGTTGCGGTTGCCGAAGTCCTGGCAGACCGGTGCGCCCTCGTAGAGGCGGGGACGGTCGGACACCGCGAGGATCAGCGCCTGAGCTTCCTTCTGCAGTGCGGGCTCCTGGTGCGGGCGGTTGAAGACGTCGCGGTAATCCCGGCAGCGGATCACGGTCGCCCCGGGGAGCTTCGCGAGGATCTCGACAGTGCGGGGATGGGAGAGTGCGGCATCCTCCACGTAGACAACCGACAGCGGTTTGCGGAACTGCGGTGCCGCGGTCTGCCTAGCAGAGACAGGAGAGTCGGAACGCGTCAAGGACATCCTTGCCCTCCTTTCTCGAGCGGAGGATCACGTCGGTCTCGTAGTCGAGCCCGTGCAGCGCGAGAAAATCGCGGATATGCGCGATCGCGTAGCCGCGCTCCAGCTCGTAGTACTGGATCAGGCGGCGCAGCTCGTGCTCCATCGTGACGGAGCAGCGCAGGCTGCGGCAGAAGTAGTCGATGACGGACTGTTCTTCATCGGAGTAGCGGTAGCGGCGCGGCACGAAGGACGCGAACCGAAGAAGCGTCTCGGTCACGTGCGGTGAGCAGACGTCGAGGAGCTCGAAGACCTCGGTCGGCGACACGTCGGTCGAATCGGCGCCGTGATCGGAGACGATCTTGAAGTAGAACATGCGGTCGGTCGAGAAGAACGGGAGCGCTGCGATGTAGAGCCCGGCGGCCTCCGTGTCGAACAACAGCGCATCTGCGGGCACATCCGTGAGCACCTTGGAAAATGTCGTGAGCTCACCCTGGCGATGCTCGTGCAGATAGAGAAGATCGGGATAGTAGGTGTTGCCTGTGGACGCCTCGGTGATGCTGTTGACGAGGAACAGAGTTCCCGGCGCGACCGAAGTGTCCGAGCAGCCGCACAGACCGACGTTGGCGAAGAGATCCTCCTCCGTCGGCTGCAGCAGAGCCAGTGCCTCCGTGAGTGCGACGGCCGCGGGGATCGGGGACGTGCCGGTGATGATCACGGTCGCTTCCTCGCCGAGGAAGACCTGCTCGTGGTGAAACGAATCATCCCGCTTGCAGGCGAAACGCCGGATGAACGGCGCGGCTTCCATGTACATGGCACAGGCGATGTAGATCATAAAAAAGAACCTCCGTTACGGAAGAAAATAGCGAAAAGACAATAAAATCTATTGAGTCGACAGACGTTTCCGTATACAATGGTACTATACCACAGATCGGGCGAGGAGAAAAGGAAAACATCGCCCGAAGGGACCTTGGAGAGGGTCGGTAAACACTACTACAATCGATCGGAAAAGAGGAATCGAAATGAACAAAAGAACATTCCGAAGAGTTCTCGCGCTTCTGCTCGCAGCCGTCATGGTGATCGGCCTTGCGGCATGCACCAACACGACGAACACTTCCGAAGAACCTACCAAGACGCCGGACACCCCTACGGTTGCCCCGACGGACACGCCGGTACCGGAACCGACCGCGACGGCTACGCCTGTTCCTACGGACACGCCTACGCCGACTCCGACGTCCACCCCGACACCTACGCCCGCGTATGATTATGAGACGCTCCACAAGACGGAGTACATGTCCTTAAAGGAAGCGTACAAGGATTATTTCATGATCGGTACGATCTACACGGACGTGATCTACAGCGGCAAGGATAAGGATCTCGTGCTCGCCAACTTCGACGTCATCACGCCGGAGAACCTGATGAAGCCGGCGGAGATGCAGCGCGTGAAGGGAACGTTCACGTACGCAGCAGCGGACAAGATGCTCGGTTATGCGACGGAGAACGGTCTCGTTGTACACGGCCACTGTCTTGCATGGCACAGCCAGAGCGGCAACTGGCTCGGAACGAGCGCAACGAGCCGCGAGGAGGCGATCGAACAGCTCCGCGACCACATCAACGGTGTTGCCGGCCACTACGCAGGCCAGATCTATTCCTGGGATGTTGTCAACGAGGCGATCCGCGACGGCGCAACGCTGCCGGCGGACGGCGACTGGAAGAAGTGCCTCCGCGAGACGCAGTGGACGAAGTCCATCGGCGATGACTACATCGAGATCGCGTTCCAGCTTGCTCACGAGGCAGCTCCGGACGCAAAGCTGTACTACAACGACTACAACCTCGACCAGCCCGCCAAGGCGAAGATCGTGGCGGCCATGGTTGCGGATATGAAGAGCCGCGGCATTCCGATCGATGGTATCGGCATGCAGGGCCATTACTCCACGACGACGAACATCAATAACGTCAAGGGCAGCCTTGACATGTTCCGCAAGATCGACGGTATCAAAGTCAGCGTCTCCGAGCTGGATGTCCAGATCAACGGCATCTCGAACGGCAAGTACGACGGTGAGCAGGAGATGACGCAGGCGATCTTCTATGCGAGACTGTTTAACCTTTATAAGGAAAATGCGGATCTCATCGAGCGCGTTACCTTCTGGGGCTACAAGGACAACACGAGCTGGCGCGCGGAGAGCGCACCGCTTCTGTTCAAGTCCAACCTCGAGCCGAAGGAAGCGTACTACGCAGTGCTCAACACCGACGCGTATGCAGCGCTCGGACCGGAGGAGATCAAGCTTGAGACAAAGCAGCTTGAGGCAGCCAAGGGAACGCCGGTGATCGACGGTGAGGTCGATGAGTGCTGGAGCAGCGCGACCGCTTACCAGATCAAGATCCCGGTGATGGCATGGCAGGGTGCCAAGGGTACCGTGAAGTACATGTGGGATGAGAAGAACTTCTACGCGCTCTTCGAGGTCAACGACAGCGTGCTCAACAAGGCGAACAGCAACACGTATGAGCAGGATTCCATCGAGTTGTTCCTCGACCAGAACAACTGCAAGGAGACCACGTACGACAAACTGTGCGGTCAGTACCGCTGCAACTTTGACGGCGAGATGTCGTACGGCACGGTTCCGTCCAAGGACGGTGTGACTGCGAAGGCAGTCAAGACATCCGCCGGTTACCGCGTGGAGATCTGTGTGCCGCTGCTCGTTGAGGGCAAGGCAGGCATCAAGCTGGGCGTTGACGGTCACATCAACGATGCGAATGAGAAGGGCTCCCGCATCAGTGTTATGAAGCTGAACGCTACACAGGACAGCGATTACACGAATCCTTCCGCGTGGGCGGAGATCACGCTCAAGTAAGAGCAGAACAACCATGTAGTATTTTAGGGACTGTCGAGGCCATCGACAGTCCCTCAGAGTGAAGACAAAGTCCGAGGCGTAACCGCCTCGGACATGTGTTTTTATAGGAGTGTAAAAGTGTCGGAAAGCCGCATAAATACTGGCTTTTCGGCACTTTTTGTGGTATACTGGAAGTATCAAAATGAGGCGGTAA
>JAFZMO010000015.1 GCA_017551165.1 Lachnospiraceae bacterium
ATGGATCTCGTCGACAAAAAGCACGGTGCGGATGCCCCGCATCGCCGCGTCCTCGGACTGTTTCATCACGTCCTTGATCTCCTTGATCCCGCTCGTCACCGCACTGAAATTGATGAACTCCGACTTCGTCTGGCCCGCGATAATGCTCGCGAGCGTCGTCTTTCCGACGCCGGGCGGTCCCCAGAAGATCATTGAGGAGATGTTGTCGTTCTCGATCAGCGTCCGCAGCATGCATCCCGGTCCGAGCAGATGCTCCTGCCCGACAAAATCATCCAGCGTCTTCGGGCGCACGCGCCCCGCGAGAGGCATCGTCTTCTTCGTCGGTTCTCCCATCATGTCAAACATTGATAACTGCTGCATACGTCACACTCTCTATCTGCTCTACCGCTTTTTCCTGTTGTCCTTTGCCCTCTTCGTGCTCTTGTCCTTCGCTTTGCCCTTCTTCGAGGATTTGGCCTTGTTTTTTTCCTTCACCGGCTCATCTTCGGAGGCCTCATCGTACGGCTGATCCTCTGCGGGAATGCCGCCCTCAGGCTCATTTTGCGAAGGAAAGCTGTCCGGCCCCGCCGCATAGTCTCCGCGGAGACGGGAGCCTCGAAGCGCGTCCCTGCGCCCGCGGGAATACACGAGCTGAAGCTTTTTCTTCTCCTGACGCTTCCTGTGAATGTTGTATCGCCGGAGCGCGAGCAAAATGATCAAAACGCCGAAGAAGCTTGCGACGGTCACGCATATGACGTATGCCGCCTTCTTCTGCAGACCGAATTTTTCGTACCAGCTCTTCGCTTCCGTGCCCGCTTTCTCGTCCGGCTTCAGCGATTCCGGTGCGAAGATGACGACGGAATCGATGGCAACTCCGTCCTTCGCCTTGCCGTTGTCGCGAATCCGCACATAACGGGGTTTGACCGTGCTCGGGATGTTCACATAGTTGTCAACGCCCGTAAACTCACGGTTCTTGAACTCCATCTCATACCATTTGTTGCCATCCTGCGACAGCGCGATCGACATCTGGTCCGACGTCGCCCCGGTCGTGAAGACGTACAAAAACACACCGCTCGAATCGCGGATGATCGCGTCGAAATCGAGCACGATCTGGCCGTTCGTGCCGAGCGAAAGCGCACCCTCGCCCGTCTCTGCGTCGTAATCCGGCCAGCCGATGATCTTCTCCATCTCGCCCTTCGTCACCTCGGGCGAGCGGTTACCGCCCGGCCGGAACGTAAGGATTCCCTTCGCGCATGCCGCTCCGTCGAGCAGGATCTCGTTGCCGAACGCATCCGTCCGCTTGCTCTCGTGGTCCTGGTCTATCGGAAAATACTCCGGCCCGTACACCGCCTGCGTCGGCGTTACCGTAGGCTCCGCCGATTTGCCGTCGGCAGCTTTCGCCTGTCCCGAAAGCACAGAAAGGGACGCAGCGGCGATCAACAAAAACACCGCTGCCGCAGCAATGGCGAATGCGCAGCGCAGCACACTGCCCGCAGCCTTGCCGTTCATTTGTCCGAACCGGTTCTTACGCATTACAACTTCTCCAGATCAATCTCATAGGTCTCGGGATCGCAGACGATCTTCTTCATCTCCGTCAGCGCCCGGAAGACGTAGTATTTTTCGTGATCGGACGCATACGAGGGAATGTCGCCGACCTCGCGGAGTTTGCGGCTGGTCTTGCCCTCGAGCTCCACGATGTGGTAGCCGACGATGCTTCCGTTCTCCTCGATGCTCGTGTACAGAAGACGATGGATCTCGCCGTCCGTCATGATGCTCTTCTCGAGCGTCTTGCCCATCGCATGCATATTGTCCGTGAGAACTACGTACTCGCCGAAGAAGATGTGGTCCTTCGCGTCCTCCTTCTCCTTCGCAGCCTTGCGCAGCGCATTGCGCTCCTCGTAGCTTCTCTCGTCTCTCGTGTCCTCGCCCTCGTGAATCAGGGTGCGGCGCTTCTCGTCGATGATCTCCGCCTCGGTCTTCACGCGCTCGGGCACAAAATGGTCCATGTACTCCGTGAGCGTCATCTCATCCTGAGAATCCGCTGAACGGTATTTGTCTTTTACGGAAAATACGCGATAGTCCGACGTGTCCACACGGTACCGCTCCTTCGGAGGCGCAAACAGCGTCTCCTGCGGTTCCTCGGTCATCGCCGGCGCTATCTTCTCCGGCACGCTCTCCGAGAGTCTTCTGTGAATCTCAGCCGCTCTCGCGTCGCCCACCGGCGCCTTCGAATGACGCGAGGTCGCGCCGTAATAAATCTCGGACTCCGCATCCTCGCGCATCTGCTCCTCGGCGCGTTTGCGGCGGATCGCCGCATAATACTCCGCTGCCGCACGAGCCGCGGACATCTTCTGACCGCCGGCCGCAGCCGCGGACGTCTCTGCCGCAGGTACAGGATTATTCGCTGCCGGAGCAGGCCTGTTTTCTGCCGAAGCCGGACTGCTTTCTGCAGGAGCCGGCTGCTCCTTCGGAGCTTCTTCCTTAAGCGGCTCAACCGTAACCGGGATCGGCTCGGCTGCCGCCTCTTTCACTTCTTCAACATATGCTGCCGTCTGCGCTGCGGTAACCTCTACCGCTTCCCCGACGGCTTCCGCTGCCCCGGCAACCGCCTCGATCGGTGCTGCCGTTTCGATCGGCTCTGCCGCCGCAACTGTCGCTGCCTCCTCTACCGGCGCCGCTGCCTCTACCGACGCAACTGCTTCAATCGGTGTAGCCGCCTCTACCGCAGGCTCGTCCGCAGGTGCATTTTCCGCAACTGCAGGGTCTACGCCGAGGATGGCGCACAGCGCAACGACAAGTCCGCGCACGATGCTCTCGAGGGGCATGCTCGGCTGCGAAGCGTCGGAGCACTGCTCGGGAATGCAGGGAACATGAATGAAGCCGCATTTGGCGTTCGGGTATTCCGTCTCGGCCGTGCGCAGCAGCTGGTACATCAGGCAATTGCACACGAACGTTCCCGCCGAGTGCGAAACCTCCGCGGGCACCCCCGCAGCCTGGATTGCCTCCGCGGTCTCCTCGACCGGGATCGTCGCGCGGTACGACGGCGCACCGCTCATGTCGATGGACCGGTACATCCACAGGTTGTGGTCCGCGTCCTCTGTCTCGGAGTGCGCATAATTGCCCGCCGTAGACTCGACGCGGATCTCTCGCGCGCCTGCATTTTGCCCGACACACACGACCACGTCCGGCGCCAGGGTGCGGATCCGGTCGATAAGGACCTGATCGCTCCTGGTGTATGACACCGGAAGAATTACCGTCTCAATCTTGTTTCCGCCGAGATTGTGCGGCAGCTGCGCCACCGCGCGCCCGGACGAATTGACAGTCTGTCCGCCGAACGGCTCAAAGCCTGATACCAATACTTTCATACTCCCCATTTCCCTTCTCTGTACCTTAACACGAGCTTTCGATCAAAATCTCCGCTCGTACGTAAATCCTCTGTCTCCCTCAAACTCGCGCTCCGTGACGTCGATGTAAACAACGCCCTGCGCGCGAACCGGCACCGTGAGTGCGATCTTTCCGCGGCTTCTCTTCGCGATCTCGCTCTCCGCAAAAGGATATGCAAAACGGCGGATCAGCTCAACCTGCTCTGCGGAAGGATTCTTCGGCTCTCCCATATCATGCCATGCCTTGCGCGGGTTGCAGGTAACCTCGTCGACGGTCTCGCGGAGCACCGTGTACTCCTTTGCGTCCGCCGCAAGCTTCACGGAGATCTCGGTCGCCTCGTCGGTCATGTTCCAGAACACGCCGCGGTAACCGCCGTCCGGCTTGCGCACGATGACCGCATTTTTCCCCTTGTAAACGCACGCTTCCGTCGCGTCCTGCAGCCTCTTGTAGAAGGCAAATGTCCAGAACGTGGGCTTCGGAATGCATCCGTGCGCCACGAGGCCGAACCCGCCGTGGAACAGCGAGAACGGAACGCCCATCTCCTCGAACACGTCGCCGAACGTCCAGTACGAATACGAGTAGGACGTCTCGCCGAGGCGCTCGAGCTGATATGCCAGGTACGCTGCATTTTCGTTCGTGTCATGCAGCGGGTTGTTCGGAATGTACGACGTGTTGAACTCCGTCAGATGCATCTCCATACCCTTGAATTCCGGGTACGAATCAATGATGTCGCGCGACGACTGCAGGTTGTCGAAACCGACCTGCGGATCCGAGAGCTTCTGGTATCCGTAGTGGCCGACATGGTCCGGCATCTCGGTCGTGTAGTGGTGTCTCGTTGCAAAATCGGGCTTGATGCCCTCCTCCTTGCAGAAGTCGAAAAATGCCTTCATCCACTCCGCATCGCGAACGCCGCAGATCGCCGGTCCGCCCACGCGGAAGCGAGGATCAAGCTCCTTGATCGCAAGGAACGTCAGCTTGAACAGCTTAAAGTACTCCGGCATGCTCGCATCCTTCCAGAATCCCGGAAGGTTGGGCTCGTTCCACACCTCGATCGGCCAGCTGTACACCTGCTCGCCGTAGCGCTTCACGAGGTGTGCAAGCGTGGTCGTCACAAGCCTGGTCCACTCCTCGTACTCCTTCGGAGGCGTCGTGTTGCCTCTCCAGTAGAAGATCGCGTTGTCGCCCGACGCAAGTGCGCGCGGCATAAAACCAAGTTCCAGAAACGGGACTATTTTCCGCGCAAGGTACGCGTCCATGACGCGGTCGAGATACGTAAAATTGTACTCGATCGTCTCCTTGCCCGTACGCCAGTCCTTGCGGCGCTGGTAGATGGCCATGTCATCCGTAAACAGTCCGTGACCGCGGATGTGCTTAAATCCGATGATGTCCTGCACGAACGACAGTTCCTTCAAATACTCTTCCGTAAGCGCAAGCCCCATGCGGCCGGTGCCGATACAGAAATCCACATTGTTGTGAAACGCAACTCTCTCGTCGCCGTTCACAGTGATCGTTTTTGCCATAAATCCCACAACCTCCGTTTATCCGACAGTGTCCCTCACACTATCACTCATATTTTTTCTGCCAATAGTACGGTATTGTCACCGCGTAGACCATCGTAAAATCATCCATATTCTTGAACTGCACCGCTACGATCTCGTCCAGATCCCGGCTCAGCCACGGGTCAACCATGATGTAACGCGTCGGGAGCGTCGTGTACGCATTGTCGATGTACATATGCACATCGTTCCCGGAAAATGTGATCGACTCCAGGTACTGCGGCTTGAACGAATTTCCCTCCGGCCAGTAGTACAGGTAGTAGCTGCTGCCGTCCTGCAGGTCTGTGAAGCGGAACCATGCGTCCGACTCACCCTCAGAAGCGGTGTCCTCATCCTCGCCTTCGTACGTGATTCCCGCGCTGTCCAGAAGCGCCTTCGTGTCCGCCCAGGAGATCGTGCGGAGCTGTCCCGCAAGCTTGCGGATGATACCGTTCATCGTGTTCGTGCAGAATTTCGAAATGTCAACCTGTTCCGCCACAAGGGAACCGTCGAAATTGCCGATGTATTCCTCTGCGAAAAGGTTCGGATAATCCTTCACGAGAATGTTCACGCTCACCTCGCCCGCTGCGATCGCGGCGATCTCACCCTCGTTGAACCAAATGTTCAATCCCCCGTTCGTCGCCTGCCAGTTCAGGCGCTCGCTCTCGAAGAACTCCTTCACGGTCTTCTGCCAGTCTTCACCGACCATGAAGTCCGTGTAGTTTTCATTTTCCGAAATCGCCTTCACGATCGTCTCGAGAAGCGCGTTCGGGTCCTTGACCATCTGCGCAAGGCCGAGGTATTTGCCGGTCTGCACATCAAGGTTGATGCCCTTGCGGTACGTGTTCGGATGCGCGCCGCCCATGTAGGACGTGACTTCGCGCGAGTAGCTGAACACTCTGGAGTCCGAGCGGACGTTCATGATCTTGTCGTCGTAGAACCATCCGGCAAGCTCCTGCCCGTAGCCTGCGAGAAATGCCTCGCTCGCGGATTTGCGGAACTGCAGGTAGTTCGAGTATGCCATCATATTCTGGTCCGCAAGATTATCGATCATCGCCGAATATCCCGGCAGCGTCAAATACACAAAATCAATATGCATCTTCGAATACTCCGCCTCGTCGGTCTGAAGCGACCACTCGTTGTATCCGATCGCATATGTGGAACCGGATTTCACAGCCACCTCCGGACCTGCCGGCGTGGGCGTCGGCTCCGGGCTCGGCGTTGCCGTCGGGGTCGGTGTCTCGGTAGGCGTCGGCGTCTCTGTTGGCGTCGGCTCCTCGGTAGGAGCAGGTTCCGTCGGCGTCACTTCGCCGGTGGGCTCTCCCGTGGGTGTCACTTCCGCTGTGGGCGTCGCCTCGGCGTCCTTATCTCTGTTTCCCTTCCTCTTCTGCGGCTCATCCTTGTCTCCGCAGCCCGCGAGGAGCAGCGCCAGAACGAGCAGCAGTGCCGTCAAACGTTTCATTCTCTTCTTCCTCCTTTGTACATTACGCACTTCATAAATTATACTCCGAAACCGCGTTTTGCACAAGGAAAATAAAGGCGCAGACGAAAAAGAAGACAGCCGCTTGCAAGCAAGCGGCTGTCCGAAACGCCTTACGGCATTAATCTCATTTTTCGAGAAAGTATTACTCGATGATCGTAGCAACACGGCCCGAACCAACGGTACGGCCACCCTCACGGATAGCGAAGGTAAGACCCTGCTCCATAGCGATCGGGTGAATGAGCTCGATGGTCATCTCAACGTTGTCACCAGGCATGCACATCTC
>JAFZMO010000016.1 GCA_017551165.1 Lachnospiraceae bacterium
CTACGCCGACCGGTTCCACGACGCTTCTGTTCGCAGTAGTTAACAAGGAAGTTACCAAGGACGAGATCAACGCTGCTATGAAGGCTGCTGCTAACGAGTCCTTCGGTTACAACACCGAGGAGATCGTTTCCTCCGATATTATCGGTATGAGATTCGGTTCTCTGTTCGATGCTACTCAGACCATGGTTAGCCCTCTTCCGGATGGAAAGACCCAGGTTGAGGTTGTTTCCTGGTATGACAACGAGAACTCCTACACGAGCCAGATGGTTCGTACCATCAAGTACTTCGCTGAGCTTGCATAAGTTTCGGCCAAGCGCATAAGACTTATGGATGATGAGGTCCGGTCCACAATATGGACCGGACCTTCTTTCATACAATCTACGAAAGGAAGTAGTTACTATGTCTTTGAACAAAAAATCCGTTGACGATTTCAACGCAAAGGGCAAGAGAGTTCTGGTTCGCTGTGACTTCAACGTTCCGCTCAAGAACGGCGTGATCACCGACGAGACCCGTATCGTTGCGGCTCTTCCCACCATCAACAAGCTCCTTAATGACGGCGCTAAGGTTATCCTTTGCTCGCACCTGGGCAAGGTTAAGAACGGCCCCAACGAGGGTGAGAGCCTGGCTCCCGTAGCTGAGCGTCTCTCCGAGAAGCTCGGCAAGAAGGTTACCTTCGTAGCTGACTACAACGTTACCGGTGCTGATGCAACGGCAGCTGTTGCAGCAATGCAGGAGGGTGACGTGGTACTTCTTCAGAATACGCGTTTCCGCGGCTCTGAGGAGACCAAGAACGGCGAGGCATTTTCCAAGGAACTCGCAGACCTCTGCGACGACTATGTATGCGACGCGTTCGGTTCCTCCCACAGAGCACATGCTTCCGTAGCAGGTGTTACCGATGTTGTACGCGCTAAGGGCGGCAACTGCGCGGTAGGTTACCTGATGCAGAAGGAGATCAACTTCCTCGGCAATGCCGTGGAGAATCCGGTTCGTCCTTTCGTTGCCATCCTCGGCGGCGCTAAGGTAGCGGACAAGCTCAACGTTATCAACAACCTTCTTGAGAAGTGCGATACGCTCATCATCGGCGGCGGCATGGCTTATACGTTCCTCAAGGCCAAGGGCTATGAGATCGGTACCTCCCTCTGCGACGACGAGAAGATCGACTACTGCAAGGAGATGATGGACAAGGCTGACGCTCTCGGCAAGAAGCTCCTTCTTCCGGTAGATACCGTTGTTACGGCTTCCTTCCCGGATCCGATTGACGCTCCGATCGAGACCGAAGTTTTCGATTCCGACAAGCTTCCGGCTGACAAGATGGGTATGGACATCGGTCCGAAGACGCAGGCTCTCTACGCTGAGGCTGTCAAGACCGCTAAGACGGTAGTATGGAACGGACCTATGGGTGTGTTCGAGAACCCGATCCTTGCAAAGGGTACCATCGCTGTTGCGGCTGCTCTTGCTGAGACCGACGCAACGACGATCATCGGCGGCGGCGACTCCGCTGCAGCTGTTAACCAGCTCGGCTTCGCTGACAAGATGTCCCACATCTCGACCGGTGGCGGTGCTTCCCTTGAGTTCCTTGAGGGTAAGGAGCTTCCGGGCGTAGCTGCTGCGGACGACGTGAATTAAGAGATAAGGTTATGATAATTCGCCCTTGACGGCAGGGGTTCGGAGACAGATTGAAAAGCTTGCTTTTCGAATCGGATCCGAACACCTGCCGAGGTGGGCGTAAACGAAGTAACCGCCCACCCACATGAGCAAAAAGGTCGCTTCCTTGAAATCATTCAGGCGACGTTTTTGCGAATGCAAGGGCGAAGATACTAAATTTGGAGGCTATTATGGCTAGAAAGAAGATTATTGCCGGCAACTGGAAGATGAACATGACTCCTTCCCAGGCTGTTGAGCTTTGCGCAACCCTGAAGGATCTTGTAAAGAACGACGACGTGGACGTAGTTTACTGCGTACCGGCGATCGATATCGTACCGGTTGTTGCGGCTGTTAAGGGCAGCAATGTTAAGGTCGGCGCTGAGAACTTCTACATTGAAGACAAGGGTGCTTTCACGGGTGAGATTTCCGCTCCGATGCTCCTTGACGCAGGTGTGGAGTACGTGATCATCGGTCACTCCGAGAGAAGAGACATCTTCGGCGAGAATGACATCCTGATCAACGCTAAGGTTAAGAAGGCATTTGCTGCAGGTCTCAAGCCCATCCTTTGCTGCGGTGAGTCCCTTGCACTTCGCAAGGCAGGCACCTACAAGGAGTGGATCAGCCGTCAGATCAAGTGGGATCTGAGCGGCATTACCGCAGACCAGGTAAAGAACCTTGTGATCGCATACGAGCCCATCTGGGCGATCGGTACCGGTGAGACCGCTACGGCGGAGCAGGCTGAGGAAGTTTGCAAGCTCATCCGTGAGTACATCGCCGAGCTCTACGATGCAGAGACCGCTGAGGCGGTTCGCATCCAGTACGGCGGTTCCATGAACGCCGGCAACGCGGCAGAGCTTCTTGCAATGCCCGACATCGACGGCGGCCTGATCGGCGGCGCAAGCCTCAAGGCTGACTTCGGTAAGATCGTGAACTACAACAAGTAATTTACGCTTAGGTAGCTGAGAAAACGCTGAGAGATCAGCGTTTTCTTAGTGCCGGCGGTGATCATTTTCCAAAGAATCGACGCGGATGGATTCCGCACAGGAGGAAATTAGCATGGCGAAGAAGCCTGTAGTATTACTGATTTTGGACGGTTACGGATTAAACGACAAGGTAGAAGGCAACGCGGTGGCTCAGGCAAAGACACCGGTTATGGATAAATTGATGGCGGAATGCCCGTTCGTCAAGGGCAACGCCTCCGGCATGGCGGTCGGTCTGCCGGAAGGTCAGATGGGCAACTCTGAGGTCGGCCATCTGAACATGGGCGCGGGACGCATTGTGTACCAGGAGCTCACGCGCATCACGAAGGAGATCATGGACGGCGATTTCTTCCGCAACGAGGAGCTTCTCCGCGCGGTTGAGAACTGCAAGAACAATGACAGCGCACTCCATTTGTGGGGACTTCTCTCGGACGGCGGCGTTCACTCGCACAACACGCATCTCTACGCACTCCTTGAGCTTGCGAAGAAGAGCGGTTTGACGAAGGTTTACGTTCACTGCTTCCTCGACGGACGCGACACGCCTCCGGCATCGGGCAAGGATTATGTCGCTGCCCTTGAGGAGGAGATGAAGAAGATCGGCGTCGGCGAGGTTGCTACCATCAGCGGCCGTTACTATGCGATGGACCGCGACAAGAACTGGGACCGCGTTGAGAAGGCTTACGCCGCACTCGTTTACGGAGAGGGCAACACGGCTGCAAGCGCCGAGGAGGCGATGACGAAGACGTACGCGGACGGCGTTACCGACGAGTTCGTAGTTCCTACGGTCATCCTCAAGAACGGTGCACCTACGGCGACCGTGAAGGAAAATGATTCCGTCATTTTCTTCAACTTCCGCCCGGACCGTGCAAGAGAGATCACGCGCGCGTTCTGCTGCGAGGATTTCGAGACCTACGGCTTCGCCCGCAGAAACGGATTCCTTCCGCTCACGTACGTTTGCTTCTCCGAGTATGACGTGACGATCCCGAACAAGACGATCGCATTCAAGAAGGTCGAGGTGACCAACACCTTCGGCGAGTGGCTGGCAGCGCAGGGATTGCGCCAGGCCCGCATCGCAGAGACCGAAAAATACGCACACGTTACGTTCTTCTTCAACGGCGGCGTTGAGGCTCCGAACGCAGGAGAGGACCGCATCCTCGTGGATTCCCCGAAGTACGTTCCGACGTACGACAAGAAGCCTCGTATGAGCGCTTACACGGTTTGCGACCGCCTGAGCGAGGCGATCACGAAGAAGGATGAGGACGGCAACGCTTACTACGATGTCATCATCTGCAACTTCGCGAACCCCGACATGGTCGGACACACCGGTGTGCTGGCGGCAGCGACGGAGGCGATCGAGGTCATCGACAAGTGTGTCGGTGAGGTTGTCAACTTCGTCAAGGAAGTGGACGGCGTGATGTTCATCTGCGCCGATCACGGCAACGCGGAGCAGCTTATCGACTACGAGACCGGTGCTCCGTTCACGGCGCACACGACCAACCCCGTTCCGTTCATTCTCGTGAACGCTGCGGAGGGCACGAAGCTCCGTGAGGGTGGTTGCCTTGCAGACATCATCCCGACGCTGATCGAGCTGATGGGCAAGGAGCAGCCGAAGGAGATGACCGGCAAGAGCCTGATCGTGAAGTAATCGAAAATACCTCTTGCATTTCGTCGGCGTTTATGTTAAAATCTGCGTGTTGCGTATCAAAACGTGACATTTACAGGTTGTTGGAGGATATTATGAGCGGATTATTTGTAGTAACCAAGATCATATATATTTGTGTGTGTGTCGCATTGACGGCCATTGTTCTTATGCAGGAAGGCAAGAATGCGGGTCTGTCCGGTTCCATCAGCGGAGCGGCTGAGACTTACTGGGGCAAGAACAAGGGACGTTCGATGGAGGGAACGCTGGTGCTTCTCACGAGAATCCTGGCGGTCGCTTTCATCGTACTATCGATACTCCTGAACATGACGTTCTGGACGAAGTAATCAGCAAGGATTTACGCGGCACTCTGACAACAGAGTGCCGTAATTATTTTGCGCAAAATGTTGCGCGGGGAAGAAGAAATGCCGTTTTTGGATACAAGGAAAAAAGAGATGGTGCTCGCCCTGATCCGGGACAAGCAGTACCGGCCGATGCGGTTTCGCGAGATGGCCGGGTTTCTGCAGGTTCCCAAGTCCGAGCGCGGCGAACTGAACGAGATCCTGGATGCGCTGATGCGCGACGGTTCGGTTGCAGTCGACGCGGAGGGACGGTACGTGGCGAAGAGCGCGACGATCGGCGTGGGCGTGTACTCCTCGTCTGATCGCGGCTTCGGGTTCGTCTCGGTCGAGGGGGAGAGTGAGGACTGGTTCATCCCCGCCTCGCAGACGAACGGCGCGATGCACGGCGATGTCGTCAAGGTGGCGCTCACGGCGCTGCAGGGTCGCGGCAACCGCGCGGAGGGCCGCATCGTGAGCGTGATCACGCGCAACACGAAGCAGCTGGTGGGCATTTTCCGAAAGAATAAGATCGGCGGAAGGGTTACGCCCGACCGCAGCAAATACGATTTCGACGTCTCGATCGCACCGCGTGACACGCACGGTGCCGTCAGCGGCCAGAAGGTGTGCGTGACGATCCTGCAGTACGACGGACCTCACGGGCCCTCGGGGCGCATCACCGAGATCCTCGGGCACGTCAACGATCCCGGCGTGGACATCCTCTCGGTCGTCCGCGATGCGGGAATCCCGTCGGAGTGGCCTGCGGAGGTGACAGCGGAGGTGGAGACGGTTCCGCGCGAGGTTGCGGAGTCGGAGAAGACCGGCCGGATGGATCTTCGCGATGTCATGACCGTGACGATCGACGGCGAGGATACCAAGGATATCGATGACGCCATCTCGCTCACGCGGGAGAACGGTTTCTGGCGTCTTGGTGTGCACATTGCGGACGTGAGTCACTATGTGCGCGAGGGGAAGCCGCTCGACACCGAGGCGATCAACCGCGGCACGAGCGTGTACCTTGCGGACCGCGTCGTCCCGATGCTGCCGCACGAGCTCTCGGACGGTATCTGCTCCCTGAACATGGGTGAGGACCGGCTGGCGCTCAGCTGCATCATGGACATCGATGATTCGGGCGCCGTGAAGGCACATGAGATCGCGGAGACGCTGATCTGCGTCAACCACCGCCTCTCGTACACGCAGGTGCAGCGCCTGTTTGACGCGGCGGATGAACAAGGGAAGAAAGCGGAAGAGACCTCCTCGGAGGATCTCTCGGAAAATGAATCTCTCGGCGCGCTTGCTCCCGAGATCGCAGACGCGGTGCCGATGCTTCTTAAGATGAGAAAACTTGCTTCGATCATCCGTGCGAGAAGGGATGCGAGAGGGGCGATCGATTTCGATTTTCCGGAGAGCAAGATCATGCTGGATGCGCGCGGGCGCGTGACGAGCATTGAGCCCTATCCGCGGAGTGAGGCGACGAGCCTGATCGAGGACTTCATGGTGACGGCCAACGAGACGGTCGCAGAGGAATTCTACTGGTTGAGCGCACCGTTTGTGTACCGTGTGCACGAGGTGCCGTCCCCGGAGAAGATGCGCGAGCTTGCGGGCTATGTCTCGCATTTCGGATACCACCTGCATCTCGGCAACGGCGAGGTGCACTCGATGGATATACAGCGCTTCCTGCGCAAGCTGCGCGGGACCAGGGAGGAGGCTCTCTTGAGCCGGCTGACGCTTCGGTCCATGCGGCAGGCGCGGTATGCGACCGAGTGTTGCGGACACTTCGGACTGGCGTTAAAGTACTATTGCCATTTTACGTCTCCGATCCGGAGATACCCCGACCTGCAGATCCATCGCATCATCAAGGAGCATCTGCACGGGAAGCTCTCAAGCCACAGGATCTCGCACTACAACGCGATCCTCGGGGAGATCGCCGCGCGGTCGAGCATGACCGAGCGCCGCAGCGAGGAGGCGGAGCGCGAGGTGGAGCGCATGAAGAAGGCGGAGTATATGCGCGGATTCCTCGGCGAGGAGTACGACGGCGTGATCTCCGGCGTGACGTCCTGGGGCGTCTACGTGGAGCTGCCGAACACCGTGGAAGGTCTTGTGAGACTCACGGATCTCCGCGGAGATTACTACATCTATGACGCTGCGACGATGTCTCTGACGGGCGAGCGCTCGGGACGGAGATACGCGATCGGCGATCCGATGCGCGTGATGGTCTCGGCGGCCGACAAGGCATCGCGGAGCGTGGAGTTTGTGCCGGTGAAGTAGCCGGCGTCACGATACGGAATGCGCACTGCGCGTTCGAAAGGATGAGAAGACTATGGGGAAGGATTCGGTCCGATTGGTAGCCAACAACAAGAAGGCGTACCACGACTATTTTATCATCGAAAAATACGAGGCCGGCATCGCGCTTCACGGCACGGAGGTCAAGGCGATCCGCATGGGACAGGTGTCCGTGAAGGAGTCGTACATCCGCATCGAGAAGGGCGAGGCGCTGATCTACGGCATGCACATTTCGCCGTACGAGAAGGGCAACCTCTTCAACCGCGATCCGATCCGCGTGCGCAAGCTGTTGCTGCACCGCTCGGAGATCAACAAGATCGTCGGCAAGCTTCAGGAGCAGGGCTTCACGCTGATCCCCCTCACGGTGTATCTGAAAGGCAACCTCGTAAAGCTGGAGATCGGTCTTGCGAAGGGCAAGAAACTCTACGACAAGCGAGAAAGTATCGCCAAGCGCGATCTGCAGCGCGAGGCGGAGCGTGATTTCAAGGTGCGCAACCTGAAGTAAAATACTGTTTTCAGGGAGATTTCGGCATGGGACGAAACATTTTCCGTCAACTGTGAAAGTGACGGAAGATGCGTCGTTCCATGCTTTTTTCAATTGACAAATCAGCCCCTGATTGTTACACTGAAAATATAACAATTATAACGAGCCTTGCGGCCGTTTTCGCCCGGTTCGGGCAATGAGGTGAGAGATATGCTGATCAGCATCGATTTT
This sequence comes from Lachnospiraceae bacterium, assembly GCA_017551165.1. Taxonomy (GTDB): domain Bacteria; phylum Bacillota; class Clostridia; order Lachnospirales; family Lachnospiraceae; genus ISDg. The sequence continues at coordinate 7,600 of JAFZMO010000016.1, forward strand.
AACAGCGATGAAGCGTTTTACGTGCAGCTTCGGAATCAGATCATCATGGGGATCGCGACATCGGAGATCCAGGACGGGGAGAGTCTTCCCAGCGTTCGGGAACTCGCGGATTCCGTTGGGATCAACATGCATACGGTGAACAAGGCGTATGCGATCCTCCGGCAGGAGGGGTATCTGAAACTGGACCGCAGACGCGGCGCCGTTGTGTCCGTGGACGTCGACCGTCAGAGAGCCGTCGATGAGCTTCGGGCCTCGCTTCGCGATGCCGTCGCAAGGGCTGTGTGCCGGAATGTCTCCGGGCAGGAGATCCAGACGATCCTGAATGAAGTGGTGGAGGAATTCCGATGATCAAGACACGTGAGGCGATCGACGCCTATATACTTGCCGCAGATATTGCGGGGCGCTACGGCGCAGGCCATGTCGGGACCGAACATCTGGTGTTCGCACTGATGACCGGCGAGTGCATGACTGCCAAGATCTTCACCGAGGAGGAGGTCAAGCAGTACGGGGAGCTGCTGCAGGAGATGAACACGGGTGACGTGAGAGACGGTTTCTCCGGCGCGGCGATGCCCGAGTTTACGCCGCGATTGGCACTTGTGGACGAGAATGCGGAGGTGTTCGCGAAGATGCTCGGCGACGACCGGATCGGTACCGGCCACCTGCTTCTCGGCGTTTTGAAGGAAAATGAAAGTGTTGCCTGCCGGCTCCTTCGAAGCCTTCGGCAGGACATTACCTCGTTTGCCTCGGCGGTCCTGTTTGATATGGGACTCTCAACGGAGCAGGCGAACGAATATCTGAAGCTCCTGAAGAACGGAGGACGCGACGCGGAGACAGGCGCTTCGATGCTGGAGAGCTTCTGCCGCTGCCTCTCGGACGACGTGGAGGACGGGCTCACGGAGCCGGTGATCGGCAGACGCGAGGAGACGGACAGTCTGATCCGCATCATGAGCCGACGCACGAAGAACAACCCCTGCCTGATCGGCGAGCCCGGCGTGGGCAAGTCCGCCGTGGTCGAGGGGTTCGCAAGGCGCATCCTCGACGGGGACGTTCCGAAGTCGCTCATGAACATGCGCATCTACACGCTCGACATGGCTTCCCTCGTCGCCGGCACGCGCTACCGCGGCGACTTCGAGGAGAGAATGAAGAAGCTCTTGACAGAGCTTGAGATGAGCGACACGGCGATCGTATTTATCGATGAATTACACACGGTGATCGGTGCCGGCGGAGCGGAGGGAACGCTCGACGCCGCCAACATCTTAAAGACGGCGCTCTCGGGCAACCGGCTTCGCGTGATCGGCGCGACGACGGCGGACGAATACCGCAGATACATCTCGAAGGATCCCGCACTGGAGAGGCGATTCCAGCCTCTCACGATCGAGGAGCCGACACCGCAGCAGGCATATGAGATCTTAAAGGGCATCAGCCCGCGCTATGAGGAGTTTCACGGCGTAACTTACACGGACGAGGCGCTTCACGCATGCGTGGATCTCTCGGTCCGTTACCTCGGCGACCGCAGGCTGCCGGACAAGGCGATCGACATCCTCGATGAGGCGGGAAGTATCGCCAAATTGGGCCATACCGGCGACGGGGATGACGAGTTCCGCGACGTAGTGAGCAAGAGGGAGAAGGCGATCATCGACGGTGATTTTTCGCTGGCTGCCTCCTTAAGCGGAACTTACAGAAATGCGCTTCGCGAGCGCAACACAAAGCAGCGTGAGGACGCGCGTTCGCCGAAGAGTGCACAGGTCACGGACGACACGGTACGCGAGGTCGTATCGCGAGCAACGGGCGTTCCGATCGCGAGACTGTCGCAGTCGGAGGGCGAGCGATTGCTCGGACTTGAGGAGGAGCTGCACCGCATGGTCATCGGACAGAACGAGGCCGTGACGGCGCTTGCGAAGGCGGTGAGAAGAGGCCGCGTGGGTCTCACGGACCCGAACCGCCCGGTCGGATCGTTCCTCTTCCTGGGGCCTACCGGCGTCGGCAAGACCGAGCTGTGCAAGGCACTGGCGCAGTCGCTGTTCGGCGACGCCGAGGCGATGATCCGCATCGATATGTCGGAGTATATGGAGTCGCACAGCGTCTCGAAGCTGATCGGCAGCCCGCCCGGCTATGTCGGGTTTGAGGACGGCGGCCAGCTGTGCGAGCGCGTGCGCCGCAAACCGTACTCGGTGCTTCTGTTCGACGAGATCGAGAAGGCACACCCGGACGTGTTCAACATTTTGCTCCAGGTGCTCGACGACGGGCGCATCACGGATTCCCAGGGACGCGTGGTCAGCATGAAGAACACGGTCATCGTTATGACTTCAAACGCGGGCGCGGAGAGGATCATGAATCCGAAGACGCTCGGCTTTGCGTCGGAGCAGGACGCCGCTGCGGACTATCGCCGCATGAAGGACGGCGTGATGGAGGAAGTAAAGCGGATGTTCCGTCCGGAGTTTTTGAACCGGATCGACGACATCCTTGTGTTCCATTCTCTGACGAAGGAGGAGATCCGCGGAATCGCGGAGCTTCTGCTCGGACGGTTTGCGAAGAGCTGCGCGGACACGCTGCGGCTTTCGGTCAGCTACACGGAGGCGCTCACGGCGATGGTGGCGGAGAAGGGCTACGATCCGCTCTACGGCGCGCGTCCGGTGCGACGGCTGATCGCGGACACGGTGGAGGACGCCGTGACTGAGCATTTTCTGAAAAATGAGATCAAAGAGGGGGATGCGATCCTCATCGATTACGCGGACGGTTCCGTAACGGTCCGCAAGCAGGGATAGAGGACGTTGGGAGTATGAGCAAAGAGAAGATATTGTTCTTCTGCACCGAGTGCGGCGCGGAGACTCCGAAGTGGTCCGGGCAGTGCACGAGCTGCGGCGCCTGGAACACGATCGTGGAGGCGCCGAAGGAGCGGAAGATCAAACAGCCGGGAGTGTCGTCCATCCGCACGCGCGGTGAGGCAGGACCGGTCAGTCTTAGGGAGATCACGGCGAGGGAGGAAGCGAGACTCACCACGGGGATGGAGGAGCTCGACCGCGTGCTCGGCGGAGGTGTTGTCGACGGCTCGCTGGTGCTTGCCTCCGGCGACCCTGGGATCGGCAAGTCGACGCTTCTGCTGCAGATGGCGAGAAACATCGCGGGGCGCGGTGAGAAGGTTCTGTATGTGTCCGGTGAGGAATCCCTGTCGCAGATCAAGCTGCGCGCGATGCGCATCGGAGAGTGCGCGGACAATCTGCTGTTCATGGCGGAGACCGACATGAACGAGATCCGCGAGCAGGCGCTTGCCATCCGGCCGAAGGTCATGATCGTGGACTCGGTGCAGACGATGTTCCTGCCGGAGTTCGAGAGTGCACCCGGCAGTGTGGCGCAGGTGCGTGAGAACACCGCGTTTCTGATGCGGTTTGCGAAGACGGAGAACATAGCCGTGTTCCTCGTCGGACATGTGACGAAGGACGGCTCCGTCGCAGGTCCGAAGATGCTGGAGCACATGGTGGATACGGTGCTGTACTTTGAGGGCGATTCCACGACGACGTACCGCATCCTGCGGGCAGTCAAGAACCGCTTCGGATCGACCAACGAGATCGGTGTTTTTGAGATGGGAGCCGCAGGACTTGCGGAGGTACTCAACCCCTCGGAACACATGCTTCGCGGCATGCCGGAGGCGGAGGCCGGATCGGTCGTCGCCGTGACGATGGAGGGTACGAGGCCAATCCTCGTGGAGGTGCAGGCGCTGATCAGTCAGACCAATTTCAACCTTCCGAGAAGAACGGCAGCCGGAACCGATTTCAACCGTGTAAACCTGTTGCTCGCCGTGCTGGAGAAGCGCGTGGGAGCATCACTCTCAGGGTGTGATGCGTATGTAAATGTCGCGGGAGGACTCCGCGTGACCGAGCCTGCGCTCGACCTGCCGATCCTGTTGGCCGTGCTGTCGGGCTATCGCAACCGGCCGCTTCCGGAGCATACGGTGGCATTCGGGGAGGTCGGATTGACCGGAGAGCTGAGAGCCGTGTCGCAGGCGCTGTCACGCGTGCGTGAGGCGGCGAAGCTCGGGTACCGCACGATCGTGCTGGCTGCGGCGGACTGTGAGAAGATCCGCGACGATGTGCCGAAGGGAGTCCGCCTGATCGGACTTCGGAACATCCGCGAGATCCCGAAGGATTTTTCGTTTGATCAAACCAGGTGAGGGGAGGGGAACCATGAAAAAACGGATCTTGGCCGCGATTTTCGCGGCGGCCCTTCTGCTCACCGCCTGCGGAGGAAAGAAGGAAAATAAATCCAACGTGACGCTGACGGACATGACGCAGTACGAGCATGTCGTGACAGCGGCGGAGGAGGAGAAGAAGGGCGACGTTACACCGTCTGTCGACGCGGAGGGCTATCAGCTCGTGGAGGACAAGGTGTATGTGACGTCGAGCACGCTCAACATCCGGCGGCAGCCGGGCGAGAGCGAGGAGGTCGTGACGACTGTGCCGTACGGCACGGAGCTCACGCGCATCGGCATCGGCCCTAACGGATGGGACCGCATCTACTACGAGGACCTTCCTGCGTACGTGAGCAGCAGCCACGTGACGACGCTCACGATCCAGGAGAACCGCACGTTCGTGTACTCGAGCGCGATGCTCACGGTTGTGGACACGTCGCGGCAGCTGTACAGCTACGACTCGATGTGCGAGGACCTCGCGGAGCTTCGCAAGCTGTACGGGGAACGGATGCGGCTCAACTGCATCGGTTCCACGAAGGACCGCAGAAACATTTTCGAGATCGTGATCGGCAATCCCGAGAAGGCGAAGAAGCACCTGTTCTTCTGCGCCGGCGTGTGCGGAGCGGAGTACATGAGCACCCTCATGTGCATGAAACAGGCAGAGTACTGCCTCTGCTTCTATGACACCGGCAACTACAACGGCTTTGCATACAGCGAGCTGTGCGAGAACGTCGCGATCCACATCATCCCGATGCTCAATCCGGACGGTGTGATGATCAGTGAGGAACACGTTGGGTGCGTGAACGATGCGAACATCGTGAACGACCTGAAGAAGTGGTATGAGCGCGACAGCGAGCAGGGCGGCACGAGCCTCGATATGGACAACTACCTGATGTTCTACTACGCGAACGCAAACGGCGTGGACATCCGGAAGAATTTTTCGTATCACTGGGAACAGATATCCGAAGGGTCGGCGGTTCCGTCCTCGAAGGATTACCGCGGAAGCGCGCCGGACTCGGAGCCCGAGACGAAGGCTCTTCTGAAACAGCTCACGGGATATGAGCCCGCGCTCGTGGTCGTGTATCACACGACGGGATCGAAGATCTCGTACAAGTACGGGCAGGACGAGAAGGTGCAGTCCGAGGCCAAGCGGTATGCGGAGAAACTGGCGGATATTATGAGTTACGGCGTCAACTCCGAGAAGGTCGGCGCCGAAGGATACGGCAGCTATGAGGGGTATTGCAACTGCGTGAAGGGCGTTCCCGCCCTGAGCGTGTATCTCGGCAACGGTTCCACGCCGCTGTCGCTCAACGAGTTCAACGCGATCTGGAACGCCTGCAGGGAATCCTGGGCGGTGCTGCAGCTCGCGATCTTCAACCAATGAAACCGGAGCGTCACCGCTTCACAAAAGGAGAGTAGCCCATGAAGGTATTTCTGTTGCTTCTTGTCGTGATCGCGTCGTATCTGCTGATGCGATTCTATTTCAAGCGACACTGGAAGGACAAGCTGGAGGTTTCGCTGCAGTTCTCGCAGGAGACCGCGCATGAGAGCGAGTGGGTATCGCTCGAGGAGGTCATCACCAACAACAAGGCGATGCCGCTCCCCGCGCTGAAGGTTAAGTTCCAGCTGTCAAGGTTCATGGTGATCGAGAACAGTGATATGAAAAATGTCACCGACCACTATTACCGGAACGACCTGTTTTCCGTCGGAGGATACAAGAAGATCATCCGTCGCCTTCCGCTCATGGCCACCAAGCGCGGACCGTACCGCGTTGACGGTGTCCAGGTAGTGTCGAACGACATTTTCTTCTCCAAACAGCACGCGTTCATGACCGATTCCGCGACGGAGCTCTTGGTCACGCCGCTCAACTATGACATCGGAACCGGCGACCTGCCGTTCCGCACGATGTGGGGCGAGGTTGTGTCCAAGCTGAAGCTCTACGAGGACTACTCGGCGTTTGCCGGCCTGCGCGATTACCAGCCCGGCGACCCGATCCAGCGCATCAACTGGAAGGCGTCCGCACGCTCCGGCGACTGGCAGGTCAACTACTACGACACGACGATGGACAAGCGTCTCCACATCGTTCTCCACGCAGAGCGCGGCCCGATGCCGCACGAGGAGGATATGCGCGAGGAGCTGCTCCGCCTCGGCGTAAGCTTCGCATCCTCGGCACTCGCTCTGGGACAGAGCGTCTCGATGGAGTGCAACGTCTCCGGAACGGACGGCGGCGCACCGCTGATGATCTCCGAGGGTAGCTCGATGGGCCACCTCACGAGCATTGAGATCGGTCTTGCCAAGATCGACTACGAGACGATCTTCGACGCGAAGCGTATGAAGCAGGCGATGATGGAGAAGATGGAGCTCGGCGACGGCAACGACTTCTCCGCGGAGGAGGAGAACCACAACACAAGCGTGCTGTATGTGACATATTCGCTCCGCTCCGAGTTTGAGAAGCGCGTCCGCGCGAGAGTCCGCATGGGAGCTCCGTGCTGTCTCGTGATCATCGGCGACAAGTTGCCCGCGCTGCCGCAGGAACTGAACGGCTGCACGGCGCTGTGGAAGCCGAGAAATCTGTAAAGGAGGTGCGCGATGAGAGATCAATTTCGTCTGGAACGATATGAGCTGCAGTTGTTTTACATCCGCCACATATCCGTGTTCATGATCCTGTACTCGATCGCATTGGTCGCGTATCTTCACCGTCCGCTCGGAGACCGGCTGTGGCTGATGCTCCTCTGCGGTGTGGCGGTCGTTGTGTTCGCCCGCCTGTGGGCCGGCTTCTTCTCGGGCATGTTCACGAAGAAGAACCGCCGCGGCCACGAGGTTGTGTTCCTGCCTCTCGGACTTATCCTGTTCGCGTGCTACACGATCGCATCGATGTACGATTTTGAGGAGACCTCCTGGGTGGAGATGATCCTGCTGATCGCTTTCCTGGGACTCAATATCTACGCGATCTATCTTGCACATTACGTTCGCTTTGTACAGGGCAACCGCGATGCCGACTACATGGCAGTGTACCATGTAACGCTCGGCAACCTGCGTGCGTACCGTCTGTGGTATCTCGCAACCTGCCTTTTGGTGATCTCGGTGGCGATCCTGCCGTTCTGGGGACCGCTCAACCGGTTTTGGAAGAATTTTATCCACTCGATCGTCGACCGCATGAACAAGGGCTCGGCCGGTCCTACGCCGACCCCGGGTGCCGGAGTGGGTGACATCACGCTGACGCCGACACCGACGCCCGGCACCGTGACGAACGCAACGTCCGGCGGAATGGGCGGTACGCTCGGAACGATCCTGTATATCATCATCGGTCTGTTCATCATTTTCGCGACGATCCAGCTGGTGCGCATCATGCTGACGCGTATCACGGACGCGAAGACGAGTATGGAGACCGACCATGTCATCGACCTGAAGAAGGCACTTGTTCCGCTTCCGTCCGACGAGGTGATCCGCACCCGCAACGACGACGTCATCGACGAGAACGTATATGCGAGAAGGATCCGAAGGACGTTCAAGCGAACGATCTTCGACAAGTTCGGAGATGTGGATATTCCGGAGAAGACTCCGGAGGAACTGCTCGGGACCGGTGTGCAGCATGAGACCGACGACGTATTGCTCGAAAAATACGAGAAGGCCCGCTACTCGAACATCCCCTGTACTCCCGACGACGTGAAGGCGGTGAAGGGGCCGAAGCAGTAGCGTGTGACGCGGTGTGAGGCCGGATATGCCATTTTGCGAAAAAATGCTTGACATTGCCGCGCAGGTGGTGTATACAGTATGTTGTTTGAACATTGAAGAAATGCTGTGAAGAGGACCAGTACTCCTGTGTCGGGTTCAGAAATCCGTCGGTTGATGCGAGACGGACGAAGACGCCTGAGGAACTCACCTCGGAGCTGCCGATTGAAGACTGTAAGGTTGTGTAGATCGTGCCGGATACCCGCCGTTACCTGAGGGAAGAGCATCGACGAAAGTCCGTGCTTGCTGAGTGCATGAGCAATCATGAAATAGAGTGGTACCGCGCTTAATCGGCGTCTCTATCGTCCGGAGGATGATAGAGGCGCTGTTTTTGTTTCCCGGCGCAAGCTTCCTCTCGGAGCACTGTTGACATTGGTATGCAGACAACGAGAAAGAAAGGAACAACACATGAAGATCAGTTTTTCCACACTGGGCTGTCCGGATTACTCCTGGACTGACATTTACACGATGGCGAAGGACCTGGGATACCACGGGATCGAAATCCGCGGTCTCGGGCATGACATCCTTGCGACGAGAGCTAAGCCGTTTTCCGAGGAACAGCTTCCGAAGACGGTTGAGAAGCTGCGCGAGATCGGCATCGAGGTGTCCTGTCTGTCCTCGGGCATCGCGCTCAAGTATCAGGCGAAGATGCAGAAGATCCTGGACGAGCTGACCGCGTATGCGAAGCTTGCGAACGCGCTCGGCACGGCATATATCCGTGTGCTTGCGGACGAGCATCCGGCTCCGGAGGGCGAGGTTGACGATGAGGCGATCATCGAAGCGCTGAAACAGCTTGTTCCGATCGCGGAGGAGTACAATGTCACCATGCTCGTGGAGACGAACGGTGTCTACTCCGACACGGCGCGCCTGAAGAAGGTCCTCGACGCTGTGGGAAGCCGCAAGATTGCCGCTCTGTGGGACATCCATCATCCGTACCGCAACTTCGGCGAGGCTCCGGATCAGACCGTGGCGAACCTCGGCGAGTACATCAAGTATGTTCATGTGAAGGACTCGGTGTGCCGCGACGGCCGCATCTCGTACCGCATGATGGGCGACGGCGACATGCCGCTCAAGGAGGCATTTGCCGCACTGCAGAGCATGCATTACACCGGCTACGTATCGCTCGAGTGGGTGAAGCGCTGGTCGGCGGAGCTCGCGGACGCGTGGGTTGTGTTCCCGCAGTTCGCAAACTACATGCGCCCTTACAAGACGAAGCACAAGCACGCGCTGCAGACGGACAACCGCGGCACGGGCAACTATATCTGGCCGAAGGAGCGCCTGATCGACTACACGTTCCCGGATATCCTGGACCGCATCTGCGAGGCGTTCCCGACGCAGTACGCGTTCCGCTACACGGAGCTTGACTACACGAGAACGTACCCCGAGTTCCGCGATGACGTGGATAATTTTGCGAGAGCCCTGATCGCCATGGATGTGAAGAAGGGCGACCATGTTGCCATCTGGGCGACGAACGTGCCCGCATGGTATATCACCTTCTGGGCAACCACGAAGATCGGTGCCGTGCTGGTTACGGTCAACACCGCATATAAGATCCATGAGATCGAGTACCTGCTGCGTCAGTCCGACACGCACACGCTCGTCATGATCGACGGCTTCAAGGATTGCGACTACGTCGGAACCATCAAGGAGCTGTGCCCTGAGCTTGAGACGTGCGAGCCCGGCAAGCTGGAGAGCGAGAGATTGCCGTATCTGAAAAATGTCATCACGGTTGACAGCCGTCAGCCGGGCTGCTTTACGTGGGACGACGCCGTGAAGCTCGGTGAGACCGTGCCGCTCACGGAGGTGGAGAAGCGCCGTGCAGCCGTCGACAAGAACGACGTCTGCAACATGCAGTACACTTCCGGCACCACAGGCTTCCCGAAGGGCGTTATGCTCACGCACTACAATGTCGTTAACAACGGTAAGGCCATCGGCGACTGCATGGATCTGTCGACGGCAGACCGCATGATGATCCAGGTTCCGATGTTCCATTGCTTCGGTATGGTGCTGGCGATGACGGCGTCCGTGACGCACGGTGTTACGATGTCCCCGATCTCGGCATTTTCCCCGAGAAAGAGTCTCGACTGCATCAACCGCGAGAAGATCACGTGCTTCCACGGCGTACCGACGATGTTCATCGCGATGCTCGGACACGAGAATTTCCCGAAGACCGATTTCTCGCATATGAGAACCGGCATCATGGCAGGTTCGCCTTGCCCGATCAAGACGATGGAAGAGGTCATCGAGAAGATGCA
>JAFZMO010000017.1 GCA_017551165.1 Lachnospiraceae bacterium
CCGCTCGGGCGTCAGCTCCCCATCCAGCATCAGCTTATGGCGGCGCAGCTGCTCCCGCAGCGCGGAGCGAGCCTTCTTCATTTCCTCCGCCGGTACGTCCAGCGGCAATGTCTCGTACTCGCGTCCGTAGCACCATCCCATCGCCTGATGCTCGCGCAGCCAGCGCTCATGCTCCATGGGAGCGAACCGTTCCGCGTCCTTCTTCCCGAAGCGAAGCACCTGCTCATACGCGACCGGTTTGTCGGTGTAGAAGCACTGGATCGCATCGAGATACCGCGCAAAATTCCTCGCGCGGTTGAGCGTCGACAGCTGGTACTCCAGCGAGTGCGACGTGAACTTCCGCTCCATCTCCTCCGCCGTCGCATCCGGCGGCATGCTCCTCGAGTGAAGAGCCACCGCAAAATCATACATATGCAGGAAGTTGCTCCCGGAGAGGTACACCCGCTTGCTCTTAAAGTCCGGCCTGCACAGGTGCGTCTTCACCGTCAGCGGGCAGTCCGACGTGTCCACGATCTTCCGAATGTCCTCCGTGAACCGCTGCTTCGTGCCCGCCATGTCGCTGTACGCCTTCAGCCGCGGCTCCTCCGACTGCTCCGGCGCCTTCTCCCACGCCTCGTGTGCGAGCAGGAACGCGGCGATCTTGTCACTTTCCGCGATATCGTAATCGTACACGGCCTCGATCGCATTGTTCGAAAAATCAAACTCGGCGTCCATGGGATGCAACTCCGTGCGCGAGTTGCGCCCGTAGGCGGTCCGGTTCCAGCACTGCAGCTCGTCGCAGAGCATCAGAAGCCACGCCAGCGGGCTCTGGGGCGCCTGCAACGGCCCCTTCCTCTTCGACGGGTCCTTGTCCTTGTAGAACGCGACAGCGAACTTATACAGGCTGTTGTGCAGGATGATCGCTGAGAGCGCGTCCACATGCTGCCTCGTAAGCGCCTCCGGCCCGAGGATCGCCGCAAGCTCATTGTAGAGACGCACCGCGCTGAAAAACGCGTGGTCCATATAGTAGCCGAACCGGTCCGGCTCCGTCGGTTTTTGGTTCAGAACCTGCAGCAGGTACTCCTCCGTGAAATCAAACGCCTCGCCGAGCGCGAGCGTAACATTGTGCGCGATCAGCTCCACCGACGTCGCGAACGTCTTTCCGTACAGCTTCGAAAAATGCTCCCTCGCCCTGCCGTCAAGCGCTGTCAGCGTCTCCATGTTGTGGTACGCAAGGAACGGGCTTTCTTTACCGCGTCTTTGGTTGTTCACCTCGAAGTAGCTGAGCACCTGCTCGAAGGGCAACTCAAACGGGTATCCGATGTCGTGGAAAAGCGACGACAGGCCCCAGAATTCCAGGAAATTGTTCGCTGCCTCCGACTCCTTCACCGACTCCAGATGGTAGAACTCCCGGAAGCTTCTGCGGTAGTTCTCGTTCGTCTCGTAGATCGCCAGTCCGAGGGCAAACACGTAGACCGAGTGCGAGTAGTGGTCGCGGTGCTTCATCAGGAGGGAACTGCCATTTTGCTCATACTCCGACAGCAGCTCGATCATTTTCTTCGAGCGTCCGTACCGACCGACGAAGATCTCCAGAAAGCAGTAATAAACGGAGTATGCGTCCTCTGCCACGCCCGAGTCACAAAATGTCTCCAGCGACTTCTCAAGGCACAGGCGGTTGATGTCCATCTGCATGTTGTAGGGGATCTGTCCCGGATTCAGAGCCGTTCCGAGATACACGCCCTTCTCCTGCTCCTCCCGCTCGATCGCCGCATCGAAGCGGAGCTCCTCGCAGCGGTTGTGCAAAAACCGAAGCACCGCGGACTTTAGGTCGTTGCGCTTTCGGCTGTTGACATACAACTTCGGCTGCTTTGGTCCGTAATCGCAGTGGAAGCGCTCTTTGTTGATCAGGTTCATTTTCCGAATTGCGGTGTAAGCCATATCTCTTCCTCAATCTGTCTTTCCCGATGCTGTCCTGCGCGGTTCCGTGCGGAGTCATTTTCCACGGTCATCATCTTTGATCCCGTGCGAAACCTGCCGTCTTTCTCTCCGGCCCGCGGAAGCAACGTGTATTTAAGTTATTATACAATAGGACCGCCTACAAGTTCAATGAAAAGATAAGAGGAACACAGCCGCGAAAAGGCGGTGCTGCATGCAAAGAAGGCGGAGCCGCATCTGCGACTCCGCCCTGTGTAATACCGTATATATTGAGACACTTTCCGGGATGAAAGATCACTCCTTGTCACGTTCCTTCGGAGCCGTTTCCTTCTCTTCGTTCTTGCCGCTGTTCTTCATCAGCAGGTTCGTGAGGATACCGAGGATCAATGCGCATGCAACTTCGGTGATCGTGATCACGCCGTTAGCCGTTGTGAAGGAAACCGTAAGGCCGCCGACACCGGCGATCAGGATAACAGAAACTACGAAGAGGTTCTTGTTCTCGTTCAGGTCAACCTTCTGGATCATCTTCAGACCGGAGACTGCGATGAATCCGTACAGTGCCATACAAACGCCGCCCATGACACAGCTCGGGATCGAGTTGATGAACACGATGAACGGGTTGAAGAACGAGATCAGGATCGCACCGATCGCAGCCGCGAAGATGGAGACGATGGAAGCATTTTTCGTGATTGCGACACAGCCGATGGACTCACCGTACGTGGTGTTCGGGCAGCCGCCGAAGAATGCGCCGGCCATGGAGCCGATACCGTCGCCGAGGAGGGTTCTGTGGAGACCCGGATCCTCAAGGAGGTTGCGCTCGATGATTGAGGAAATGTTCATATGGTCTGCAATGTGCTCTGCGAATACTACGAAAGCAACCGGAGCATATGCGACAAATACGGTAAGGAAGTAGGTTGCGTTGAAGTCACTGAAAGCGCCCTTGACATTCAGGAATGTAAAGTCAGGCATCGAGAAGAAGGACTTGAACTTCACGGCACCGTCAACAAGGAAGCCGTCCCAAGCATTCTCGGAAATGATGTACATCTCCGGGATCTTGAGCATGTAACCGCAGTGGCTCACGATGAGTGCAAAGAAATAGCCTGCCAGGATACCGTAGATGAACGGGATCAGCTTGCCGCTCTTCTTGCCGTAAGCAGCGGAGAACATGACAACCAGGAGCGTTACCAGACCGCACAACAGAGCGATCTTGGGATCCGTCGCGGGAGTCCCTTTCTCTGCGTCTGCAGCGATGGCCGTCGTGAGATCGCCGACTGCATTGCCTGCGAGCGAAAGTCCGATGATGGCAACGGTAGGTCCGATTACGACTGCCGGCATCAGCTTCTCGATCCACTTCGTTCCGCAGAACTTAACAACGATCGCGATGACAACGTACACAAGACCTGCAAGGATCGCACCGAGGATCAATCCGAGGTATCCGAGTGCCATGGTCGACGCGCCGGCAAATGCGGACGTCATGGAGCCGAGGAATGCGAACGAAGAACCGAGGAACACAGGGCTCTTGCGCATCGTGCAGAACAGATAGATCAACGTGCCGACACCTGCGCCGAACAATGCCGCCGCCGGGCTCATCTGTGCCGACATATCCCATGTGATTTCGCCTGCCGCGATCTTACCCGCAACGTTGCCGTTGATGATGACCGGAACGACCAGCGTAGCCGTCATGATGGCCAGGAGCTGCTGAAGAGCAAACACGATCAACTGAGGAAACTTCGGTTTGTCTTCCACTTGATAGATCAGTTTCATAACTACCTCCTCGAGTATTAAATTTTGCTACACAGAGGGAAAACCCTCACTGTTTCTGATATTATCATTTTACGTTTCTTTTGTAAACCCGAACACGAAAAATAATCGGTTATTTCGCAAAGAAAACCACCACATCTTGTGTTGTACTACAGCCATAGTACAACAGCATGTGGTGGTTGTCAATGTCGTTGACATATTAAATTACGCGATAGCGATAAGGCGAATGTGCAGGTGTCGATTCCTGCCGCGCACTCTTACACCCTCTTCGGGCAGATGTCCGCAATACAGCACGCGTCGCAGTTCGGCTTCGCGGTCCGCGCCGTGCAGACCGCCCGTCCGTGATCGACCATCCGGTGGCAGAAATCGTTGCTCTCCTCCGGCGGTATGATCTCCCACAGCTTCTTCTCCACCTTGTGCGGATCGCGCTCGTCATCCACAAGCCCCATGCGGTTCGCCAGCCGGATGCAGTGCGTGTCCGTCACGATCGCGTGCTTGCCGTAGATATCCCCGAGCACGAGGTTCGCGCTCTTCCTGCCGACGCCCGGAAGCTTTAAAAGCGCCTCCATCGTATCCGGCACGCGGCACCCGTACTCGTCCCGCAGCATCGTCATGCACGCCTTGATATCGCGTGCCTTGCTCCGCCCGAGCCCGCACGGCCGTACGATCGCCTCGATGTCGTCCTCGGGTGCTTCTGCGATCGCCTCGATCGTCGGAAAATGCTCATACAGCACCGGGGTGATCTGGTCCACCCGCGCATCCGTGCACTGCGCCGCCAGCCGGACGCTCACCAGAAGCTTCCAGGCCTCGTCATACGCGAGTGTACAGTGCGTATCGGGGTATTCCGCCTTCAGGCGCTCCACGATCTCACAGGCGCGTTTCCTGCGCGCACGGAGGGATTCTGTGCGCGTGGCCTTACCCCGGCCTGCGGATTTGCATTTTTCAGCATTCGTGTTGTTCCCTGAGACGGTTTTCTTGCTGTCTGTCTTCTCAGTCATTGTAAAGCCCTACGCAAGCACAACGGGCGGCGCCGTGAACGAGCTCTTCGTGCCCTTCGCGTCAGCGATGTACAGAACTTCGAAAATGCCGTCGCCGACATGGTACATCATGCCGAGCCCCGGATTATCCGCAAGCATTGCCGCTCTCGCCTCGTCGCGGTCGTCGCGCACGAGGTTGCCGCTGATGCGAACCCACGAACCGTCGGGCTGCATGCCGCAGATCTCCGTCTTCGGGTTTGCAAGCATCTGTGCGTAGCACGCCTTCGTGTTGTTCGTGCAGATGTAGGTCTTGCCCTCGAACTCCGTTACCGCGCCGAACGGGCGCACGCGGGGCTGATCGCCCTCAACCGTCGCTACGTAAAATGTTCCTGTCTTCTTCAGTTCTTCCGTGATTGCATTCATGGTCATTTTCCTCCTGATCTTATTGCTGAGCCGCCTTGTCGGTGGTATTCTTTGCTTTCGCTCCCCGTCTCAGAGGATCCGGGGCCAAGCGTCTTCGTGCATCAGATGATCCACGTCCAGGTGTCGTCCTGAACCAGTTCCTTGTGCGTCACATCGGCGTGCTGGCCGACGCCGCGGAGCGTCATTTCCTGATTCTTGATGCTCACGCGCGTGCCCGGCGCGATCGACGAAGTGATGAACGCGTTACTGCCGATGATCGAGCCCTTGCCGATCACGGTCTCACCGCCGAGAATGGACGCGCCGGCGTAGATGACAACATCGTCCTCGATCGTCGGGTGGCGGCGCTTGTCGCGCAGCTTCTGCCCGCCTCTGGTGGACAGAGCGCCCAGCGTCACGCCCTGGTAGATCTTGACGTTGTCGCCGATGATCGTCGTCTCACCGATGACGATGCCCGTGCCGTGGTCGATGAAGAAGTTGCGGCCGATGGTCGCGCCCGGATGAATGTCGATACCGGTCTGCCAGTGCGCATGCTCCGTCATGATTCGCGGGATGAGCGGGATCTCCAGCCGCGCCAGCTCATGCGCGATGCGGTACACCGTGATCGCGTATGCGCCCGGGTAGCACAGAATGATCTCCTCGCGGAATTTGGCGGCCGGGTCGCCGTCATAAGCGGCCTCCAGATCGCCCTCCGCATACTCGCGGATGGCCGGCAGTCTGCGGAAAAACGCGACCGTAAGCTTCTGCGCCTCGCCCTCCAGATCCTCCGGCTTGCGCCCCGCATACGCCTCTGCGTACGGCAGCGCCCGCGCGATCTGCTTGTTCAGACAGAATACCGCATCCTCAATCTGCACCGAGTAATCGTTGTCGATGTTGTAAAATTTTCTCGAACCATCCCGAAAATAGCCGGGATAAATGATCCGGATCAGCTTCTGCAGCACGCTGATGATCATGTCCTTCTGCGGCTGACGGAACAGATCCAGTTTGTCGATCGAGCGATTTTCCTTATAGTCCGCAAGGATGTTGCCGACGATCGCTCCAATCTCCTTGTCGATGTAGTTATTCCCCTGCATGTATTCCTCCTGTGTCAGATGCCCCGCGACAGCTCTGCTGTCTCTTTCATTTTCCGACTTACTCGTCGGCCCAGTTCACACTGTATTTGAGAGAGCCTGTGTTCATCAGGTCGTTCAGCGCCTTGTTGCTGCTCTCTTTTCTCCAAACCAGCCCGTAGCTGTAATCGCCCTCATTTTCCAATGTTCCTACGATCTTGCCCACGGCGGCCTTTCCGTTTGCGCTGCTGACCCCCTTGAACAAGCTGATCTCCTTCCACGTGTTCTCTGCCTCCGCCGTGCTCGCGCCGTCCGGTCGAACAACCGTCATCGTGACGACGCCGTTGTCGAAGGTGATCACAAAATTCGTTCCGATCGGCAGATCCAGCTGCGGGTCGATCGCGACCTTGTCCGCGCCGTAGATGGCATCCAACAGAGAGGCTGCATCCTTGGACGCGCCCGCCTTATCCAGATAGCGGGACAGCGAAGGTGCGAGCAGAGCGGCGATATCCTGCAGGGATACCTTGTCATCAGCCGACGGAGCCGACGTCTTCACTGTGCCGGGCTCTATGCGGAACTTGATGAGCGCCTCCGCATCCGAGTCGTACAGCGACTTATAGCTCTCGTTAAAAACTATGCTGTAGCCCTTGTCATCCGCGCTAATGCCGACCGTGACATCCGGCGCCTCGCCGAGATTTTCCTCGAGATTGTCGAGCTCTTCCTTGAGCTCCTTGATGGCCTCCTCGGCGTCCGACAGATCGTTGAACGTCGTCAGATCCGAAGTGTAACTGTTCACAAGCTCCTCAAGATTGACGTCGCGCACCAGCTCCTTGAGCTTGGCCGCGTAGGTATCGAGATCTTCCTCCTTGACACCGACCTGACCGCCGTACTGCTTGAGGACCGCGCGAAGGTCGTCCTCAAACTCTTCCATGAGGTCATCGATATACTTCTCCAGATCGACGTTCAGGCCCTGCGTGCCCACCTTGTCCGTCACGGCCTTGAGATCATCCTTCATATCGCCGTCCGCGTACGTGCGAACATTGGTCAAAAATGACGACCACGCATCTCTGCCCTTCAGCGTCAGCGTGTAGTTGCCCTCCGACCCGGTCACCGCATCACCGGCGATCAGCTTGCCGGCAAGCTTGCCGAGCGCCGCCGCATAACCGTCCTTGCGGTCCGCGATCTTCATATCCTTTGGCAACGGGAACATGAACCATCCCGTAAAATCGCTTCCGTCCGCTCTCTTGAGCCCGAGCGACTTCAGCGCCCCGAAATTGACATACAATTTGTTGTCGACAACCCGGGCAAGCTCTCCGAGCTCTGTCCTCTGTATCTGAGCGTCCTGCTTGAGCGTAACATCCGCGCTGAGCGCATACACGTTCTTATCCAGGTTATACGCAAGGTCCAGAACATAAGTCCTCTCCGTCTCGCCGATCCTCGTAGTGTACTGGACGGAAAATGTGCCCTGATTCACATCAGCCATCGCCTCGACCATCTCCGCGATCGTGCCCTTCTTTACGGACGCCACATCGTCCTTCTTGTCATCGTCATCCTTTTCCTTGCTTCCGCAGCCCGCCAGCAAACCAACCAGCAGACACAACACAAGAAGCACCACACCGTAACTTCTTTTTTTCATGTTGAGTTTCCCCCTTCTCAATTCGATCGGCGCCCAGTCGCGCCATGCACAGGCTCACACTTGCGCCATGCGTATATTGTATCATTTACCGGGGGTATAGTCAATCGGAAGCACGGCGGCTGAGCGGGGGTTTTGGCGGCGATTCGGAACGGGAGGCAGTCGTCAGGTTGGCGAAGGTTCGGACCGAGAGGCGGTCGTCAGGTTGGCGAATGTTCGGACCGGGAGGCGGTCGTCAGGTTGGCGGAGGTTCGGACCGGGAGGCAGTCGTCAGGTTGGCGAAGGTTCGGATCGGGAGGCAGTCGTCAGGTTGGCGGAGGTTCACAGCAGGAAGCGGTGGATCAGCTCGTTGACGGTTTCCGGCCGCAGCGGCTCCCGCGACGTCTCCATCGTAAACAGCAGATTATCCCCCGGGAAAAGACCACTCTGCTCGTAGGACCTCATTTTCCGAAGAAAACTCGCCGCATACTCGGGGTTGTCCATCATCCCGAAGTGTTCCAGCCGGAATTCCCTGCGCAATCGCACGTTCAGCACGCGGAAGTCCGGGTAAATGTCGCCCCGCCCCGGCAAATGAAGCGGAAACTCGTAATAATACGGCACCCCGCGGGCAAACAGCATGTCCGCGATGATCTTCTCCGACTTGGACCGCACGCGTTCCCCTCTCTCCGTTGTGTAGCTGATGTCATTTTCGTCAAATTTCTTCGGCTCATACGACTCGTTGCTCCAACGCTCCACAAACTCCTCGTCAGTGACCTCAAACGGCTCAACCAGCGCCCGCCGCGCCGGGTGCATGCCGGTCCAGATGGCGACGATTGGATTTTCCAAGCAAACCCTTATCGCCATCTTTATGCACCTTTGTGCGCGGACCGCCTGTTTCAGCACCTTCTCGCAGTAGTCTCTCTGCGCGAGCCTTGCCGCCAATCCCCTTTGTTTGCCGGTCAAATAGACTTCCTCTTCCCCATCGGTTTTCACATAAAACTGCGGCCCGTAGCGTTTTGTCGCAATACGCAGCTTTCCCTTGGGAAGCACCGATAATTGCTTCTTACTTTGGCATATGATTTCCTCAAGCTCTTCGCTCCTGTTTTTCAACAAGTCAATAAAAGAGTCCATAGTTCTCCCTCCCCCATAGTGTTTATTTGGTTGTTAGTTTCGGTAATGCAAGTCAAGAATCAAGCCGGTTGATGATCGGAATGTATGCAGAGTACGCAATGGTGTTAAGACTCCACACAAGGCTGAAATAAATGGTGAAAACTGAAAAGAATGATAGAAGTTAATAGTCTTAAAGCTGATTGACTTAACGTAGATAGGCATTAACATTGAAATGCTACTGAATGATGCAAATCAATGCCGATTAATTGATTAAGACTTGTACTGATATTCTAGTTTGTTTGGCGCCTCAGCACAAGACTTTTCTTCTTGACGTTTTCGCCAAAAACACGGGGCCGTTTCCCACCAAAACGCACAAAGAGCTGATCTGTAGGAAGACCTGAGGCCTACATCCCCCTAACTTGCCTGATCGCTCGTTTGGAGGGTGCTCTCCGGCTGAAGGGCACCCACCAAACTGGCTTTCCCTCTAGATTCGTGGGTATACCTTTTCAGGGGTGTGCCTACTAAACTTGCCAAATCATTGATTAGTAGGTATACCCTAGCAAGAATTCACCCACTAAACTTGCTCTCTCACTTGACTAGTGGGTACACCTTTTCGGGAGTGTACCTACTAACTTGCTTTTCTCCTAGATTAGTGGGTACACTTCGACAAAAATGTACCCACTAAACAAGCTTAATTACTTGACTAGTGGGTATAGCTATCAAAAAGTGCACCCACAAAACTTGCTAACTCATTGATTAGTGGGTGAATTCCGCCAAAAGTATACCTACCAACTTGCTTGATTTCTTGATTAGTAGGTATACCCTCAAAAAAGTATTCCCACCAACTTGCTTGTTTCCATGATTAGTGGGTACCCCCAGGCAAAAGTGTACCCACTAACTTGCTTAATTTCTTGATTAGTGGGAAGTCCAGAGGGTTGCCTGGGGCCTGGCGCCCCCCAAGCATGCCAAGCACCCCAGCACCCCAGGGCACCCCCGCGCCCCCCAAACATGCTGTAATCGCCCAATAAACACCAAAAAATCCCCCGTCACGTCGCTCGTGACGGGGGATTCTGTCTTCTTTTAAGCTAGTCTCGAGCCTTCCGGCTCTGCAACCTACTTGCTAATTAGCAAACGCCCTGTGCAAGCATAGCGTCTACAACCTTCTCGAAGCCGGCGATGTTAGCGCCTGCTACGTAGTTGCCTGCCATACCGTACTTCTTAGCTGCGTTGTCAGCATTGTGGAAGATGTTAACCATGATGCTCTTCAGCTTAGCGTCAACCTCATCGAAGCTCCAGGAAAGTCTCTCGGAGTTCTGGCTCATCTCAAGAGCGGAGGTAGCAACACCACCGGCGTTGGAAGCCTTGCCGGGTGCGAACAGAACGCCGTTCTCCTGGAAGTACTTCGTAGCCTCGATCGTGGTAGGCATGTTAGCGCCCTCAGCAACAGCGATCACGCCGTTAGCAACGAGCGTCTTAGCGTCGTCGATGTTAAGCTCGTTCTGCGTAGCGCAAGGAAGAGCGATATCGCACTTGACCGTCCACTGGTTCGTGCCCTCAGCAGCCTTGTCATGGTATACAGCGCTCTTGCGTGCAGCTGCGTACTCGGTAAGGCGAGCTCTCTTAACTTCCTTAACTTCCTTAAGGAGAGCAACATCGATACCCTCGGAGTCATAGATCCAGCCGGTCGAATCGGAGCAGGTTACGACGTTAGCGCCGAGCTGCTGAGCCTTCTGGATAGCGTAGATTGCAACGTTGCCGGCACCGGAAACTGCAATCGTCTTGCCCTTGATGTCGATGCCGTTGGACTTGAGCATCTCATCCGTGAAATACAGAAGACCGTAACCGGTAGCTTCCGTTCTTGCAAGGGAACCACCG
>JAFZMO010000018.1 GCA_017551165.1 Lachnospiraceae bacterium
GCGAGGACCTGATCAACTTCGCGAAAGGCCGGCCGCGTACGTAAGCGGTTGACCGCAACCGGGGCTATTGACAGTAATACAAACAACTTTTATCCGACGAAAAATGATCCGGCAGGTTTCACGCTGCCGGATCACTTATTTTCCTACACATTTACAATCCCGGGTCTTTGATCGTTTTTCATTCATCAATACGCGCCGCGGTAGTATTCAAGCTCGTTGTTCAGCGTGTCGATCGCCATCTTCTTCAGCTCATCGCTATAGCTGCCGGCACCAACCTCTGCCCTGAACTTCTCGACAACTTCGTCCGCCTCCCGATCCTTGCCGTTGTGTTTGTACGCAAGCACCTTGAAGAAGGTGTTTCGCGCACGCTCTTTGAGATACGTATTCATATCGATGGACTGTTCTCTTGCGGCAAATGCCCGAAGAATTCCCTCGCACCACTCGCACACGCGGATGGCCTCCTCCGTCCGCTCGAACCAGCCGTATTTGAGCGCCACCAGGTTCAGATGATTCGCCACCGCATAGAACAATAAGGTGCTGTTCTTGTCCACGACGCCCTTCATCTTCTCGAATCCGCCTTCGAAAAATGCGACTTCCATGTCCATATTTTCCTTGTTCCGGCTGGACTCGAAGCTCGGCAAAACGTTGATGTGGTCCTTCGCCTTCTCGAAATCCTTCTCATGGATGTAGATCCACGCGATCGCGTGATGAATCTTCTCGGCGAGCGTGCGGTCGTTCGTGTGGCTGATCACGTACGTTCCCTTGCGGATCGCGTCCTTGTAGATCTTGCGCACGTCGTCGAGTCTGTCCTGAAGGCGTCCCTCCACCGACTTGTCAACGTACATGCTGAGGAGCGCTGCGTGCTTCAAATACTCCTTCACGATCTCAAAGTTGCCCGGGTTAACGTTGGTCTCCGATGCCATGTACTCGCAGATCCGCAGCTCGCCGCCCGCGCGGTCCTTCTCGTCCCACATGCCGGCGATCGTAGCGAGGATGCGCTGCGTGGCCTCCTCATTTTCCGCGATCATGTTGTAACCGAGAAGTGCGTCGGTGCTGACTCCGAGAACCTGCGCCAGCGGCACGATCATCGATACGTCGGGAAGGCCGACCTCGGACTCCCATTTGCTGACTGCCTGCGGCGTTACGCCGAGCAGGTCCGCGAGTTCCTCCTGCGTGAACCCCTTGTTTTTTCTGAATGCTCTGATGTTGCTTCCTAAATTCATATTCATGTTTCGTTCCTCCGATTGGTTAGTTCGGTACCGTGGCTTCATCATACAAGCATCCGTCTGAAAAGGCAAACAACGGGCTGTTGAGTGCGACTCAACTCCCGCCGAACGCACCTAAATGCTCACGCTCTCGTCGTATTTTCGGACCACTGCGTCCGAGAGAAGCAAAAACATCGCCGCGCCGGCCGCGATCACAATCGCGAACACACCGAAGTGGAAGCTGCACCGGAACTCCAGCGCTTTCTCCGCAAAATACCGGAACACCAGGTAAAACAAAAGCGTCAGATAAAGCGCCGCTGCCAGGGCGATACCGCCGAGGATCACCAGCTCTCTCCGCCGGAGGCTCCTGCGGTTGTCGCGGTCCATTCCGATACACTCGAGCATCGTCATATAGCGCTTGTTGCGCTGCAGGTAAAACCACCGCACGTACAGAAGCGACAGCATCGTCACCGCACAGATTCCGACACCGAGCCCGAGCAGGATGCGGCCGAACCGCCCCGTGAAAAATGTGAGCAGACAGATCATCATTCCCTTGCCCGTCATGCTCAGCTTCTGCTCGCCGTCGGCGGTGCGGATCACCGTACCGTCCGTCAATTTGCCGGAGAACTCGTAGTGACCGGTGAAATCCTTCACGTTCGAATAGTAGTAGCGAATGGAGCTTCTCCCGACGACGAGGTTTTCCTTGTCCTGGCCGCGCAGGTGAACGTAGAGATGCTCCACATGATAATTCGCAAGATCATAGTCCTCGCACTCGCGCTCCTTAAGAAGCGACGCCGGCGCAACGCCGGACACGACGTACTCCGCAAGGACAGCCTCCCCCTTCGCGCGGATCGTGACGGTCTTTCCGACCGCCTCCGCGGGCGTGATCCCGAAGACTCCCAGAAGGTATTCGTCCGCGAGAAGCTCGCCCTCTTGCTCCGGCCATCTGCCATACACGAGCTCCGTCTTCAGATTTCCGCACCAGTCCGTCTCGCTCTCAAACAGCGCAAAATCAAGCGCTGCCATCGACGAAGTGAGGTCCTCGTAATACGTCCTGCGCCCCGTGGTAAACCGGCCGGCGGTATACGTCACGCCGTCCATCTCCCACGCTGCGTCGCGAAGCTGTACGAGCGTGTCCTCGGCGATGCGGAACGACACCATGACGGCTGCATTTTCCGCGCCGCAGGCTTCGCTCCACGCTCTCTTGCGCACAAGCTCCTCATCCAGTTCGGCAAATGTTTTTGCTCGGATCTCCGAGTAGAAGTAACACTGCTTCCGGTTCTTCCCCTCAAATTCCCGCGTGTAATCCCGATAAAACAGCCCGATGATCAGCATGCAGAAAAGCAGGAAAAAGCACAGCGCGAACCCGATGATGATCTTGATCCCGCTGCTCTTCCCCGCCGCCACGTTGCGCCGGGCTATCGTCCATTTATCCTTCGAAGACACGTCTGTTTCTCCTCATTTTCAGATAACCGGCAAGCAGGAACGCGACCGTAAGCACGGCGGCCGCCGCAATCACCGCCCCGCTCGCACACGGCAGCGGATAGCTGACCTTCATCGTCCTGCTCATGAAACGTTTCACAACTGCGATCAGCAGCGCGTTGATGCCGACCGCCAGGCCGAATGCAAGGCACGCGCGAACCGCAAAATACAGCGTATACACGCTTGCGATGCTCCCTTTCGGCATTCCCAGCCGATAGTACATGCCGATGCAGACCTTTCGCTCCTCCGTCTTCATCGACCACGAATTGAACAATGTGTTGACCCACACGATCCACAGGATGACCGCCGTCGCCGCAAACAGAAGATGCAGGAACAAAAGAACGGCCAGCGCGTCGTCGAGCTGTGCATTCCAGATGTCCTTCCCCCGAACGGTCGCCTCGAACTTGGTCAGCCAGATCCTGCGGAGCGAACCAAGCTCGCCGTACGCAGGTCTGCCCTCGTCGTCGTAGTCGCTCACGGTGATCCCTCGCTCCTTTAGCCACCCTTCATCCGCCTTCGCGAAGCCGAACAGCTGGAACGAATATTTTCCTTCCATGCGGCTCCCGAAGAAGCCGTCGCCGATGCCGGCTACATGTAAGAACATCGTGACGGAAAATAAAACCCCTGCGATCAGCAGCGCATGGATCAGCACGGAGAGCACGCACTCGCGCTTTCCGTAGGAGAATTCCCGATATGCAAGTCTTATGTCATCCGAGCATTTCATCCCTGACCACCGCCCCGTCCTTCAATGTCACAATCCGATCGGTAACCAATGCGTCGTCGCGGTTGTGCGTGATCAGGACGACCGTCCTGCCCTGCCTGCACTGCTCGCGAAGAAGCTTCATAATGTTGACGCCGTTCTCGTAATCAAGGTTTCCGCAAGGTTCGTCGGCAAATATCACCGACGGATGGTTCACGATCGCCCTCGCGATGCTCACCCTCTGCTTCTCGCCTCCGGAGAGCACGCCGACCTTCGTCGTCCGCTTGTGCTCCATGCCGACCTGCTCGAGCGCGTTCGTGATCAGCTCCCGGCGCTCTTTCTCCGCAGTCCCCGCGATCATCAATGCAATCTCGATGTTCTGCTCGACGGTAAATGCCTCCTCGAGCAGATACTCCTGAAACACAAACCCGATGCGGTTGCTGCGGTAGTCCGCCATGGCGCGGTCGCTCATCTCATAGAGGTCCTCACCGTCGATAAGCACTTCGCCCTCGGTCGGTCTCAGAAGTCCGCCGAGCATCTTGAGAAGCGTGGTCTTTCCGCTACCCGACCGTCCGACGACGCTCAAAAACTGCCCGTTTGGAATCTCCAGGCTCACATTTTTCACGGGGCGGATCTCTCCCTCGCCGTCATGAAAACTTTTTGTCAAATGTTCCGCAGTAATCATTGTCTCATCTCTCAAATTGATGTTTGATCCCGTTGTTCTCCACGCAGATCGTGTGATTCCAGGAGTCATAGGTCAGAAAAACTCCGAACAGATTGCCCGACGAGAGGCACGTGTATTCGTACACATATGTGCCCTGCTTGGTGCGGTTCTCCGGATCGTATGTAAACGGATTGTTGACAAACATGTTGTTCAGATCCGACATCTCCCACAGCTGTTCCTCCGTAAAGCCGGTCGAAAAATCGAGCGTCTCGCTGTTTTGCATTTTAATGACCCGGTCGTACTGCTTCTTCTGCCATAAACTGTTCATGTCGATGTTGAAGAAGCGCAGCTCGTCCCCCTTGACTACGATGTACGCGTCCGGGAATTCGGCGCTCCCGACAATGCGGTATTTTCCGTCGTCGATTCTGCCGTTGTTCATGCTAAGATACAACAAAATTCCGCACGGGATCGCGATCAGCACCAGAATAATGATGATTATGCGCAGTTTCTTTTTCATTTTCCTTCTCCCTTCCCCTGTTGATACGAACAAATCAACAATATAATACTATATCAAAACAGGGTTCGTGTCAATGAATCCGAAGCGCTGATTTCCGTGGAAAATCAACCACCTTTCCCCTCTCTCATACTGCTTTCCGCGTGCATTCCCGCATAATATATCGTATTCTCCCGTCGTTGCCCGCTCACACGTCATTTTTGCACTTTTGCGCGAATGTGCACAGCGGCGCGGCGGACGCAGCACACAGGATTGTCCCTTGTTTTTTCACCCCGGTCATGCTATACTTTTGGG
Organism: Lachnospiraceae bacterium; assembly: GCA_017551165.1. Classification (GTDB taxonomy): domain Bacteria; phylum Bacillota; class Clostridia; order Lachnospirales; family Lachnospiraceae; genus ISDg. The sequence goes on from JAFZMO010000018.1 coordinate 4,860, forward strand.
TGGCCCAGCGAGTGACGGCGACAGCCGGAAGGCGCCTTTTGGCGCGCACCCGCAGACAAACGGAAAATAAAGGAGTTTACACAGTATGGAACGAAAAGTAGGAACGGTGTCCAGAGGAATCCGCTGCGGTATCATCCGCGAGGGCGACAACCTGGTCGACATTGCGGTCGACAGCGTGCTGGAGGCGGCAGAGTCCGAGGGATTTGCGCTTCGCGACCGCGACGTGATCGCACTCACCGAGTCCATCGTCGCAAGAGCGCAGGGCAACTATGTGAGCGTTGACGATATTGCGGCGGATGTGAACGCCAAGCTCGGCGGCGGCACGGTCGGCGTGATTTTCCCGATCCTCTCCCGCAACCGCTTCGCCATCGTGCTTCGCGGCATCGCGAAGGGATGCAGAAAGATTGTCCTCATGCTCAGCTACCCGAGCGACGAGGTCGGCAACGCGCTGGTCACGCTTGACCAGATCGACGAAGCCGGCGTCAATCCCTACTCCGACGTGCTGGATCTCGCCAAATACCGCGAGCTCTTCGGCTACCGCAAGCACGAGTTCACCGGCGTGGATTACGTCGAGTACTACTCGAACCTGATCAAGGAGTGCGGCGCCGAGGTGGAGGTAGTATTTGCCAACCAGCCGAAGACGATCCTTTCCTATACCGATTGTGTCATCAACTGCGACATTCACACGAGAGAGCGCACCAAGCGCATCCTCCTCGCGGCCGGCGCGAAGGCGGTCTGCAGCCTTGCCGACCTGATGACAAAGCCCGTGAACGGCAGCGGCTACAACGAGCGTTACGGCCTGCTCGGCTCGAACAAGTCGACCGAGGACAAGGTCAAGCTCTTCCCGCAGTCGCAGGGCGCGCAGAAGCTTGTCGAAGCGATTCAGGCGCAGATTCTTGCCAAGACCGGCAAGCACGTCGAGGTCATGGTGTACGGCGACGGCGCGTTCAAGGATCCGCAGGGCAAGATCTGGGAGCTCGCCGATCCGGTCGTGAGCCCCGCATTTACCGACGGACTCATCGGAACGCCGAACGAGCTGAAGCTTAAGTACCTCGCGGACAATGATTTTGCGAATCTCTCCGGAGAGGCGCTTCGCGACGCGATCTCCGCGAGCATCAAGGCCAAGGAAGGCAGCCTCGTGGGCAACATGGCATCGCAGGGCACGACGCCCCGCCAGCTCACGGACCTCATCGGCTCGCTGTGCGACCTGACGTCCGGCTCGGGCGACAAGGGCACGCCGATCATCCTGATCCAGGGCTACTTTGACAACTACACCACGCTGTAATGCAACGAACGGCCGGCAGTCCCGCGACTGGCGGCCGGTTTCATTTTCCGGAGGCAAGACATATGAACTTCAAGATACTCGCAATCGCATTGCTTTGCATCGTCTTTTTGTACCGGCTGCTGGTCACGCTCCTTAAGCTGCGCTCGACCCGCAACCCGATTCCCGCCAACGTCGCGGACATCTACGACGCCGCAACCTACGAAAAATGGTGCTCCTACCGCGTCGAAAAATGCCGCCTCTCCATCCTCGACTCCCTCGTCAGCCTCGCGGTGGACATTGCATTGATCGCGACCGACGCGTATGCGGCATTTGCCGGGCTGTTCCGAAACACCGTGTTCTGGCAGCTCTTTGCGGTATTGCTTCTTTCGACGCTCACCGCGATCGTGACGATGCCGTTCGCGTACTACGACACGATGAAGATTGAGGCGCGCTACGGCTTCAACCGCACGAAAAAAGGAACGTTCCTGGCCGACCAGCTCAAGGAATTCCTCATTTCCCTCGGCCTGCTCACGCTGATCACGTGGATCCTGTCGCTTTTGTACCGCGCGCTCGGCGACTGGATGATTGTTGCATTTGCCGGCGTTTTGGTCGTGCTGATTCTGGCAATCACGTTCCTCTATCCGCTCTTAAGCCGCGCCTTCAACAAATTCACCCCGCTCGAGGAGGGCGAGCTTCGCGACAAGCTCACGGCACTTCTCACAAAGCACGGCTACCATGTGCGCGCCATCGAGGTGATGGACGGCTCGCGCCGCTCCACCAAGGCAAATGCCTACTTCGCAGGCTTCGGCAAGACCAAATCCATCGTCCTGTACGATACTCTCATCGAGAAGCTTACCCCGGATGAAATCTGCGCGGTCTTCGCACACGAGCTCGGCCACGGCGTGCATCACGACACGCTCACAGGCCAGATCATCTCGATCTTCCAGATGCTTCTCATCTCCGTCCTCGCATGGCTTACGCTCCGCACCGGGTCGTTGTTCCCGCAGTTCGGCTTTGACACCGTCAACTACGGTTTCGCCGTTCTTCTGATTCTCTCGGTGGAGTTCGCACTGATTGCGCCGTTGTACGGCATCTTCGCGAACGCCCTCTCGCGCCGCCACGAGTACCGCGCCGACCGCTTCGCCGCCGGGGAAGGCTACGCGAACGACCTGATCTCCGGCCTCAAAAAGCTCACGCAGACCGACTTCGGCGACGTCTCGCCGTCGCCCGCGCTCATCCTGCTCGAATACAGCCATCCGTCGCTCTCGCAGCGAATCACGGCGCTCGAGGGGCTCAAGAAAGAGTAAGGCGCGCTTCAAATCAAGGCAACAAAAAAGGGCAGTTTCCGAAGAACTGCCCTCTTTTTATCTTCAATTTCCGCTCACTCGTTCCCTTGCGGAAACAGCTCGAGCGAAAAGGATGCCTCCGAACCCAAATCAGATCCGGAAGCACTTCTGGATCGCCTTCCGGTCGCCGAGAACGAGCATGGTCATGTCCTCGTCGAGCTGCGTGTCCGGCGTGATGAAGAGACTCATCTTGCCGTCCCGCTTGATTGCCAGAATGCTGATGCCGTATTTCTTACGAATGTCGATATTTCCGACCGAACGACCGACCCAGTTCTCGGGAACCGTCACCTCAAAGATGGCATTTGCGTCGTCGAGCTTGATGTAGTCGCGAATGTGGTCGGACGCGTAGCGGATGGCCGCCCATTCCGCTACCTGCTTCTCCGGGTTGATGACTTCATCCGCACCGTTTCGGAGAAGGAATTTGGCCTGGACTTCGCGATCCGCGCGGGATACGACAACCTTGGCGCCGAGCTCCTTTAAAAGGGACGTTGTCTCAAGAGAACTCTGGAAGTCACC
>JAFZMO010000002.1 GCA_017551165.1 Lachnospiraceae bacterium
CCGCGGTGTCGTCGATCAGAAGGCGCTTGACGACGGGCTCGAGACGATGACGGTCGAGAAGGAGATCTGCGAGAGATACCTTGAACTCATCGCACCGACGGCGGAAGCCAATCCCGCGAAAAATTACGCCAATTACAGCTCAATCAACTGGCACATGATGCGCGGCGGCGCGCAGTTCCTGCCGCAGGTTGTGATGGGCGTCGTGCTGATGTTCGGCGTGCTCACGCTGGCGATCGCATTTATCATCATCACGCACGGTGTGCGTAACTTCATCGTGCGCAATATGAAGAACACCGGCGCGCTGGAGGCAGCCGGCTACACGCCGTCGATGCTCCGACTTGCACTGGTGATGCAGATCGTGCTCGTGGCACTGATCGGCTCGATCCTGGGCGTGGCACTCGGAATTCTTACGAGCGGCTTCTTCGGGGATATCGTGAGCGGCGTACTCGGACTGACGTGGAACCAGCCGATCCATTGGCCGGTAGCGGTGCTCACGGTTGTCGGAATGGTTCTGGTGACCTATCTGATCGCGATGCTGATCGGCCGCGTGTACAAGAAGATCACCGTCCTCGATGCGCTTCGCGGCGGTATCAACACGCACAACTATAAGAAAAATCATTTTCCGCTCGACAAGAGCAGCCTGCCGCTGCCGGTGACGATGTCCTTGAAGAACACCTTCGGCAGCGTGCGGAACAGCATTTTGCTCATCGTGATCGCGGCGCTTCTCACGATCGCGATGACCGCAGGCTTCGGAATGTACGAGAGCTTCGGCGCGAAGCCGGAGTCACTTCTCGAGATCATGGGCATGGAGGGCGGCAAGGTATACATCTCGAACGGAGACATCTCCTTCGCGGAAGAGTATCGCAAGATGGCCGGTGTCACGAACGTGCTGCTGCAGAAGGGCTTTGAGCCGACCGTGATCCACGGCGACAAGGAGAAATCGGCATTCACGTACGTGGTGGACGATGTGAACCATCGCCAGTACCTGAAGCTTCTGGAGGGCCGCGTGCCGGTGCATGACAACGAGATCATGCTGACGCAGGCGCTCGCGGAGGATCTTGGCGTGTCGATCGGCGACGTAGTGACCGTGAAGAACGGCACGAAGACCGCAGACTACATCGTCACCGGCTTTGACCAGAGAATGGAGCGCATGGGTCGCACCATGAACGTGACCATCGAGGGCGGAAAGCGCCTGCTCGGCGAGTTCACGAGAATGGACATCCTGATCTATGCGGACGACAACACCACGTTCGAGGAGCTGGAGGCGAAGGTCAAGGAGATCGCCGCAGCGCACGAGGACACGGAGTATGTCATCATCAACTCGGACAAGAACATGACGTCCACGATGGGTACCGTCTCGAGCGCACTTCGGATGGTGTGCATCATCATCGCGGTGGTAACGCTGTTCATCGTCATCTTCACGGAGGCACTGCTCATCCGTGCAAAGATCACGAGAGAGTGGCGCTCCATGGGCATCAACAAGGCGCTCGGTGCGACCAGCGGCCAGCTGATCCTGGAGATCATGCTCTCGAACCTTCCGGCGCTTCTTCTCGGAAGTCTCCTGGGCGTGCTGGTATCTGACTTCGCGGGACAGGGGCTTTGCAAGGGTATCTTCTCGCTGTTCGGCTTAAAGAAGATCGACTTCCTCACGCCGATCCACTGGAAGGCACTGACGGTAGTGAGTATCGTGGTTGTCGCGGCACTCACCTCGGCGATCATCGGACTTCGCGTCCGGTCGATGAAGCCCGTCGAAATGATAACGGAGGAGTAACATGGTTGTATTGTGCCCGACATTTTGCTATTATTTGAGTGTAACATCACCGTTCCGAAGTGAGAGAACGGGGAATCGGGAGGATTCAACTCATGCGAAATATCGGGCCGGATGGAGACTGGACTCGCGCCAAGGAGGAAATGGTTTCGGAACTCATATCCCTTGGCCATCCGAGAGAACTCGGGGAGCTGATCGCGAGACAGCTCGGAAGCCCGAAGGCCATACGCCGCATGACCTCGTACCTTGAGCAGGTGCGACCGCGCAGCGCGGAGGAGGTTGTGGACGAGATGTTGGCAATCTACAGCGAGATCGAGGCATGGCACAGGAAGAAGGAGAGCGAGCAGGCCAATGCCAGCTACACCGAGTATCTGAACGAGAGGAAAAACGGGCCGGAAGAGTAACGACGGAGGAGGGCTGCATGAGGAACAAGGCATACTGGATCAGACACAGCCACATACTCCGGCGCGACGAGTACGAGTGCTCTGCGTGCGGCGAGACAACGGAGAAACCGCGGAAGATCTGCCCGCACTGCGGAAGCACGATGAAAGGCGTGCAAGGCGACGCCGGCTGGGTTGACGAGATGGAAACGATCGACGCATGGTTCGATGATTAGCAATGGAAACCGTGCCCCGAAAGAGGGGCGCGGTTTTTTCATATTACCCGAGAAAACGCTTTCACAGTTTCTTGCGATATGGTATGATAGATAAAAGCGCTGTCACGGGGATACGGAAAAAAAAACGCACATGGGGGAACATTTCGGGAGCTCGCGGAGCAGAATGAGCAAGGATTCATAATCTGTGTGGATTACGAGGGGGTGGAAGATTGGATGAGAAGGGATTGTCTACTGACGTGTTGCATCTTTCGGTTGAACGTGGCGGATCGCTCTATAACTTTTGGAATTTCTTGCGATGGGTTTTCGTACTACCATAGAATAATTATCTTTTAATATTATGTAATAAGGCTATTTAGAAATATCGCAAATTTTCTCAATGCATATTCCGGTAAAACAGCATAACCGTTCCGAAGGAACGGCATGCTGTTCCGCTCCGAGCGGCATGTTGCCGCAGGTTAGCAATCAGTTGCTATGGTTGCCGCATATCGCGGCCATTGCATTCAAGGCGGTACGCCTTGGATGTCATCCTGCTTAAGCACGCATCCGCGTACGTATTGTCCTTGAAGAAATCCCACCACCGTTTTACCGGGAACTGGGAAACAATCATCGTGGACTTCCGGCAGTCGCGGCTTTCGATGACTTCAAACAGATCTCTGCATTTGGCAACGTCAAGTTCCATCAGGCCGAAGTCATCGATGACCAGCAGATCATAAGAGGCCATCTGGTTCACATAGTCATAACTGCTGCTTGCCATTCTGGCTTTCTCGCTTTCCTGGATTAGTGTATTGGCCCGGATATACCTGACTGTATGCTGCTGATGGAGTGCTGCAATACACAGGGCATTTGCGATGTAGGTCTTGCCTGCACCGGCACTCCCGGTGATGAGCAGGTTCCTGGCATCACGGACCCATTCGCATTTCTGAAGCAGTTCGATCGTATGGGTATCCAGCTGACGGTCCGGCGCATAGATGGAGTCGTCAAAATCTGCTTCCGGATATTTCAGTGTTGCCTTCCGGAGCAGCTTGTTAAACTTGGTCGTCTGACGCTGGTCCCACTCGTAGTTGATGATGTCCGTGATACGGTCAGAGAAGGATTCCAGATCGCAGTTGGGGTTCAGGAACTGCTTTTCCAACGCTTCCGCCATGTGGGAGAGCTTCAGTTTGAACAGTCTGTCCAACAGGACATTCTCCTCCGCCGACAGAACGGGATTGTATGTATAGTTCTTTTGTATGTAAGCCATGGGATCACCTTTACTTGTAGAAGTCCTTTCCGCGGATGTTTTCATGGACGGGAAGCGAGTCTGACGGGTATGCCCGTCCTTCCTGCATCCGCCCCAGCACCTGCTTAAACGTTTTATACTTGCAGGAATTCATCCGGATACACTGACGCGCAGCTTCTTCCACAATCCCATGAGGCAGTTCCTTTACGGAGTGCAGGATCCCTGCGCAGGCGTTGTAAGCCTGTTCCTCATGCTTCTGCGCCTTGAGCAGTCGGTCAATGTATTCGGACAGGTTCGGACCGAATACGGAAGCCCACCTCCGATAGTAGTTGCCATCCTTGGCGTTGACTTCTTTGTAGTAAAGATGTTCCGGCTTCATGTGGCTTTCCTCCGTGATATACCGGGGGAACTCCTTATAAGCCCTTTTGTGTTTGCAAAGTAACCGGTTGTACCGGTCACAGATACGGATTTCGGATGCGGTTGCCTTTATAATTGCAGGTTTCCCGCAATGGGTGTAAACTACAGAGTAGTAGTGACCATCATACTCGACGTGATAGTTGTCCGGGATCTTCGTGACCGCCTTATAGTCGCATACCGTAAAGTTTCCGCCTGGCAGTGGGTTCATGCACGGTCTGTCGTACTTCTCAAAG
>JAFZMO010000019.1 GCA_017551165.1 Lachnospiraceae bacterium
ATTACGAACGCCCTTTCAAGGGCGGCGACGAGTCAAAGGCAATAAGGCTTGAACAACGTGAAAGCCAGCGCCTTTAGGCGCTGGCCGGTAACGACCCCTTATAGGGGCGAGCAAACCACCCGTTAGACGGGTGGTTATGATCTTGCTTTGGGGGGCGGGATTCCGGCTTGGGATCGCTGGAATTGTTGCTTTGGGGCGCTGGGATTCCTGCTCGTGGCCGGGGATTTCACCCACTAAACATGCTTAAAAGCAAGTTTAGTAGGTACAACGTTTGGGGACGTACCCACGAAACGCAGCAGAAACAAATTTAGTAGGTACAGCTTTTCCACAAAACACCCACGAGACACCGAATGAAACAAGTTTAGTGGGTACAGCTTTTTTGGGGTGTGCCCACTAAACGCAGAAAAAGCAAGTTTAGTAGGTACAACTTTTCAAAAATGTACCTACCAAATGCGGAAAAAAGCAAGTTTAGTGGGTGCAGCTTGCTTCGGGTGTACCCACGAAACGTTGAGGAAAACAAGTTTAGTGGGTGATTTTGGAGAAAAGTATTCCCACTAAAATCGCAGAAAGCAAGACTGGTGGGTACACCTTCAAAAGGTGTACCCACCAGATGAATTCAAAATCAAGTTTAGTGGGAGCGGAATTGTGCTTGGGCTAGGGCTTCACCCACCAGATGAATTCAAAATCAAGTTTAGTAGGAGCGGAACTGTGCTTGGGCTGGGGCTTCACCCACCGGACGGCGAAAAAAGCAAGTTTAGTAGGAACAGTTTTTTGGAGTGTACCTACGAGACGGCTCTGAAATCAAGTTTGGTGCGAATACCCGAAGAAAATTGTACGCACAAGACGCCGCAGAAAACAAGTTTAGTGCGAACACCCTGTCGGGGTGTTCGCACTAGTTGTTTCAAAAAACAAGTTTGGTGCGTAGCTTTTGAGAAGTGTATTCGCACTAAACGTCGCAGAAAGCAAGATCAGTGAGAAGCGTCCCGGAAGGTGTTCACACTAAGAGCTTCAAAAAGCAAGATCAATGCGAAGTCCATTGGAGGTTTTCCCACCGGATGGCAAAAAAGCAAGACTGGTGGGTACACCCTACTGGTGGGTACACCCTCAAAAGGTGTACCCACCAGATGAATTCAAAATCAAGTTTAGTGGGCCTACAGCCCCGGCCCAAGCCAGCAAAGAGTCCGCCTCAGGCACGAGCCCCATCACCTCACAATAATATCCGTCCCGTTGATGTTGATCGCCAGAATGTCATCCATGGGGATGAGTGTGGTCATGTCGGCAGGTGCTTGGAAGGACACGCCCGGCAGGAGTGAGTACTGTTTGTAGCGAGGAGAGTCACTGCAATCTTCCCAGCCGTCCCACTGCGGGGTGGTTTGGTCCGCAAACTGGTAGTTATGTTCTGCGCCGTCCGAAATGTTCACGGTGTATAGGATGGTGCCGTCTGCGAGCCGAATGTGATCCAGGTGGCACAGGTCCGGGGAGGCACCCTCGTAGTACACGAACAGCGAGGTGGGTGTCAGAACGACCTTGGAGACCGACACGTTGTCGAGAGACCAGTTTTTGCGACTGGTCAGCTCCTTGGCGGTGTAGTTGTTGCACCAGTTGAACTCAAACGGCCAAACTGTTCCGGACTCGGTCTTGAAGCTGAGCATCAGGTGCGCAAAACCGCGATTGACTTTGACTTCCGGTGATGTCGTGATCTTAACAAGATACCACAGGTAGCCCTCCCGGCAGAAGGGGCGTATGCTGCCGGTCTTGTTGTCAGGGGACTTGTAGATCAGGGTGTCGTAGTAGTAATCCGTGCAGTCGATGTCGGAGAGTGCAGCAGAAAGCACGGATCCGTTGTAAAATGTGAGCTCAAAGTCCGTCTGTGTAAGACAAGCTTTCAATTCCGGGTTGTCCATGACGTTAGTGAAGAAACCTTCCGGCGTTCCCTCAGGGAGACGGCGGCTCGTCTGAACCTCAACCCACTGGGTGTGGCTGTCGCCAATGGCGTCTACGACCGTTACCTTGAGGCCGCCTGCACTTTTGCTGATTCCGATCCCAAAATACCCGTTCTCCAGTTCAGGCATGGTTCCCTCGAGACCGATCAACTGTGTGAATCGAACGTCATAGATGAGCTTGGCTGCAGCTCCGATCGTCAACAGCAGAAGTGCGCCGAGGCAAGCCGCAATCAACGCGATGCGCAGCACCCTGCGGCGTTTGCGGCCGCCTCGATTCGAGGACTTCGTCGTACCGTCCGTCTCGCTGCTTTCGCCTGTTACAGCATCATTGACCGCCTCGGCCTCCTTAGTTGCTCGCATCATCCCGAGCGCCAACTCCGTCACAACCGCCTCGTTGAACGCAGCGAGTTTCGGCGCCCAGGCAGTCGCCTCGGCTTCAGCCGCAGCAATTCCGACCTCAGTCGCCCCAACTTCAGCCGCAGCAATTCCGACCTCAGTCGCAACGGCCCCAGCCGCAGCTGCTCCAACCTCAGTCGCAACAGCCCCGGCATCAGCCGCAACAGCGCCGGCCTCAGCCAATGCAATCCCGGTCTCAATCGCTGCCTCAGCCTCCGCCAGCATGAGATCGGCTTCCTCGGCAGTCGGCAGGTCGCCGAACACGGACAGGACGTCATTCATATAGAGATTGTCATTTTTCGAATTCTTCATAAGACGTAACTCCTTTCTCCGCGAGGAGTGCGCGTAACTTCGCACGGTCGCGGTGAAGAATGTTTTCCACTTTTTTCTCGGGGAGATCGAGGTGCGCTGCGATCTCCTTCACGCTGCGTCTTTCGTAGTAGCGTTCGCGGAATACGCTGCGCGCAGGCTCATCGAGCTCGGCGACGGACGCCGCGACAGCGTCTTTCAGCCAGCCTTCGGTCGCTGCTTCCTCCGTGCACTCCGGCGCTTCCGGCTCGATGCCGTCCTCCAGCGCCGCGTCCAGGGAGAGCGTGTCCGGCCGCGTGCGGTGCAGCCTGTCCTTTGAGACGTTGCGTGCGATTGCGAAGAGATAGCTGCGAAGCGGGTACGTCTCGCTCAGCTTGATCCTCTCCCGATATTTCCACAATCTCACAAAGACATCGGCCTCCGCCTCCTCCAACTCCTCGCGAGGGCGCCCTGCGAGATAAGAGGCGCAGATCTTGTGCACGGCAGGGCCGTAGACGCGGATCGCCAGCCGCATGCCCTGTTCGGCATCGGTCTGTAACAGGTTTAGCAAGCTCTGATCGTCCATCGGCGTCCTCCCTTCCCAAGTGGTCTTTCACAACACTACACCTGCGCGGTCGCGGAAATCACTCGCATTTTTCGAAAAATGACAAGTATATTTTCGAGGAGGAGACAGAGAAAGTCAAGACGGCAACAATATATCGTTACAACGATAGAAAAGCTCGCACCCACTTGACAAAGATATCGTTATAACGATATAATTGTTGGCAACAAACGTATGGGGAGGTGAAGCTATGGAGAGGCCGATGATCCTGTATCATGGATCGCAGAATATCATTCGCACGCCCGCGTATGGGCAGGGTAACCGGTATAATGATTATGGACTCGGATTCTATTGTACCGAGAGCCCGGAACTCGCGAAGGAGTGGGCGTGTACCGAGGCGAACAGCGGCTACGCGAACGCCTACGATTTTGACACTGAGGGTCTGTCAATCCTGAATCTTCAGAACGGAGAGTATAACATCTTGCATTGGCTTGCGATCCTTTTGGAAAATCGTGTATTTCAGGTATCCGCCGGGATTGCGGAGGAAGGGCGGGAATATCTTCTGCGCACGTTTCTTCCGGAGTATCGTTCGTTTGACGTGATGATCGGCTATCGCGCGGATGACTCTTATTTTTCGTTTGCCAATGCGTTTCTGAATAATTCGCTGTCGCTGCGGCAGTTGGAGAAGGCGATGATGCTCGGAAAGCTCGGGGAGCAGGTAGTGCTGAAGAGTGAACGGGCTTTTGAAAGAATAGCATTTCGCGAGGCACAGGTGGCGGAGAAGGAGATTTATTATCCGCGGAAGAACAGTCGGGATCGGAAGGCGCGAGATGCGTATCGCGAGGAACGCGGGAGCAGACGGGCGGCGGATGGCATATATCTTGTGGACATCTTACGAGAGGAGCGGGACAGTCATGATGCACGCTTACGAAGAAACGTATCTGAGTGATGCGATGAACAATCTCGGTGATATGTTTGACTATGCAGTCTGCGATCTCGGATATGATGCCGAGGAGTTCTATTCGCAGTTTTTGGTGTCCGGGGTCGCGGAGAAGTTCGGCGAGGGAAACCCCAGATATGTGGCGGGGCTTTCAGGTGCGGAACTGGTGGGGGCGGTTCTCTGCGCGACGGAAGGAAGACGGCCGGAGAAGTTACCTTCGGTCACTCACGAGCGAAGCCCGGAATACTGGGCAGGATGGATCCTTGCGTATTACCAGTGGCTTACAGGGCATAGTTTTGCATACATGCGAAGGAGGGGAGTGACATTTTCCGAGGTGAGATCGCTCTATCCGACGCTTCACGAGGCGGATGTGACGAAGTTTGCCTCTGTCGCGGATCAGATCATTGAAAAGAAAAGGAGGGAGGAGCCAAGTCGACTTCAGCAGATGCGAAAGGAAAGAGGGCTGACACAGCGGGAACTGGCGGAGCGGTCGGGAGCGTCGCTGCGCATGGTCCAGCTTTATGAACAGAGGCAGCAGGACATCCGCAGGGCGGAAGCGCAGACGCTGGTGAGCCTCTCGCTTGTCCTCGGCTGTGATGTGGTGGATCTGTTTGAGTGAGGGAAAATATGAGAAAAACTATGAAGATCGTCATCGCAATGGATTCGTTCAAGGGCTGCCTGAGCTCGCGGGAGGCGGGCGAGGCAGCGGCGGAAGGCATACGGCAGGTCATGCCGGATGCCGAAGTTATCGTGCGCCCGCTGGCGGACGGCGGGGAGGGAACCGTTGCGGCGCTTACGGAGGGCGCAACCGAGCGCGTGACCGTCACGGGGCCGCTCGGCGAGCCGGTGGAGTGCGAGTACGGGATCATCGGAAAGAGCGGTTTGGCCGATGAGCCCGATTTTCCGCTCGCGGTCATCGAATGCAGCGGAGCATGCGGGCTGCCGCTCGTGCCGCAGCATAGACGCAACCCGATGTACACAACCACCTACGGCCTGGGTGAAGTGATCCTCGATGCAATGTCGAAGGGCTGCCGGAGGTTCCTGATCGGACTCGGTGGAAGCGCGACCAACGACGGCGGCGCGGGCATGCTGCAGGCGCTCGGATACCGGATGACGGACGCGGACGGACAGCCGATCGAAAATGGTGCGGCAGGACTGATGCATTTGGTGGAGATCCGCGAGACAGCGGCACAAGCTCACCTTGCGCAGTGCACCTTCCGCGTCGCGTGCGATGTGACCAATCCGCTGTGCGGGCCGCTTGGCTGCAGCGCGGTGTTCGGACCGCAGAAGGGCGCGAGAGCGGAGGACATCCCCGTGATGGACGAAGCGCTTCGGCGGTACGCGGAGAAGGTGCGAGGGTTCCGCGGGGCGGCCGATCCCGATACGCCGGGCTCCGGCGCAGCAGGGGGCCTTGGATTTGCCTTCCGCGCGGTGCTGGGAGCAGAGCTGCTGCCGGGCTCGCAGCTTGTGATC
>JAFZMO010000020.1 GCA_017551165.1 Lachnospiraceae bacterium
TCCGCCGTCGCGCAAGGCGAAGGTGTTCGTTGTGTCTGAGGACGAGCACATCCGCGGCATCTTCGAGGGTAGCAAGGACTTCTTCGCAGCACTCGGCAGTGCGAGCGAGGTAACGGTTCAGAGCGACAAGACCGGCATCGATGGCGACGCTGTGTCCGTAGTGGTAGCCGGTGCGACCATCTACATGCCGCTTTCGGATCTTGTGGACATCGCGAAGGAGATCGAGCGTCTCACGAAGGAGAAGGAGCGCCTGACCGGTGAGCTTGCCCGCGTCAACGGCATGCTCAGCAACGAGCGCTTCGTATCCAAGGCGCCCGAGGCGAAGATCGCCGAGGAGCGCGCGAAGCTCGAAAAATACACCGCAATGATGAAGCAGGTTGAGGAGCAGCTGGCTCACCTGACGAAGCAGTGATCGTCCGGGAACCGGCTGTGACAATCAAACAGTGAAACGTTCAGCGGCAGGGTTTCCTACGGGGAGTCCTGCCGCATTTTTCGAATGTTCACAAGATTGTAACCGGATCGTAACGATGCGCAACAGAATTGTAAGAATCGGCGGACAATTCGTAACAGATTCGTAACCACTGTTACGTTTTTCTGTGATACAATGACCTTGGTTGGCAGAACGAGATCGCGAACCGGGGAAAGGGGGAGCAACATGTATCGGAAAATGCTCGGTATAATAACGTTAGTTATCATCGGGACGCTTGCGACAGCGTGCTCGAGGAATACGGGGGAGAATGGGACGGTCGACGCGCCGACGCCTGCGGTGACGGAGGCTGTGACACCGACCGTGACGCCGACCGCGACAGTTACACCGACTCCGACGACGGCAGCGGAAGTGACGCCGACGGAAGAGGTGACGCCCACGGAGGGTGTGACGCCGACCGAGGGACCGCTTGACCTTGTAGCATTGGCGGCGAAGAGCCGTGAGCTTCACGAGGCGATCGTGCCGAAGACGACGGCCAATCCGTTTGGAACATCTCCGGCGTATACGGAGCAGGACAAGAAGGATTACGAGAGCGGGATCGAGAGAAACGACGGAGCCAATCTGAAGAGTATTAATCTGCTGACCGGCGAGGAAGCAAGCTGGGATGACCACGAATGCGTGCTCACGCGCATTTACGGACTGAAGAACGCCGAGGTTCAGCGGAAGGTCAATGAGCGGGTGGAGACGGTGGTCCGCACGATGATGAGCGAGGAGTATCTGCCGAATGTCTCCGGGATCATGGCGATCGTGAAGGAGCGTGGACTCCCGGACAAGAAGGAAGTAGAATGCGGCGGTAGATGTGACAGCGGCATTTATTCCGTGGCGTTCTGCGTCGATTGGTTATGGTATGAGGACATGACGTTTGAGGACGCCTTGGCGGCTATGGAATACACCGGCAATGCTGCGTGGGTTGGTAACGGAGAAAACTTCTTTATCAGTTTCACAGACAGTCTCGACTTTGACCTCAGCCCGTTGAACATAACGGTAAAATATTGTATCCGGGAAATGATCTACCTGAACTTCGACCTGAGGACCGGAGAGGAGATCTCATTGTCGGACATTTTCCCGGAGGGATTTGATTATCTGACTTATATGAACCGGGAAGTTCAGAAGCTGTCTGCCTATGATTTCTGGTTTGATGACTATGAGTATCAGAAGAGCGGGGAGAGAAAGACCATCCGCACCGGGGATCCGGTATCCGACCGGTATCAGGACCGTAAGGAGTATGACGGGGGTCTGGTGCTTGCGGATCTCACAGGGGACGAAATGTTTTTCCTTTCGGGTAGTTATGTGGAGATCACAACCAATCGCGGTGATCGGCTCAGTGTCAAGCTTCCGTATATGCTGGCCAACCGTGATCAGGGTGACTATCTGTTCGCGGAGTCGGGAGGATATTACAAGTCCTCGTTGGGACTGATCAATATCTGCGATTTTGATACAGACGGACCGATCGATCCGAAGGAGATCGGAAGCTTCCGCACAAGCCTGAACGGGAAGGATAAGATCAACGTGGAGGTGTATCGCGGGGATATGACTCCGTTCGTCGATACCCTTTACGACAGAAAGCAGGCGCTTGAGGAGGAATGGCTGCCGTATTTTACGGACAAGAAGATCGTTGAGCTCGCGGAGCAATGTCTGACGCTTTGGGAGAATCCGACCGATCCTAAGAGCGGATGCAAGATGGTCCTTTTGAGTGTTTGGTTGTACCCGAATGGGTATGCGCTCGCCGATTGGTATGTCTATCGTGTGTACGAGGAAGGCTATGAAATCGGATATTTCGATGATTACGGTGAAACGGAGATCTGGCTGAAGGACGGGAAACCCATACGGCAGGAAGAGTTGTACAATGTCTCGTACGAGGAACTGTTAGCGGAGCTGATCGCCAATCTGCGACCTGAGTTCGGCACCGCCGGGATAGTTGATGAGGAAAAGGCGAAAACGATAGCGAAAGCAGTGATGCCGTATTTCGTCGGGGTATGTCGTCCGCTCGACTCGATAACCATGTGGAGTTGGGATCATTTCATGTTCCGCTGGACGGAGGACGGAAACGTGGTCATCGGAAGTCCTTTCGAAGGGGATGCTCCGAACGAACTCAAGGACATTCTTCCGACAGAGTTGTGGGACAGCCTGAACGGAAAACGGGTGACGTTGAAAATAAAGGATGCATACGTGATCGAGAAGCATCTGCGGATGTACGAGGGATATCCGTTCCCGTAAGTACGGATGAAGAATAAATCGAAAAATGTGTGAAAATCGAGGTAAATGACATGAAACAAAGCAAATTAATCCTGGCGATCCTTGTGATCCTTGTTGTAGGTGTGTGCTGCGCCTGCGGAAAGAACACGACGAACAGCGAGACGACGCCGACCGTGCAGGCTACGCCGACGACAGAGCCGAGCGCAGAGCCGACCGCAACTCCTACGGCAGAACCGACGGCAGAGCCTACGGCAACGACCGCGCCGACGGAAGCACCGACCGCAACGCCGACGGAGGCGCCGAAGGGGGCTGTACTTCCGAGCGGAAAGACGCTCACGGTTGACACGCTGCCTGTGGTTGACGGCGCGCTTGCGCTCGAGCCGTTCTATGACGCCGTATTTGCCGAGCTTCTCGGTGTGAGCGTCGAGGATGCGAAACTGTTCCTGCCGTGCAACAACACGCCCGGTGCATACCAGAATCTCACCGAGGGCAAGTCGGACATGATCTTCTGCGCGCTGCCTTCCGACGAGCAGGTGGCGACGGCGAAGGCCGCCGGCGTTGAGTTTGAGTATCACACGATCTTAAGCGGCGGGTTCGTATTTTTCGTAAACAAGGACAACCCGGTTGACAGCATCACGCAGGAGCAGCTCAAGGGTATCGTGAGCGGCAAGATCAAGAACTGGAAGGAGCTTGGCGGCGACGATGAGCCGATCGTTCTGTTCCAGAGAAACGAGGGCTCGGGAAGCCAGACCGGTCTGTACCGCTACGTCCTTCCGAAGGATCAGGTGATGGAACCGTTGCTGGAGCTCCGCGTGTCCGATATGCAAGGTGCGATCGACCGCGTGGTTGACTACGACAACGGCAAGGGTGCGATCTCGTTCTCCTATTACTACTATGTGGTCAACATGCACACGAGCGATCAGATCAAGCTCCTCGGCATCGACGGCGTGATCCCGAGCGACGAGACGATCTCCAAGGGTCAGTATCCGTTCCTCAATTTCTCGCAGATCGTGACGAGAAAAGACCTTCCTGAGGACAGCATCGTTCGCGACATCATCGCGTGGGTGCAGGGCGAGAACGGTGCGCGGATCGCGCGCGAGAACGGCTATGTGCCGTACGACATGAAGAAGGATTGAGACAGAACTTTGAGATAGAAAGGTAAGAACACTTGCGGCCGCAGGAAGCTCATCATCGGGCACACCTGCGGCCGTTTTTACTGTGCATTCGACTTTGGGAAAAAGCTGTGTTATAATAGGTGGCAACAGTTTTTTATCACCTTGCGGAAGGGGGATACCAAGATGCGTAAAATGAAACTACTGCTGCTCGCGATGCTGCTTGTGCTTGTGCTCTGCGCATGCGGGGGCAATGACGATGACGATGAGAACGATCCGGAGGGCGTGACGCCGACGGAAAGTGTCGCAGAGGCAACACCGACCGCGGAAGCGACGCCGGGGACGGATGTGACGCCGACGGAGGAACCGACACCTTCGGCGGAGCCGACCGCGGAACCGACGCCGACGGAGGAAGTGCTGAACCCGGACGATGACAACGACGGGGACGGCGCACCCAACGGCTGGGAGCAGGAGCACGGATACGATCCCAACACGCGGGATGAGCGTTTCGCCGATCTGGAAGTGACATGGGACGCGGAGGAGATCAAGGCGAAGGCGATCCTCATGGCAGACTGGTTCACATACGCGAACACAAGGATTGAAGCGATGGATCCGACGGAAGACATCAATGACACGATCCCGGGATACCTCGGACCGGCGTTCCGCTTCTATTCGATCGCCCCGGCGGAGATCGGACTTGTCACGCTCACGTTTGACATCGGGGAGAAGGCCGGCGAGAGCGGTTTGCTCGGCGCTTCCGGACTTCCGACGATCTACGGTCTGAACGAGGAGACGATGCGCTGGTACGAGTTCGAGACGGCAGTTGATGGGACGAAGCTGTCGGCGCGTGTCACGGAGTTCGGCACATTTATCGTGTTGGACAAGACCGTGTATGATCGGGAAATGGCTCGCGGACGCGAGGTTGATCTCTCGAAAGCGCCTGCGGATGACGCCAACAGGGACGGCATCAGCGACTACGTGACGAAGCTGTTGTGCGACGGAACGATCCGCACTACGACGGGCGCGCTTGCATTCGGCAAGCACACGTACGAGGAAGTGCAGGCGAACAACGACATCGACGGCAACGGATTCCTGAACGGCGAGGAGCTCGAGATCATGACCAATCTCAAGGCGCGCGACGGTGCCGTGGAGTTTCAGGGCCGTTACTATCAGGTGTTTGATCAGGGATTCCTGTGGGATGATGTGAAGTCATTTTGCGAGAGTTGGGGCGGACATCTGGTGACCGTCACGAGCGAGGAGGAGCAGAAGTTCGTTGAGGAGTTGCTCAAGGACGGAAAGAAGAAATGCTACTGGCTCGGCGCGACCGATGTTCGCGAGGAGGGAACCTTTGAGTGGGTGACCGGCGAACCCTGGGAGTATACAAACTGGGATCCGTTTGAGCCGAACAACGACGGCGCTGAGGACTACTGCGAGATCATGACGTGGCGCGAATATCGCTGGAACGACGGTGAGCGCGACGGCGATGCGAATGCGGCAAACTTCAGCAAGGATGACCACGGATTTATCTGCGAGTGGGAGAGCGGCGAGATCGCGAGCGGTGCTTATGTGCGCCGCAGAAAACTGCCTATGCTGACCGACATTTCGAAGGAGCGGTTTGAGCAGACGGGCAAGGCGCGCAGAGCGCAGGTCGAGCAGAATGTGAAGGTGTCGTACAACGGAGAGAGCATCCTGTGCAACACAGTGATCGCAAAGTCCGATCTCGACGGGAAGATCTTCCTGCATGAGGCATATTTTTATGACAGAACGCCCGGGTTCGGGGATTCCGAGGAGCAGTTCTTCTATCTCATGTATTATACTCGTGTGGAGTATGAATACCCGGTGGAACCGTCTTGTCTGGTTTATACCGGCGGAAGTAATCTGATCGTGACGGATCGCGCTTGGGCAGGAATGTATCTCGAGGAGGGTTCGAAGGAAGTAAATGTGTATCTCATCCGCGATGAGCAGGCGGGTGCGGATGGTTTCTTTGACCGGATCACCTACCATACGGTGATCACGTGCGAGACCACGGAGGAGTTGTGGAACGCAACAACAGTACCGAGGGAAATCGAGCCGAATCGCGGCGGAACATTTTGCGAGACGATGAAGGCGGGCCCTGAGGACGTTCCGAATGCGGACGAGTATAAGTCGATCCGGTTATCGGGCTACAGCATAGACGATATCGGTAAGAGCAGCGCCAACGGGACTCTTGAAGTCGGAACTAAGATCCCGCGCAGCACCGGGGAATCGGCGACGCTCGAGAGCGATTTCAAAGCATGGCTTACGGAAAACTTGAGTATTGATGATCCCGACAACAGTGTCGCCGTTATGCTGATGGTGTTCGACGAAGAGAACAAGAAGGTGTGCGACGGAGTGGTGTCGCTTGGTTTTACTCATATGATGTTCACGGGAACCGTTACGGAGACCGGTCTGGTGATCGATAAGCTTGAAGAGTGCAGCAACGCAACGAACGGAATACTCGCGATCAAAATGAAAGCTGAGGAGTACGAACAGGGCGGGAGCAGTGCGCAGGGGAATGAGTAACCCGGCAGACCGCCGTCAGGAGACGAAACAAGGCGAAAGCGCCTGTGAAACACTACGAAAGCGTAAGAAAGGACCCACAGAGTGATCTGCGGGTCCTTGTTGTTTTGCTTGGTTTTCGAACGTCCCGGCATTGCTTCGGGAGTTGATCACGGCGTCAGTCTCGACGGTCCGCGGAAGAGGAACATAGCCTCCTTGATCGGAAGACCGAGGAGAAGCATCGTGAGGCGGTCAACGCCGATGCCGAAGCCGCCGTGCGGCGGGCAGCCGTACTTGAAGAACTCAAGGTAGAACGCAACGTCCTTGCCGAGGCCCTTCTCCTCCGCCTGCTTCTTCAGCACTTCGTAACGGTGCTCGCGCTGAGCGCCGGTCGTGATCTCCACGCCGCGCCAGATGAGGTCGTAGCCCTGCGGTACGCCGTTCTCGTCGCGCATGTGGTAGAACGCGCGCTTCTCTGCGCTGTAGTCCGTGATGAACAGGAATTCGTGGTTGTAGTGCTTCTTGACCCAGTCGTAGCTGAGGTGCTCCGCCTCGGTCGTGAGGTCGCCCTTCTCCTCCTCGGGCACGGTGTAACCGTACTCCTTCTCGAGAGCGTCATAGAGGTCGGCAAGCTTGATGCGCGGGAACGGAGTCGTCGGAACAATGATCTCCGCGTCGAAATCCTCGGTGGAGAAGGTCTCCTTGATCTTGTCGCCGTACTGTGCCTTCACCTTGGCGAGGGCGTTCGTCAGAAGCTCCTCCTCAAATTTCATCACATCCTCGAAGGAGTTGATGTAACTGAACTCGATATCGAAGCAGGTGAACTCAGTCGCATGCTTGCTCGTGAACGATTTCTCGGCACGGAACACGGGACCTACTTCAAAGTAGCGCTCAAAGCCGCTTGCCATCGCCATCTGCTTATAGAACTGCGGGCTCTGCGCAAGATATGCATTGGGCAGGTTATAACTCGGAAAATAATCAAGACGGAACACATCGGCACCCGACTCGGAAGCCGCGCCGATCAGCTTCGGGGTGTGAACCTCGATGAAGTCGCGGTCGAGAGCGAAGTCGCGAAGCGCACGCACGAGGGCGGTCTGTGCCTTGAACATCAGCTGATTGGCATCCGTGCGGAGGTCGATCCAGCGGTAGTCGATGCGCTGGTCGATGGAGGAACGCTCCACCGCAGCCTTCTTCTTCGTTGCGGGGATGTAGTCGCGTGCGATCGGCAGCGGTGCCGCCACGGAATCGATCGCGATCGAGGTCGGGATGATCTCGATGCCGTTCAGCTTGACGAACTCGCTGAGCTTGACGATACCGGTCACGGACACGACGGTGTCCTGCGTGATCTGTGCGAGCGTGTCCGCCCACTCGGGGTGAAGCTCCTTCTCGATCGTTACCTGCACCTTGCCGGTAATGTCCTTGAGAACGAGGAAAGCCATTGATTTGCCGTCACGGAAATTTTCCGTAAAGCCGCGAACGAGCACTTCCTGCTCGGCCTTCGCAGCCACGTCGCGGATGTAAGTTCTCTCCATAGTGTATACTCCTTCTGCCGGACCGGGGTCCGGGTAATCTCATTGTTGCGGCGGTCATCGGGCGGAACCGAAGATCCTTCGCCCGCGCGCCTGTAACATTGTATACCACACGGCGGCTTTCGTCAAGAACGGAGCGCGGCATTGACAGCGCCTGTGGCCTACGATAGAATAGAAACAGAAACGGGAGGTGAGCAGGATGCGCATTTTTCGGAAAATGATACCCGCAACCCTGGCGGCGGCAGTCCTCATGCTGGCGCTTCTGTTTACTGTGCGCGGCGCCATGGCGGGCTCCGATGCGGACTATCTGTTCGACGGCGAGGGGACATATTACCTGACCGGTGTGCAGCTCGGCGTCAATCTGACCTTCCACGAGGGGACACTCCGGCTGAGCCTGTCTGACGGGCGGATCAGCGAGGAGAGCGGATGCACGATGTTCCGGTTTGAGTCCTGCGGCGGGAACCGCTACATCATCCGTCCGGAGTGCGAACGAAGGATGTATCTCACCTACGGCTACATGGACCAGCTGACGGCGGAGGCGGAGTCCGGCCCGATCCCGGAGAAAGGGATCTGGCGCGTGATGCCGCAGCAGGGCGGAGTGAAGATCGTCAACGCGGCCAACGGACATGTCCTTGTGACGTACGGGCTGGAGCCGGTGCTGAAGACGCAGGCGGAGGTCGCGGCAGACCCGAGTACTTCCCTGTGGCTAACGGTGAAGACGACCTGCTACGGAACGGACGCAAACGCCCCCGTGCGCGAGCTGCGCGTGGAGGAGAAGTCGGTCGAGAAGGCGATCACAAAATCCTCGGTGACCGCGTACTGCGACCTGTTCGGGTTCTCGTGGGGACCGTTCTCCCGGCCGGAGGACTTCACATTTTCCGTCGATGCACCCGAGGTGATGACGATCGGACTCGACGGGGCGATCCGGGTGCAGAGCACGGGCGAGGCGACGATCACGGCGCGCCACCGGTACACGGGGCAGAAGCTGTCAGCGCAGCTCCGCGTGAGCAACAATGCGATCATTATCGTTCCGGGCTTCATGGGATCGGAACTGAAGAATAAAAAGGGGGAGAAGATCTGGAGCGAGTCGCTTTTGGATGAACTCTCGAACAACCTCTCAATATCGACGATCTCGAGATTTTTGGACCTCTCGTCGCCCTCCTCGGGGGACGGCATCACGGCGGTCGACAACATATTCGGCGCGCTTGACCTGTACAAGGATCTGTACCGGGTGTTGTCGCGCACCTACGGCAAGGACTACTCCATCGAGATGTACTCCTACGACTGGCGGCGCTCCAGCGAGACGACCGGACAGGCGCTGGCACGCTACCTTGATGGCAAGGGATATGACAATGTGATCTTCGTGACGCACAGCTTCGGCGGCCTTGTCTGCGGGCAGGCGCTCGTCGCAAGCGAGTCGCTGCGCAACAGCACAAGCCTTGTGTGCCTCATCGGCGTTCCGGTGAACGGCACGGTCGGCATCGCACAGGCATGGGCGCAGGACCGTTTCGGCAATGTTCTCGGACTCGGGTCGTTTGGTTCGATGGAAAACAGCGCGATCCGGCGGATCATCTGCACGCTGCCGAGCGTGTACGAGATGCTTCCGTCCGCATATGCGGTGGAACAGCTCGGTGTGATCGGGGGCTGCAGCAGCCACAGCGCGTTCCGCTCGGCATGCGCAGAGTCGTGCGGCTCGTTTGACAAGTCGCTTGCATCGGACGCTGCAAGGGTAAATGCGAAGCTGTGGATCGACGGTACGAGCGTGTTCGATCTGGTACCGACAGTCGTGTTCGGCGGTACGGGCTACGATACGGCGGAGAAGGCTTCCGTCTCGGGCAGTGAGCTTCGGTTCGGAAATACGACCGACGGCGACGGAATCGTCACCCGGAGCGATTGCCTGACCGGCATCGGCGAGGTGGGACAGCAGGCGACCGGCGTTCCGTCCCGGCACCTGTGGCTTTGCCAGGAGCAGGGCGTGCTCGACGGTGTGACGGCGGCGATCGACGCGACGAAAGAGGAATAGTAAAAACCTATCGGAAAATGAAACGGCTCCCTGCCGGCGGTGATTCCGCTGCGGGGAGCCGTGTTTTTGCAATTGTTGTTCCGGTGACGGCGGAAGCGTCGCCCGGGTCCGTCAGTTGGTGCCGTCGTAGGGGATGAAATCCTCGTGCGGGAACATGTGGCGGAACTTGTCTACGGTGTTGCTCTGCGATTCGTAGATCGGCGCGAGCGATTCCTTCTTTGCCAGAAGCTCATCGCTGATGCTCGGCACGGTGTCAGGCAGTTCCACGTTGCGGTAGTAGGTGCCGAAGAACCACAGCTTCGAAGTGTCACCCGAAGCGGGCTTTCCGAACAGCACGTCATAGGTCTTTACGACAAGCTGATGCGTCGATTTGTGATGCTGGTGGCCGTACTCCCCGCCTTGGTTGTGCGTGACGATCCGGTCCCACGTCTTGTAGGTGAGGATCGTCTTTAAGTCGGCGCAGATCGAGTCCGACCAGAACTCCCAGTTGCTTCGCTTTCCGCCGACCTTGTCGGGATAGCTGAGGATCAGTCCCTTGTCGCCTGTCTGCCGCATCATCTCCTCAAACTCCGGATTGCGCTTTTGGTTGTCGCCGTTGGTGATCACGACGACGAGCCATTTGTCCGAGAGCAGATGTGCTCCGCCCCAGATGAATTCGTCGTCCGGGTGAGCGACGATCATGAGATTGTCGAAGCCGTCCAGGCTCAGCTCATCGAGCTGCTCCGCCGTGACCGGCGGGATCGACAGATAATTCCGATTGTACCAAAGCAGCGGTCCGAAGACGATCGCCGCCACTGCGATCACCGCCAAAACGGCGATCCGGATTCCGAGTTTTTTGCGTTTCATATTCCCTTTTCCCCCATAAATCCCGCGTCTGCGCGGGCACGGAAAGAAGTATAGCACATTTTCCGAAAAAGAAAAGAAAAATCGTTTCGCACTTGTCGGAACGCCTGTTTTGCTGTATATTGTGACAGGGGGACGGTTCTTCTGTCACCCTTTTAATTCGGCAATCGGCCGATATGGGGGATTTATTATCATGCGAGAAACCATTCGTACCATGAGGAGGAGAGATTTCGCAGTGCTCGGCGGTCTGACGGCGGCACTGCTTGCTCTTATTTTCTGGATGACCGG
The DNA here is from genome assembly GCA_017551165.1 of Lachnospiraceae bacterium. Lineage (GTDB taxonomy): Bacteria > Bacillota > Clostridia > Lachnospirales > Lachnospiraceae > ISDg. Next base: position 10,996 of record JAFZMO010000020.1, read on the forward strand.
TACGACACAGCTGTTCGGCTCAATGATCGACTGGGTGAGCCAGCACAGCGTGCTGCCGGAGTACTACCGTCAGACATTCTATGAGACCGGCGAGTTCCTGCCGGAGTTCGCGTTCCAGCTCGGCGGCGGGCAGAACGCCTACTATTTCGGATACTACGGGTATCTGAACCCGATCATTCTGGTGAGCTATCTGTTTCCCTGCGTCTCGATGGTCACCTATCTTCAGATCGCCTCCGTCGTGATGCTGATCGCGTCGGTTTGGCTCTGCTTCCTGTGGCTTCGGCATATCCGCGTCGCGTTCGGACCCGCGATCGCGCTTCCCGACGGCGCCATCTACACGGCGACGGCGCTGTTTGCGTTTGCCACGCCTCTGTTGTTCCACTCGCACCGGCAGATCATGTTCGTGGATTACATGCCGTTTTTGCTGCTCGCGCTGATCGGCGTCGACCGCTTCTTTGCGCGTCGCCGCGGCGGGATGCTGGCGGTGTCGGTCGCGCTGTTGTTCTTCACCAGCTATCTCTATGCGGTTCCCGGCATTTCGGTCATCGTTCTGTACGGGATTTACCGGTATTTTTCGAAGACGGACTACGCGTCGTGGAAGTCCTTCCTGCACGAGGCATGGCGCTTTGCGCTCTGCATCATCGCGGGAGCGGCGGCAGCGGCGATCCTGACGATCCCGTCCATGATGGCGATCTTCTCGGGGCGCGAGCCCGGCACGAAGAAGGCGTTTGAGTGGAAGAACATGATCCTCGGGGACTTCGATTTTGCGGGGGCCGTGTGCTACAGCGGCTATTCCATGGGCCTGACGGCGCTCACGTACCTTGCGCTTTGCGTGTGCGCGATCCCGGTGCGCAGAAAGCACCGCGTTGCCGAGGACGGTACCGAGATCCCTTCCTCGGAAAATGGGACCTCTTCCGCAGGGGAAGACCCCGCTGCGAAGGATCCGAACCGGAAGATCCGCCGCTGGCATGCGGAGATCATCCTTGCGATCGGTGTGCTTGGGTGCGCGTGGCTTCCGTGGGTGCGACTGCTTTTGAACGGATTCCTCTATGACCGCCCGAAGATCTTGATCCCGTTTGTGCCGCTCGCGGTGCTTCTGGTCACGAAGCTTTTGGACCGTCTCTTCGCGGAGGAGTTGTCGCTTCGCAGGTTCACGATCCTCGCCGTGGGAGCGACGGCGCTCGGCGTGTTGAGCTACCTGTTCCGCAAGGACTGGAGCCTGACTGCGCTGTTTGCCGCGGACGCCGCAGGCGCGATCCTGCTGGTGCGCTATTCCGTGCGGAAGCGCAATCTGACGCCGCTCGTCGTTCCGGTCATCGTGTTTGCGATCGCTGTCAACATGTTCTATTATTCCAAAGAAAAACCGATCTCGCGGGAGTACGTGCGCGTGCTGCACGACGAAGAGCGAGACCGGATGATGGCTTCGGTCCTCGAGGCAAATGAGGGTGTCTACCGGAGCGCGGAGTTCATCGAGACTAAGCTGGCGGTCAACCGTCTGCACGGCTCCCGCTACCTGTCGACCGGTTTTTACTCCTCGCTGAGCAACTCCGCGTATCTGCGGATGCTCTACAAGGACCTCGATGTGGCCAACCCGACCGTCAACGACATCTCCTACACGCCGCAGTCCGACATCCTGCTGCAGACGCTTCTCGGCGTGCGCTTCGTGTCTGCCGCGGACAATGCGCCTGCCGGTTACAAGCCGGTCGCAGGGGAGAACGGTGCAAACCGCGTGTACGAGAACAAGGACGTGTACGCGCCCGTCTTCGTTGCATCGAAGACGATGAGCCTCCGCGAGTACCGCTCGCTGTCGCCCGCCGATCGGCAAATGGCGCTTCTCACCTTCGCGGTCACGGAGGAGGACGGACCCGACGTCTATCAGTCGCTGCTTGAGGACACCGGCATCGCGCCGGATTTCGGCCTCACGCGCGATGCGAACGGCAATCTTGTTCTCGGAGCGGCCACGGAGATCCGTGAGTTCAAGGTGCCGATCCCGGATTCGCTGGACGAGTACGTGTATGTCGTGACGATGAAACTTGCGAAGCGCAACCCGCACCGCACGATCGTCACCGTAAACGGGATCACGGAGATCCTCTCGGGCGTCGACAATGCGCGTCCGAACGACAATTTCGAGCTCAAGTTCGTGGTTTCCTCGGCGGATCCCTGCCGGGAACTCACCTTCCAGTTCAAGGGCGAGGACGTTGTGTTCTCGCAGCCGCAGATCAAGCGGATCCGCCTTGCGGACGTTCGCTCGGCCTCGGACAACATGACGATGGCGACGGAGCTTGCCATCCCCGATAATAACCTCATCACCGGCAAGGTGGCGCCCGCGACGGACGGCGTGCTGGTGTTGACGGTGCCGTTCGACCGCTACTGGACGATCCGCATCGACGGAGGGGAAGTCGAGACCAAGGAGGTCGATGGCGGCTTCATCGGCTGCCCGGTCACGGCGGGAACGCACACGTTTGAGATGGAATACCACGCGCCCGGCCGCACGCCCGGCGTCATCCTGAGCATCCTCGGGGTTGTCATGCTGGCGGCGATCGTGATCGTGCCGCGGATCATTCGCAGAAAGAGATAAGAAAAAGGGTGACAAAAGACTTCTTTTGCCACCCTTCAGACTGAAGACAAAGTCCGAGGCGTCACCGCCTCGGACATGTGTTTTTATAGGGATGTAAAAGTGTCGGAAAGCCGCATAAATACTGGCTTTCCGGCACTTTTTGTGGTATACTGGAAGTATCAAAACGAGGCGGTAAA
>JAFZMO010000021.1 GCA_017551165.1 Lachnospiraceae bacterium
GACATAAAGCATCGAGCAGATGTGACGATTGCGCTCGCCCTGATTGAAAACCTTGTGAAGAAAGGTGTGCTCAGCGAGGAGTGCTTTTTGAAGATAAAGGAGGATGCGGAGCAGATGCTCGAGGAGGAAGAACTCGAGCCGGAGGAGACGATGGTAATAAACCTGTGAGGACGGATGAGAATGACAGTTACGGATCGTGTTTCGGATCAAGTTTCGGATCAACCTGAAAATGTCCTTGATTATAACTTTTTTATGTGATAGAATCAAACTAACATAGGATGATGTTTCGGAGGGCAGGCAGATGAGTCGGGTCGTGGCAATCTATGCAAGGGTTTCGACGGAGCATGAGGCACAGTTATCTGCTTTGGAAAATCAGGTGCAGTATTACAACAACGTTTTGAAGCTGCATCCGGACTGGAAGTTGTACCGCCAATACATCGATGAAGGGATCACCGGCACCTCGGTAAAAAAACGGAAAGCCTTCCTCGAGATGATGGAGGACGCGGCTAGGGGTTGCTTTGACCTGATCGTTACGAGGGAAGTGTCACGGTTCGCCAGAAATACGGTGGATACGCTTCAGGAAACCCGGAAGCTGAAACGAATGGGCGTCGAAGTGTATTTCACCGAAGATAACATCTGGACTATGAATGACGAGGACGGAGAACTGCGTCTTACCTTAATGGCAACGCTTGCGCAAAATGAAAGCAAGAAGACGTCAATCCGCGTCAAGGCCGGCATGAAGGTGTCCTACCAAAATGCAATACCCTACGGGAACGGCAATATTCTCGGGTATGATCGTGTCGAGAAGGAACGGGTGATCAACCCTGAGCAGGCGGAAACGGTTCGCATGATCTTTGATCTCTATCTGAGCGGCATGGGATTGTCCAAGATCCAGCGTGAGCTGGAGAAGCGTGGAAGACGTACTTCGTCGGGACTGACAAGATGGCATGCGAAGACGGTGAGCCAGACGCTGCGGAATCCTTTTTATTGCGGGACCATCGTTTACCGGAAAGAGTTCGTTCCGGACTATTTGGATCAACGGAAAGTAAAAAACCATGGTGAGGTTGAACAGGTGGTCGTTGAGGGAAAACATACCCCCATCGTTACCAAAGAAGAATTTGCCCGCGTGCAGGAGTTGCTTGACAACCAGAATACCAAATTCAAAGACGGCAGGAGATATGGCGTTAAGCCGTTGGAATATATCTGGTGCCAAAAACTGAAATGCACCTGCGGTCATAGATTCAATCGGCGGCCTTGGTCAATCGCCAGCAAGGGTGTGAGGACGTATTGCTACCAGTGTTACAGCCAGAAGATGACGGGGACGGTAGCTTCTAGACTGAAGAAGGGTCTCAGCATTGAGGGGATCTGTGATGCGCCAATCATTGCAGAATGGAAACTGGAGACGATGCTGTCAATGCTTCTCAACCTGTTCCTGTCGGATCGTAAGCGGGTGCTGCAGATTGCCAATTCTCTTCTCGAAGAGAATTTTCAGGATGATATGAACAAGGAGATGAGAGCCAGACTGAAGAAGCAGGAGCGGCAGTTGAAAGCTCTCAAAGATAAACAGGAACGGCTTGTGGATCTCCGGCTGAACGATGAGATTACCAGAGCACAGTTCCATGACCGCAATACAGAACTGACGGAGCGGATTGACAAGCTCGAAACAGAACTTGAGGAAATCCGGCAGGAAGAAGTACTGAGCAAGGAAGAAGTCAACAAGAAACTGGATTTGTTAAAATACACGATGAAACAGGATTTTTCGTTTACAAATATACGAATTCCTGATACCATAATAGATGCCTTTGTGAAAGAGGTTATCCCCTACAATGACCACTTTGTGTGGCGTTTGAGGATATGTGAAGGCGAGGTAGGTTGTTCAGTCGAAGGAACGGCGCGTAAGCCGAGGTTCCGACTGAGAGAATCGAAGACACCCGGCCAGGATGATAGCGACACAGGCCGCGATCAAGGATTTGAAGTAATCATCCGAAAAATAAAACGACTGTTTCAGCCGGCTCCATCCGAAAGGGTGGGGCCGGTTAATTTTTTATTACGAATAATCCAATATGTGATATAATCGCCCTAAGTAGACATGTTATGTCTTGCCAAAAACGGGGTATTCCCGTTTTGTGTCGTGTTTTCTTTAAGGCTGTTTTGATACGATTTTCCCGAAAGGAGGAACGAAAGCTCATGGATCAGAAGAAGATAGGTGGATTCCTGAAAGAGCTCAGAAAAGAAAAAGGGATTACGCAGGAACAGCTTGCGGAAGTCTTCAATGTATCAGGAAGGACCGTGTCCCGCTGGGAAAATGGTAACAACATGCCGGATTTGGATATTTTGATCGAGATCTCCGATTACTATGAAGTTGACCTCCGAGACATACTAAACGGAGAAAGGAAACACGAAACAATGGAAAAGGAAATGAAAGAAACCGTATTACAGGCAGTCGAATACACCAATGCAGAGTCCGAAAGATGCCACAAACGCGTCAGACTTTGCACTTCCGTCGGAATGCTCATCTTTGTGATCGCTATGATCGTAAATGATTCGTCATTTGCGGCGACTCATGAGTACGCTCATGTCGGATGCGATATCGCGCAGGGAGTCGCTCTGGGGATCATGCTTTGCGGATTGATCCTGTCAAGTCGGTACGGCGCGAAGATCAAAGCATTTAAAAAGAGATTGTTCAAAAAAGCATGACAGAAATGCCGGGCCGGATTAAGGTCCGGCATTTTTTGTCTGGAGCGAGTTGTTTGAAACAGCTATGAATCAGGGGGGAAGTAATTTGCGAAAATCAAATGAGATCAGCTTAGCCGGTTCCATTCGAAGAGTGGCACAATAATGGCCACCCTTCGATTCATTTTATCCCTATTAGGAAGGAAGATACTCAGATAGACAATCGCTAAAAACTGTAAAGCAGATAATGGCATTACGATAAACTTCGCGTTGCGCTACTTTATACTCGTTAAATGTATGATTTTTGCAGTAAAAGATAATGCCACCGATTACTATAGTAAGACCAAACAGGAGCAGGTACTGGATAGATGTATTTGAGAGTGAGCCAAATAGCAAACCACCGCCGAATAGTAGTGCCATAACGGAGAACAAAGAGCCTATGTAGGTTGTTACATTTGAATAAATAGTATTTATTGTACTTTCAAAGTGATCAACGTCTTCCGTAGCCATTTCGAGAATCTGTATAGCCACTGCAGACTGATGCTTTAGCAACGAATAATCGCTTTGCTTTTTTAAGTGAAATTGATAAAAACTACGAAGTTCCTTTAGCGCTTTGTCAGATCTTTGTTCACAGAAGTTGTCTTCTTTTGTCATAACCTCATCGGTATTTTCTAGGTTATCGGAGAAAAAAGAACTTGGAAAGAATGGATAAACGGATTTGTGGTTCATGAAATGTCAATCTCCTTAATATTTTATTTGCGAAGCATAGAAAAGAGAAGCTTCGTCATAGAAAATATCTTATCACAAGACAGTGTCGAAAGATAGAGTAGAGCATGTACAATGTAGAGGATTAGGCAAATAACATATAAGAAACCATATTATACTACTTGTTTGACTGAACCGGTCATGATACAATAAAATGAATTATCAAATCTTTTCTGCTGGGGTGGTGCTTATGTCAAAAGAACAGAACGGTAAGGTTAAGGATACTCATCGAGATTTTCCCTCATGGGTAAGTACGGTGATCATATGTGTTGCGGTTGCAGATTTGATTTTTGTAACTCTATTGTTCTATTTTATGTCAATGGGGTATATCACCGAAGAAGCATTTGGTGGGGGTGCCCTTGCTATGGTTATGTCTAGCGGTATATCGATCATCGCTATTGCTGTAGCAGTGTGGGCAGGCCTTAATATTGCTAACGCCGTAGAAAGAAGACAGCTAATTAATCTACAGGAAGCTTTAACGGATGTAGAGGAGAGACAAAGAAAACTCAAAGATGAGGAAAAGGCGTATGCCGAAACCATTGAAGATATTCGAGCAACGCAAAAGGAGGAGTTTCTTATCGAATTAGAAAGATTATCGTTTGATGTCTTGTCTCGGAAACTATTTGATGTCTTCTATATAATTGATATAAAAAAAGAGGGCAAATCAATCCCTTGGGCAAAGCTTACCTCTATCGAGCGTGAATTTCGTTTAATTGACTTTGCAGCACGTGAAAAACGAACGAGCGTTGGATTACTTCGAGTTACAGATGGAAATGAGTTTTTCCTTAGGGTTGTTGATCAGTGTGTGAACCGTATTGACAACTTGCTTTCAATGTATACGATGGAAAAAAACGATATAGTTTCTTGTTATCTAAATATTCGAAAGGGTGACTTGTATTACTATCGGGGATATGAAAGCAGGGCTCACGAAGATTTTCAAACGACTATAAGATTGTATACGCATAAAGCGGTATTGAATCAGTTGCTAAATATTGAAAGTAAAGATCCTGGAGGTGGAATAAAAACACTCCAAGATAGTTGCAAGTTGATGAAGACTCAGGATAAGAAAGAACCTTTGGTTGCGTATATGTGTAACACTATTGGAGATTCTTATCGCATAATGGATGATTTATCGAACTCACGAGTTTTCAGCGAGTATGCAACAGTTTTGTGTCCGAACGAGATAACTTCACCAGAGGAACTAGAGGCTGCTGAGATATATCATAGAAAACGTGGTTGTGTACTCGAGCGCATATTTGCGGCTGATGGAAAACAATTAGAGGAGAGTTCGTTTAAGGCTACGATGGAGGAATACGAAAAAGCAGCAAAAATCAAACTTACACGAATGAATCTCAAAACGCGGTTATCTTTGATTGAGAAGTATCTAAGCGCTATGGTGGGGATAGGCTTCGTGAAAATTGATGATAATCAGCATCGAACCCCCAAAATAGTTGATGATCGATATTTCCAAACATATAATAGCTTTTTGCCTGAACAAAAGAAAATTTGGCACTTAAGAATGCGAGAATTAGAACAGTTAAAGAACACTGCGTTGTTGATGTATCCGGGAGAGCCGCTTGGATACGAATATGAATGTGTCTATTTCCGAAATAGATTTATTTCGTGCGGAAAAGATGCTGCGCAAAAAAAAGGAGTGGTTAGAAAGGCTACGGAGGCTATGAAAAAACTTGATTATATAGCACCGGTTAAACGAGGTTTTACGCAGGTGATTTTTGAAGACATTGAAGAAATCGTGAAACTAAAAAGATAGGGAACCTCAGGGCTGAACAATCACCCTCTAGGGCAGTTGTTCAGCCTTCTTGTATTGCACAGGAACTTTAATGGATAATCCATTGAGGATGCATTTTCCGAATGATAGAATGAGGACAGTGGGTTACCACAATACGATTGAACGGAGGAGAGGGTATGAACAATCAAAACGATGTTTATAAGCTGGCCAATGGGGTGGAAGTTCCGTGCATCGGGTTCGGCATGTGGCAGACGCCGGACGATCGGACCGGGATCAATGCGGTGAAGAGCGCGATCCGGGCCGGGTACACGCACATCGACACGGCGCAGGCGTACGGCAATGAGGATTGCGTGCGGATCGCCATCGAGGAGTGCGGTGCGGACAGAAGCAAGCTTTTTATCACGACCAAGCTATGGAATACGAATCACAGTTATGATCTTACGATGCGCTCATTTGAGGAGTCGCTTCGGAAGCTCGGGACGGACTACGTGGATCTGTTCTTGATCCATTGGCCGAATCCGGCGCCGTACCGGAGCCGCTGGCAGGCGGCCAATGCGGAAACCTGGAAGGCGATGGAAGAGTTGTATGAGGCCGGTAAGATCCGCGCCATCGGTATCAGCAACTTCCGCAAGCACCACATCGATGCGCTGCTCGAGACCGCGAAGATCAAGCCGATGGTGAACCAGATCCGCCTGTGCCCCGGTGAGACGCAGGACGAGGTTGTCGAGTACAGCCGTGCGCAGGGGATGATCCTGGAGGCTTACAGCCCGCTGGGTACCGGCAAGATCTTCGGCGTTCCGCAAATGCAGGCTTTGGCCGACAAATACGGCAAGAGCATCGCGCAGATCTGCATCCGCTGGAGCCTGCAGAGAGGCTATCTTCCGCTGCCGAAGTCGGTGACGCCGGCGCGGATCGAGGAGAATCTCAAGGTGTTTGACTTTGAACTTGAGGAAGCAGATGTTCAGCTGATCGCTTCGCTCACGGGCTGCGTCGGACTGTCCAGTGATCCGGACACGAGACCGTTCTGAGATGAGAACGGAAGGACTCCGTCGGAAAATGCGCTCACAAGAAGGAGAAGACCGTGGAATTTATCGTAAAACCGTTCTCGGAACTCAGCCCGCTGGAACTGTATGAGATACTGAAGACGAGATCCGAAATATTTGTCGTGGAACAGCAGTGCGTCTGTCAGGACATGGATGACAAGGACAAGGACGCGCTCCACGTGTTCTGCTGGTATGATGCCGGCAGAGTGACAGGATGCCTTCGGGTGTTCTGGAATGACGAGGCGAACGGTGTCGCACAGATCGGGCGCGTCGTAACCCTCGAGCACGGCAAGGGTATCGGCGGACAGCTTCTCCATAAGGGAGTGGAGGTAGCGAGAGAGCAGTTGAAGGCGAAGTCAATCTATCTTCACTCGCAGCAGTATGCCATCGGATACTACGCGAAGGAGGGCTTCCGGGTGGTGTCGAACATTTTCCAAGAGGACGGGATCCCGCATGTGGAGATGGAAATGAAGCTGTGATAAGTGAAAAAGAACTGAGAGTCTATTGCCGGCTCCATCCGAAAGGGTGGGGCCGATTTTGTGCGCCATATAGGTTATAGCGAAGGGCTGGAGAGTTGTCAGGCAGGATGGAGGAAGAGATTACATAAAAAAACGCATTTTTTGACGTCTTTTATTTATCTTGGTTTCTGAAGTATAAGACACGATTTTTTGACCATTGACATAGTGTCTGCGGAAATAGTACAGTGAATATGGTCGATATAACGACAATACAAGAAAGGAGAAAGTTATATGAAAACATGGAAGTTAGTTGCTGGAATCCTGTCAATTATTTTATTTGTAATTATTATGGTTCAGTCCTGTGCAGCGGGTGCTGTAAACGCACTTGAAAAAAATGGCGGCAATTCCGGTTCCGTAGGTTTCATTTGCGGAATTCTTGTTCTGACCGGAGGTATTGTTTCCGTAGCTACTCGTAATTCTACCGGAAAAGGCGGAAACGTAGCACTTATCATCCTTTTTGGGTTGGCGGCGTTGTTCGGGTTTACCGGATATGGCAATTACAAAGACTTGGTTGTGTGGTCTTTCTGGGCGGCAATCAATGCATTGATTGCATTTGTTGCAATAATTAACGCAAAGAAGTCACAAGAGACGATTACAGAGAAGCCTGCGGAAAAAGAATGATTTTTGAAAATCGTTTATCGACGTGCAGATGCATGATCGTCGTTAAGAGGACAATAGGGATTTGAAGCAAAGGATACCGCCAGTTGAGAGATCAAAGGGAGGTATCTTTTGCATAGGACCTAACCTTCCTTGACACGCATTTTGATATCCGCTATACTGAATAAAATCTCATAATTGAGGAGGGTAACAAAATGTACGGGTTTGTAGCTTTTTTGGCAACAACGGATAAGCCGTCCGTTGGTGCAATCATCGGTATCGTTGCATTTTTCGTTGTGATCATCGGTCTTTCAATCTGGTCCACGGTAACCGCCAGCAAGAAGGGTGCGCAGAAGATCAAGGACAAGTACGGTGACCAGATTATCGAAGAGGGTGTTTTCTCGAAATCGCTGCATTACTTCTTCACGCAGAACGATTTCCTCGTGCAGAAGTACAATGTCGTTTTCGCGGCTTACCGCCTGAGAGATATTCGATTCATCGACATTCGCTGGGATTCTGTGCAGCGCACGAATGTGCTCTGGATGACGGATGCGGAAGGCAATCGTCTGAAACCGGCTGAGGTGATCGGCGGCACGAAGGCTGCTCAGAAGATGTACGGCAGCAACCTGCTTAGCGCGGACAAGGAGGATATGAAGAAGATTTGCGCTGCGCTTCTCAAGCATGCTCCGCACATCCAGTTCGAGCAGAAGCAGTAAGTTGCGAGGAGACTAAATATTGATACCAGCTTCATCCGCACAGCTGTGTTGGTAGATTTGTGAGAACCCAACTGCTTTTTTCAAAATAGAAATCTTTCCGTCTTGGAGTGAAAGTGCATAATAATACTCGTGAAAATATGCAACATTCTGCCTAAATGAAAAAAACTGACGTTTCAAAAAAATAGTAGGAATAAATGAAACATATGTTTTTTGTTGAAATTTTTAGCAAATTGGGTTATAATTACATCGTGTAGGGCTATCACCAAAAAAGTTGGGATGAAAAGGGTAATAAAGGCGGATCGATAAGGATTTGCCTTTTCCACAGAATTTGCAAGAAAAATAGCAATCCGGGCTAGGGATTGCTATTTTTTTGCTGTTAGGCGCAGGCAATGTGCGTTGCGGTTTTGATTTGTCCTTTCCACAGATTGCAATATTTGTTTGTAGTTAGTCAAACTACGATAAGCGAATACAGGCCGCTTTCTATATTGGTGGTTATTGTGTCACATTAGAGAATACCTCGGGAATCTCAGTCAATTCTTTTTGTATATCTATTGCGGTGCCGTGCCTTTCTACTTCGCCTATAGAAATTGCCTTTTGGGCTGGAATTGACGGGTGGACTACGAACTGAAACAGTACTGGTGTCTTTTTGCTCTCTTTTGTTTAAACTTTTGCCCTTTCCGGAACTGGCCGCCTGTTCGTTGCGGTTTCCATTATGTTCACAACGCGAGAGACTATTGGTTAGGAGAATAGCTAACCATCGTTGGCCTAGAAGTCGTAGTATTTTCATGGTAATGTAACGTAACAGAGGAAAATACGTGGCAAGGCAAGGGTAATATGTCTTTAGTATGTTTTGAATCGTTTCCATAAAGTGTTGTTCCTCCATAAATGGTTAATCTAAGATAATTGAACGTGAATTTTATCTTGGAAAAGGAACAACGCTTAACCTGCGTCCAACATTTAACCACCGCTGACAGCATACCATTAGTGTGTTGTTTTGTCAATAATATTGTTGATACATTATTCAGAATTGTGCTAAATTATTTCATAAACATTCATTATTGTCTGAATTGTATGCACAATTAACACCTTTTTGTAAGTCGGGAATTAGTTTTATATAGAGTTTTTTGAATAGTCATATTATATTGCAATAAAGTGGATGCATTTTAGTAGATAGAATAATAATAGAATTCTGAGAAATAAGATATTTTTTGCGATTTTCGACGTTACTTGCGTCACAATGGTAAATTCTTGTTAAAGAAAACAGGTAAATGAGGAGAATACAGTTTTGATGATTGTGTTATTAAGCGAGAAAGAAACGATAATCGGATGCTACATAAAATGATATTATTATTGGCGATTTGATTTTTGTGTTCAATTCGAATGCGCTAATAAACTGTAATTGCATCACTTCAGTGCCTCCACCATATCTATTCTCCGAATTCGCAGGGACAGGAGAAGTGTGGTGGCGAGCGTGCAGAGGAACACGATGCTGCACACGCGGGCCAGGTCAGCGCCGGTGATGGAGGCGTAGATCTTCAGGGTGTCGTTCGAGAAGTTCGAGCAGTACAGCTTTAGGAACCGGAAGCCGAGCGGCAGTCCGGCCAGAGCGCCGAGGCCGAGGATCAGGATGTTCTCAAACGAGGCGAGCAGCCGGATCTCGCCGTAGTGGAAGCCGAGCACACGGAAGGTGTTGTACTCGCGGGCGCGCTCGATGAAACTGAGCACGCTCAGGTTGTACAGGACGATTACGACGAGAGCGAAGGCAACCGTTTTCATGAGGTTGAATATTCCGGAAAATGCGGTCCGAAATTCGTCCAGATTGTTCGCCTGACGCGCGACGCCCAGGAGCTGCGAGACGGCCGGATCGGCCTTCACGGCGGTTGGATCGGCGATGTCGCTCGTGAGCATGTGGGTAGGGCGAAACGCCGCGCCTGCGCTTGTCCAGCAGCGCTCGGTGATATACAGGGTCTGTGGCATGCTCGATGGGATGATGCCCGCGATCACAAAGGAAAAACTACGTTCGGAACCGGAGGGGAACAGCTCGACTGTGTCCCCTCTTTTGATGCCCAAAGCTTCGGCCATACCCTCGGTGATGTACGCGCCGTCATCGCCCGGAGTCCGCCCGTCGGTGGTTTCCAGGTTGATGAATGTTCCGTCGGAAAATACGGTGACAGTCTTGAAGTATGTATCCTCCATCGCGGCAACGCTCCCACCGGCTTCTCCCCCCTTGACGACCCTCATCCGGCTCTGCAGCACCTCGGTCATCTGTCCGTTCAGCTTTTCCGCCAGGGAATCGACATATGACGGATCTGTGCCGGCAGTCAGAGTCAGCTTGTTCGTGTACGTGAACTCGCTGCCGTATGTTTTGTCGGTAAATGCTTTGATGGAGTCGGGCGTGCCGAAGCCGATCATGAGCAGCATGAAGCTGCCGCACACACTGATAACACCTAAGGATATGCGCGCCTTGTGGGCTGCCGCATCGCGAAGAGTCCAACGCAGGCCGAAACTGATTTTCCGCCAAAAACCGGGCAACCGTTCGAGCAGCGTGTTGCGGGCGGTTTTGCCGCGCCTGTCGGCGGACTCTGCGGGCAACCCCCTGATGGCCCCTACAGCGGCCAGGACCGCCGTGAGGAAGGAGAGGAAGACGAGGAGAAGTATGACGAGCAGCGAGCCGACTGTGTGGCGGATCGGCCACTCGGGGATCGAGATGATCCTCTGCTGATTGGGTTGCAACGCCTTCGTGAACGGGAAGGAGCACAGGAAGCCCAGGATCGTCCCGGGGATGCTCACGAGCAGGCCGTACGAAGCGTAGTGGAGGATGAGCGCGTGGTTGGAAAAACCGAGCGACTTCAAGGTGGTGATGTCCGAGCGCTGGGCGTCGATCAGACGCTTGATCGTGGTGCGCATGGACATCACGGCGAGCAGGAGGAACAGGCCTGAGAACAACAGAGAGATCCGCTTGAGGTTGCCTGCCTGATTGTTCACGAATGAAACTTCAAACATGGTATCCCTGTCGTAGTAGGCGAGAAACCGCGAGCCGAGGATGTCGTTGACCCGCTCCTTGAGCGCGGAATCCTCGCTCGTCACCGCGAGGAGATTGCAGCGGTACGGAATGCCGAACGCGCTCGCGAGATCGTCGCTCATATAGCCGTAGCCGAAGCGATGATGGTCCGGGACATAGTAGTCCGACGATCCCACAAAATGCGCGCGTTCCGCGGACATGACGATGCCGGCAACGGAGACCTCGACGGTGGTGTTATTGAGGGTGAGGGCAAGCGTATCCCCGACTGCGATGTCGTTTGCCTCCGAGTAGTCGCTGTTGATCCACACGCTGTCTGTGTGAGTGCGATCGTAGGGAACGCCCTCAATCAGACGCATGGATGAGATGGACTCGTTGCCGACGGTGTCGAGGCTGAGGCGGGAGCTGGGTTCGGCCGCGGCGGACGGATTCTGAGCGGACTCTGCGGCGCTGACCTCCACGGTGATCCGCAGCCGCGCAGAGACATCACTCACGCCGGCTGTGCCGCGGACTGCGGCGATATCTTCGTCGGTGAAGTACGTGGCGTACACCCACTCATCGGCCAGATTGGTCTCCTCGGAGAATCGGCCGTACTCGTACTCAATGCCGCTCCAGATGCCTTCCAGACCGCTGTACACGGTGACCGAGAGCGTTGCGAGCAGCAGCACGGACAGAAATTGAAGCTTGTATTGGCGAATGCTGCGAAGCATTTTCCGAAACAGAAATGACATAGTGGTTCCCTTCTTCCTCTATCGAATTCTTTATGCGCAGGCAGCGGTCTTGTCCGCAATAATCCTCCCGTCGCGCAGCCGGATTACGTGGTCGGCGATTGCGGCGACGTCGGGGTTGTGGGTGACGACGACAACGGCGGTGTCAGGGTTTTTGGAGCAGTTCTTCAGGATCTCGAAGATGCGCGCCCCGGTCGTGACGTCGAGTGCGCCTGTCGGCTCGTCGCACAGCAGAAGCTTCGGGGATTTGGCGATCGCCCGCGCAATGGCGACCCGCTGCATCTCCCCGCCGGAGAGCTGGTTCGGAAAATTCTCCATCCGCCCGGCGAGGCCGACATCCGCGAGGATCTCTGCCGACTTGTCTGCATTGCCGTTCAGGTTGGCGGCGATGCCGACATTTTCGAGCGCGGTGAGATTTTCCACAAGGTTGTAGAACTGGAAGACGAAGCCGACGTCCCTGCGCCGGTAGTCGGTCAGCTTGCGGTCGGGGTAGGCGGAGATGTCCTCTCCGTCGACCAGGATCCGGCCGGACGTCGGGCGGTCCATCCCACCGAGCAGGTTGAGCATCGTGCTCTTGCCGGAGCCTGACGGCCCCAGGATGACCGTGAATTCACCGGGCTTGATCTCTGCGGAGACGCCGCCGAGCGCGGAGATCTCCTCGGAACCGGAGTTGTATTTTTTTACGACATTGTCCAAAATGATCATGAGTAATGTACCTCCCAAAATTTTCTGCCCTTCTTTTGCAAAAGAAAATAAGTGACACACTTGTGTAACTTCGAGCGTTATGATATAATCGAAATCGGGCGGAAGTCAATAGCTCCGGGAAAAGATACACGATAATGTCACAAGTGTGTCATTTTCGAAAAATGCCTCTCGGAAAGGAGATCGTTCATGAACAACTCGACCAATCCTTCGGCTTTGCGGTCGAAGAAGGAGATCTGCGATGCGCTGATCCGGTTGATGGATCAATACCCGTACAGCGAGATCACGGTCAAGCAGATCGTGCTGGAAGCGGGGGTCGTGCGCAAGACCTTTTACCGGAATTTTACGGACAAGGACGATGTCCTCGAAGCGCTTTTGAATGAGTTTATCAGGGAATATACGACAGAGATGCATTCGGCGCTGGATCGGTCGTGGGTGGAGGTTATCTTCAATTTTTGCGTGAAAAACAGCCATTTTGCGGAGCTCCTTGACCGGAACGACATGCTGTATCTTGTGCTGAATAAGCTGAACACGGTACTACCCAAAATGCATGACGAAGCGGATGCGATGGGCGTTATCCCGGAGGAGATCTTCGGCGACCTCGACATGACGTACATCATCCCGTTCAACACGGGGGCAATGTGGAATGTAGTCGCGACGTGGCTTCACCGCGGGATGCGCGACGATCCGAAGAAGATCGCCGCCGACCTGCGGGCGTACGCGATCCGGCTCGGCAATATTGCGACGAAGCGGGCCGCGCAGCGCGGCGCGGCAGCGGCCCCGGCGGAGCAGAGCACGGTCAATGGAGGAAACGCATGAGAATCCCAAAGATCAACTCAAACAGTTACGGCGGCAAATGGATCGCCGTCAGCTTCTTAATCGGCGCCGTCATCCCTCTGATCCTGTGGCTTGTGTTCGGCAAGGTATATTGGATTTTCGTGATCCTGGGCGGCCTCGGGCTCACGGCATTCGGCGTCATTTTCGCGATCGAGATGCGGCAGGATTCGGCCAAGATCCCGCACTACGAGCGGGACATGCGCGAGAGGATCGGGTTCGACCCGCAGACGCAGTACGCCGTGATCCGCAGCTCAATCTGCACCGGCGAGAAGGTGGCCGGGTTCAAGAATAAGAAGAACGGACAGTTCACGGAAGTCATGGTGATCCGCACTCCCGCGGACGAGGAGCGCTTTCGCCGCATCTTTGAGCTGGAGAGCGTAAAAACTGAGTATTGATGACGGAAAATGAGGCATGCGCATTTGCTTTATACCACAAGTATAGTGACATTTTCCAAAAACTATGCTATGATACAGCGCAGAATGAGATAGGCGGGGCGATCATGAGCTCCCGGAAAGGAAAGAATAAGCATGGCAATGTTGGCTTGCATAAACAGTCTTGAGAAACGCTATGTGTTTCGGCCTGATTTTGGTTTCGGGCGGGAATATGTTTTGGTGCGTTCATATGAGACCGGGCATATGCGAGGAAATGTTGCTTAGCTGAGAGCCGTCGTGGGGACGGCTGGAAGCTTGAATTGAAGGCATGTTCGCAGACCGCTTACCTTGTATGAGGCAAGCGGTCTTTTATTTTGCTCCGTTAGCTCATTCGCAGAGTATTGTTCAATGTATTCCAAGAAAGGACGAGGAAAATGGACATTCTGGAAATCAAAGGAAAAGTGAATACGGCAATCTGCTATGCAAGAGTAGTGGAGGACGAAGCGATAGAGCAGATCAGGCGCATGTGCGATTACGACATGACGGAGGGCTCGAAGATCCGGATCATGCCGGACGTCCACGCGGGTAACGGCTGCACCATTGGAACGACCATGACGATAAGAGATAAAGCGGTTCCCAACGTGGTTGGCGTCGATATCGGCTGTGGAATGTACACGGTTGATCTTGGAACGGAGGACGTCGATCTTGAGCGCGTCGACGAGGCTGCGCATTGCATCCCTTCGGGGATGAATGTGTGGGACGGTCGACGGGAGCATTTTGACCTGACCGGGCTTGTCTGCTACAGAGAGTTGAAGGATGCGAAGAGACTGGAGAGATCGCTTGGCACGTTGGGCGGAGGCAACCATTTTATAGAGATCGATAAGGCCGCGAACGGGACTAAGTATCTCATCATTCACTCCGGATCACGCAACCTCGGGAAGCAGGTGGCGGAGTTCTACCAGAATCTTGCGATCCGACTGGACAGAGGGTTTGACAGGTACCTGCAGGAGCGGGACGAGATCATCAGAAGCTACAAGGAGATGGGACGTAAGAATGAGATAGAAGGGGCGTTGAAGCAACTCCAAAAGCAGTTCCATGAGCTCACACCGACCATGCCGGACGACCTGTGCTACCTGTCCGGACAGTATTTGGATGACTACCTTCACGATGTGGAGATCTGTCAGAATTTTGCGAAGAGAAGCAGAGAGCTCATGGCAGAGATCCTTATGGAGCGCGCCGGGCTGACCGGCGGCGAGAGCTTCCACACCATTCATAATTATATCGATACAGAAGAAATGATTTTGAGAAAGGGCGCAATTGCGGCCCATAATGGTGAAAAAGTGCTGATTCCGATAAATATGAGGGACGGAAGCATTCTTGCGGTCGGCAAGGGCAATCCGGAGTGGAATTACTCCGCTCCGCACGGCGCCGGGAGGATCATGTCGCGAGGCAAGGCTCGGGCAACACTGAACCTTGAGGAGTACCGAAAGACGATGGAGGGCGTATACACAACTTCGATCAACGAAAATACATTGGACGAGGCGCCGATGGCATACAAGAGTCTTGGGGACATCATCGATGTCGTTAAGGAGTCTGTGGATGTCATCGACGTCATGAAACCTATTTACAACTTTAAGGCTTCCGAGTAGAGGCGCGTCCTCTGCTCCGGGGAGCCGGAACGGAGGACACTATGAGAGCGATTCCTGCCATTGATATGGCAGCAACAGGAAGAAACATTGCCCGAATGCGACAGAACGCCGGTCTGACCGTCAGGGAGCT
Source organism: Lachnospiraceae bacterium (assembly GCA_017551165.1). GTDB lineage: Bacteria > Bacillota > Clostridia > Lachnospirales > Lachnospiraceae > ISDg. Next base: position 15,499 of record JAFZMO010000021.1, read on the forward strand.
GCAGGCCATCTTCGGCTTTGGAACTCCCCAGGCGATCTACAAGTGGCAGCGCGGCACCGCGATGCCCACGATCGACAACCTGGTCGCGCTGGCAGTGATCTTCGGCGTGTCCATCGATGAGATCATCATCGTGGATGCGAACTCGGAAGCACAGAGAAGTGCGTAACATGATGTAGGCGGAGCCGGTAGTAATGTCGGCTCTGCTTGTCTTTTCCCCGGAAAACATGTAAAATTTCGGGTGAAAGATATTTTTTGAAAATTTTTGAAAAATTTTTCCAATACCTCAAATAATCTTCTTCCCTCCCGTGTCTATAGGGCAGATGCGGATAAGGAGGCAACACATGACGCCGAAAGAATGTGAACAAATCTACAAGGAAGCCTATCGCGCGGTGTACTGGACGGCAATGGCGCTTATGAAAAATGAGGCCGATGCCGAGGATGTCGTGCAGGAGACGTTCGTGACGCTGATCGAACGCTACGACACGCTTCAGGACAAATCCAAGGTGGTTCCGTGGTTGAAGAAAATCTGCGCCAACAAGTGTCTGAATCTTCTGACGAGGACGAAGACGCAGGCGATGGAGCAGGAATTTTTCGACAACATCGAGGCTGTTCCGGAGGATTTTCTGCCCGAATCGATCCTGGAGTCGCAGGAGAAGCGGAAGATCATCATGGATATCATCGAGCGGGCACTACCGGAGGATGTCCGAAGGACGATCATCCTGTTCTACTTCGACGAGATGAGCACGAAAGAGATCGCGGAGGCGATGGGAGTCCCGCAGGGAACCGTTCTGTGGCGTTTGAGTTCTGCCAGAGGGAAAATCAAGAAGGAGGTTGAAAAGTATGAGAAAGATAATGACATCAAGCTGTATGCCGTGGCTGTACCGTTCTTAACGTTGTTGTTCATCAGAGAATCGGAGCAGGTGCCCTTGCGGCCCATGCCCGCTTCGCTTACCGTCCTGTCCGCATCTGCAGAGGCTTCCATAGGGGAAGCCGCGACCGCAATTGCTACTGAGGCAATTGAGAAAGGGACAGGGATTATGATCAAGAAGCTTATTATTTTCATTATTACGACACTTTTTTTAGGCGCGGCTGCGGCCGGGATTTATTTTGCGACGCGAGACAAAGACGAGGAGAGTCCGAAGAACAGGAAGACGGATCAAGAGATCGAGACCACGGTTACCGGCGCGGCAGACGAGCCGGGAGACGAGCCGGAATTCGGGTCGGAGGAATACTGGCTCAGCCAAATGTACCTCGTCGATGCCAATGATGAGGCGGCGCTTCGGAAAATAGCGGATACGCTTATGAACTGCGAGCCTAAGCTCGGCGAGGATAAGCAGGACCTCTACGCCAAGGTTGTGGCGTCGATCGGGAAGGATCCGATGGGCACGTCCATGTGGAGCAACCAGCACACGTTTGACTTCGAGTTCAGTTTTGAGAACGGGTACGAAGGTCATAACCGTCTGGTCAGTTTCGGCTACTGGAGATATGAAACTGAGCCTTGTGAGGACGTTATCGCCGATCCCGGAAAAGTCATCGCCTATGACTACTTCTCATCGGCTGATAAGAGAAAAGGAATCGGCGACTTCACCCTCCATTTCTACGATGAGGCGAGTGCGAATAAGGCATACGATTTCTACTGCCGTTACATTACCGAATACTATGCCGAATACAATCCGATCGTTAAGGATAATTCACTCGGGTATTTCCTCGAGACCGGCGACGGCCGTACCGATTACGCGTATGTGCGGCTCCTGCATAAAGACGGCGAAGATCTGTGGAGAGTCGGCGTCGTGAACTATTTCGCTGACCCGGATCTGACGGCAGCCTGGGAAGAACTCTACGGGAAAAAGGAAGAGCAGTAACCGCTGCAATGATCCGAAGCGGGACAACCATTGTTTCGTCAAATACGCATAATAAGCCAATATCACGCTGTTAGAGAAAATATCTCTCGCAGCGTGATATTCATTTTCCGAAAGATCCGTGGTAGAATACAGTCGAAGGGCGCGCTTCAAATGTATTCGGGAGGATTGATCATGGAACTGAAGATCGGAGAAAACATCAAGAGATTGCGAAAAGCACACGACATTACGCAGGAGGATTTTGCGAACATTCTGGGCGTCAGCAGCCAGTCGGTTTCGCGCTGGGAGAAGGGCGTATGCTATCCGGACATGGAGCTGCTGCCGTCGCTTGCAGGGTACTTCAAGATCAGCGTCGACGAGCTGCTCGGGATCGGCGACCTCGAGAAGAGCCGCAAATACGACGAGATCAACGCGACCTGGAAGAAGAACAACGAGAAAGGCCTTCATTCGGAAAATGCGGCCCTCATGCGCAAGGCGCTCAAAAACTATCCCAACGACTCGCTGCTGCTCGTGCAGCTGTCGACATCGCTGGAGAAGATCGGCGGAACGGCCGAGGAGAAGCGGCTCCATTTGGCGGATTCCATCGCGATCCAGGAGCAGATACTGCGATACGGCGAGGACTCCGAGGTGAGGGGCGCGACCATGTACAACATCTGCATCTCCTACATGAAAAACGGCGAGCCGGAGAAGGCGATCGAACAGGCCGAGAAGCTCCCGAACCTCTACAAGGCCCGGGAAAATGCTCTCATCTACTTCCTCGAGGGCGCGGAGCGCCGCCGCATCTCGGAGGACGCGCTCACGCCGCTTTCCTGGGCGCTCGCGAAGCACCTGACGGTGCTCGCCGAGGAAACCAACAATTCCACGTACCGCACTAAAGCGGATCGGATCCTTGACCTCCTCTGGGAAGGACGAGAGGAAAATGAGGTGGTGAGGAAGGCGAGGGAAGAATTGAAGGGGTGAAAGATTCCAACAAGGAAATGAGGATACTTTAGCAAAGTATTGTGAAACAGTCTGGAGGCTCAAGACGATGAGCCTCCATTTATTATGTTTGGCATTGGTTAATAGTGAAGAGTGAAGAGTGAAGAGCTCACATAAAGCGTAATACGATCGCAGAGTGTCCGTTTTTTAGGACTTGGTTTGTGATATATAAACCGTAGGGAGGTAATAATTTGCATAAATTTGACATTGTGAAAAAGGGGGAGACTCCTTGTATGAGGCATAGTTAATGAAATTTGTCATCTTTTTGAATATATGAGCTCTGAAAATATGATGCTGCCTGCATTAATGCATATAAGGGGAACTATCACTTGTGGTGATTTTCAATTATTGCTATAATTCTATAATAACATTCAGATGAAAAACTAAAGTGTTTTGCAGGAGGAAATTTCTTTATGGCTACAATCGAGAGCATCAATGAACAGTATGTCTCATTACTGAAGGATATTGATCAGGTCCATTTTTATGAGGGTTCAATTGCGTCGATTCAGCGTTCTTCGGCGAATGTAATTGATAAGGTTAAAGAAAGCATAAAGAATTTGACAGAATTGATTAAGAATACGAATTCTGCATGTAAACTATGAACAATACACTGATGGAGAGTGCTTTGTTCAGAAAAACGCACCAATTGCTATCGATTACTATCGAGTGAAGATTCATATAGGAACGCGCTTAGGCGATTATGATGAAAATAAAAAGATGAAGTATAAGAGTGTCGTGGAAGATCTGAGAAAAATGGGGTTCACGAATATTCATCTGTATCGTAACAATGCGTTAACTACTGGCGCAATGAAAAACGAGGGCTCAATTGCATCTTTTTATATTGATGGCACTGCGTATAGACTTGATGGAAAATGGACGGAAAAGGTTTCTGGCGCACCCCCTTTTTATCGAGATGCATTAATAGAAATTGTTGTTTATACATATAGCCCCGATAATATAGTCTTTAGCGATAAGTGTTCGGATATTACTGACTACAAGAAGAAATAATTAGAAAAGCAATCAAATAAGTAGACCAAGGAGACAATCATGGGAAACAGGAAACAAATCGTGACGGCAGAAGACATTCAGAGGTTGTTGGATACATGTTATGCTAAGTGCCTTGACGGTATTCCTATGGTAAGTGAAAGCGTTGAGGAACTTGCGGAGGACTATCTGAAAAAGAACAAAACGAAGGACGAAGCATGTAAGAAGATGGTTCGTAACCAAGTTGCAAAGTGTACTACATCCGGGGCGCTCACGAGTTTGGGAGGTATTATTACTTTGCCTGTTGCGATTCCTGCAAATGTGGGTAGTGTTCTTTATATTCAAATGCGTATGGTTGCTTGTATTGCACACATGTCGGGTTACGATTTGAGAAGTGATCAGTCGCAAACCTTTGTATATGCCTGCTTAGCAGGTGTTGCGGTGAATCAAGTTGTAAAAAAAGCATCTATCAAGTTTGGAGAAAAGGCAGCAACCAACCTGATTAAGAAAATACCGGGAAAGACCCTAACTCGGATTAATCAAAAAGTTGGATTCCGATTCCTTACCAAGTTTGGAGAGAAAGGAATTATCAATTTCGGTAAACTGGTTCCTGGAGTTGGGGCGGCCATAGGCGGTGGACTCGATTTCGCCGAGACAAAGATAATCGCCAAACGAGCATATAAGTGGTTCGTTGAAGGTGATTTTTCAATCGGAAAGAACGAAGAAGTAATTGAGGTCGATGAGGAAGATCTAGTTGAAGCTGAAAAGGAATGCCCTAAAAATCAAATAACTACTGATGATGTGGTTGCGGCAATTGTTGAGGAAGTTCTTTCCAGTCAGGAACGAATTGTCAGTTCCGTCTATGAAATGGCTGTGAGAATAGGTAAAGAAAAGTTCAATATCGATGATATTGAAAAAGAAGTTGCGTGCAGTGACGGTGAATCAGATGTTTTCGGGGCTATATACAATGGGTTAAGAAGGGAGTCTCGGAACAAAGAGAACGCCTTTTCGATGCGGGCTGTTCCCCACAGAGAAATGCAGTGGGGTATTCCATACAACATTGATTATATATTCAAAAAACGAACAGTAAAGGGAAATTGATTTTTATGGTATATTATCAAAAAATGCTTTTTCGGTAAAGTCGTTTGCATCTGCAGAAGCCAAACATTATAATAGAGCTAGAATTAGTTAAGGAGGACACCCCCATGGCAGCATGCAAAGCATTTATGATGAAGACCATCGACGAAGCTCTGGAACACTGGGGCGAGGGTTGGGAACATGTGGAAGAGTACGGCGACACGTTGTACAACCATCCCCTGCACACGTGGGACGAGGGCTCGCGGAAGTTGCGGCGGTGCAACAGCTGCGGCGGGTATATCCTATGCCAGTGGTCGGAGTTCCACTCATTTTCCGATGATTCGGACGGCTACTACACGGACTTCTTCCCGGTCGATGGACCGGTGGAGGCGGACGAGATGAACTACAAGTACGATGGGTTCCAGATCGAGGCACAGTTCCCGAAGAGGTACCTGTGCATCACCAACGGAAGATACCATTGGGCGGGCCAATCGGACGACTGAGAGCCGGAAGGAGAAGAAAACGATGGATGAGGATATGCAGACCAAATTGAATGCGGTCATTCAGTTGTGCGAGGAGGGCGACCCGGAGATGTGCGCCTTTCTCGGCAAGGAGTTCTATTTCGGGTGGAATATCGACCAGGATCTGGATCGCGCGTTTCGGTATCTGACGGTGGCGGCGAAGGACGGTGACGCGATGTCGCAGTTCCTCGTCGGGTTCATGCACTGGTCCGGCCGCGGCACGGAGCAGGATCAGGACAAGGCGCTTGAGTGGTTCCTGCTCGCCTCGGAGCAGGGCGTTCCCGAGGCGATGTACAATGTCGCGAAGATCCTTCTGGATAAGGACGAAGAGAAGAACCGGGAGGAAGCGATCAATTGGCTGAAGCGCTCGGCCAACGCGGGCTATGACACGGCGTATGACATGCTCTCGGACCTGGATGACGATGAGTGATCGGGTCATTAGATTGGGAAAATGTGCGTAGATCGGAGGACTGAGGAAAATGTACGGAGCAATACTTGGCGACATCATCGGTTCGCCGTATGAGTTTGATCAGGGCGATAAGTCGAAGGAGTTTGAGCTGTTTGATCCGCGGGTTCATTTTACGGATGATTCGGCGATGACGCTGGCGATCGCGAAGGCGATCCTGAGCGCGGGGCCGGACGCGGGTGAGGCGGACATGAAGGCAGCGATGATCTCCTGCATGCAGGATTTTGGGAACCGGTATGCGATCCATGAGTACGGAGCGCGTTTCATCGGGTGGCTGCGCGAGAAGGATCCGAAGCCGTACGGCAGCTTCGGCAACGGCTCGGCGATGAGAGTGGCGGCGGTTGGCTGGTGCTATGACTCGCTGGAGCGCACCCGCGAGGTTGCGCGGTGGTCGGCGGAGGTTTCGCATAATCATCCCGAGGGGATCAAGGGCGCGGAGTCCGTGGCAGCGGCGATCTTCCTGCTGCGCAACGGCAGCTCCATGGAGGATGTGAAGGAGTTTATCTGCAGCGAATTCGGGTATGATCTGTCCCGGACGCTCGACGAGATCCGCCCGGGCTACTACCATGTGGAGAGCTGCCAGCAGACGGTGCCGGAGGCGATCACGGCATTTCTCGAGAGCACGGATTTTGAGGATGCCATCCGCAACGCGGTCTCGCTCGGCGGCGACTGCGACACCTTAACGTGCATCACCGGAAGCCTTGCGGAGGCGTATTACGGTGTGCCTGCGGACATGGTCGCGGAGTGCGAGCGGCGTCTCCCGGAGGAGCTTCTCACAGTGCTGAAACGCTTTGAGGAAATCCGCCGATAATTCCTTGTATTTTCCTTTCTCCTGTGCTATAATTCCTGCGTTCCGAGGATTCGGGACAGTGGGGAATTGGAAGGAAGCCGGGGGGCTTCCGAGATGAAAGGAGTTTCGCGCGTGGGGCGCGAGAATTTTGTTATGCGAAAGAAGAATAGTAGTTTGTTGTTGAGAAAGGTCAGTGTGTTTGTGCTGGCCTTTTTGTTGTGCGCAGGCGTGCTTGCCGGGTGCGGCAAGGACAATAAGCCGGGCGCGGACAACAGCACGAAGGTGACCGCGGGTGCCACCGCGAGTGCGACGCCGACGGCCACCGCGACGCCGACACCGTCGCCGCTTGTGGTGAGCACGACGTATGAGCTGGCTGCCCGCGATGATGTCTACCGCGTGCCGGTGCAGGATCTGGCCAACGGCTGGTGCCTGATGAACACGCTCTGTGCGGGCGACTATGTGCTGTTGTGGTTCAATCCGCCGGCGGTCGATGAGAATTGGGAAGGCAACACAAGCAACGTGATCGTGCTGTTGAACCCGACAGTGAGCACCGAGCAGCACAGGATTGAGCTGGACTATGCGCTCACATCCCCAATCCTGTTGCCCGATGGCACGGTCATCCTTGAGGAGCAGGGCACGGAGCGCATTCACGTGTATGACAACACGCTGAAGGAGACCGCGAATTTCCTGCTGAGCGGGACGGAGCTGTCATTTTTCGGAGCTACCGAGGACGGCCTTCTCTGGAACTACGATGAGAAGGGCGCAAAGCTGCAGTCGTTTGATCTGAAGGGGCAGTTGGTGGGCGAGTACCCTTACGACACGAAGTATCGTTTCACGAGATATCTCGGCTCCGTGGACGGTCAGAAGTATTTCGCCGCTGCGGTGATCGATAGTTCGTATGAGTTTGTGTTCATGTCGCTTTCGAAGGGCGCAAGCGAGCTAAGCCTCCGGACCGAGAACGAGAACGACCTCGGCGACGAGTGGTGGACGGATCGCATCTGCCCGATGAGCGCGCCGGTCACGACGGTCGCGTCGAGCACCTGGTTCTTCCACTCTCCGGGCAACCTCCGCGAGGGCGTTGCTTTTCGGAAAATGGACTCCCAGGAGCAAGTGAATTTCTCGCAGGGCGAGTGGCTCGGCAGCATCAATTATCGCCGTGAGGCGGACGAGCATGTGTACCAGGACTATCGCCTGTACAACCTCGAGACGAAGATGTATTCCGAGAAGCTGACCGATTCGGAGATCCCCGGGTCCGTCTATCTGTCGGCCAAGGGTGTGGTCGGTGACGGCTATGTCCTGCTCTGCTCGGACAGGGAGCTTGATACACCCGAGATCATGTTGTGGAACGCCGGAGCGAGCATGCTCCCGATCGACAATTTCTGCGATCTTGCGAAGGACGATCTCGCGAAGAGCCTGCAGAATCTGATCAATGAGGCTGCGCAGTACGGTATCGAGTTCACGCCGGACCGCACGGTGGACGACGGAACGATCGGTTCGCTCGGCGATTTTATGTCGGAGATGGAGCTGGTCAACAGCTTCGTGCTGCTCGCGAAGAATGATCCGGAGCTCGTGAAGACGAAGTCCGGCAAGGCGCTTCATCCGGAAAATGTTCGCAACAACGACGGGGCGTCCTTCACCTTCAACCCGCACGTATTTTCCACCTTCTACCTCAAGGAACACGGGGAGAAGCGACGCGATGCATTTTACGCATATGTGGACGCGCTGCGCGCCGGCGAGGACAAATACTACTGCGGTAACGAGGGCAATGCGGCGTGGAGCAGCGGCCGTTTTGCGATGATGTTCTTCCCGTACGCGGGGCTGTACGCCGACGCCGAGTACACCGGGGACGGCTGGGCGAAGATCATCTACAAGGTCCCGAAGGAGGAGTTCCTGCAGAAGGAGAAGGAGTTCGAGGAGCTGGTCGAGCGGATCCTGAACGACGCGCTCGAGGATGATTACACGGACTTCGAGAAGGCGCTTGCGCTGTACGAGTTCCTGACGGAATACACGGTCTACGACTACGATATGATGCAGCACAACGGGGAGGAAGAGTGGAACTGCAAACAGTCGTCCTACCGCGTCCTCACGGAGAAACAGGGCATTTGCGGCGAGATCGCGATGCTGTACCAGTACCTGGGACTGCAGTGCGGCATCGACGTGGACGAGGTCGTCGGATCGCCGCTTGAATACGGCGCGGACTCGCACGCATGGAATTACATCAAGCTTGACGGCAAGGGTTACCTGATCGACGCCACGTGGGGCCTCACGGAACAACGCGCGCCGCTGATGACGTACTTCCTCTTCACGGACGAGCTGCGCGAGACCCGCGATGGCTATGACATCGAGTCGTTTGACGTGGGCTTCTGCGGAATGTACGGCGCCCGCAAGAAGTTCAAGTTCGAGTGCAAGGACGAGACCTACGGCGAGATGTGGAACGGCACCTACGTCGCCTTCGACGAGGAGGAGAACTGCATCTTCTATCGCTCCGTAAACGGCGTGATGAAGCGGTTCGACTACCCCGAGCAGTGATCGTGTAGGCGCAATGAACAACTGAATTATATGAAAAATGACAATCCCTGTGACTATCGGTACACCGGTGGCCGCAGGGATTCTTTGCGCGCAGAAGTATTCCTTGAATTACCATTCCGTATGCGGTAAAATATAGTATCAACGTGGTTCACTTTACCAATTCTCGGAGGTAAAACTACTATGGCTGCAGGAATTACATTTGTCTGCTGTGCGTTCATTTTGGGCTTGGGCGTATTCTGCTTCTTCTCCCTGTGGGATTACAAGAGGCATTTCAGCAGCGTGCTCAAGGATGTCCGGGCGGCGCGCCGGGAAGTGAGCGAGGTGGGCCAGAACATTGATGAGGATTTTTCAATCCAGGAGAAGGTGACGATCCGGACGACGTTTGACAACGTCAAGTTGGAAAATGCGCGCACCGAGTTCGACAAGCTGTATTCGGGCTATGTGTGCTGGTCGCAGATGGTCCCGCTGTTCTCGTCGCTGGGACTTCTGGGAACGGTGCTTGGATTGATCCTGAGCAGCCAGGGCGAGATCGAGATGGACACGCTGATGTCGAGCCTCAGTCTGGCAATGTGGACGACTCTCGTCGGTTTGATCTGCACGATCGTGTTGAAGGTTGTGGATGCGGTCGGACCGGGCAGAGTCATCAATGATATCGATGCGGCGTTTGCCCGCGTCAATGAGAAAATGAGCAAGGAGCTGTATCGCAAGGCCGGAAGCAGCGGAAACTAGGAAGAGCGAGGTGCGCAGAATGAACAGAAGAAATCCTGCGACAGCGTCATCGCCGAATCCGCAGTTTGAAATGACCTCCTTCATGGATATCATTTTCATTTTCCTGTTTGTGGTCATGATCGGCTATGCCATAAAATGTGCGAATCAGAGTGACGCTGCGGAACAAGAGATGAAGGAAGCGGACGCCAAGCTGATGGAGGCGACCAAGAAGCTGGAGGAGGCGGAGGGCATCCGCGCCGATATCCAGATCTACGAGCAGCAGATCGAGGCGCTGAAGGGCTCCGTCGTCGGACGGCGCGTGCTCGTCGTGTCGATCAGTTGCCGGTACGACTCCGGCGACGTCAATCACCCGGAGGATTGGGCGCGGCACCTTCGCGTGCTCGGGCTCGACGGACGGATCATGCTGGAGCGCGACTTCAAGGACGGCAGCGTAAAGACAACGTTTGACAAGCTTCGCGAGGTGCTCACGGAGTACGTGGACGGCGTGAAGAAGACGGATGTCGCGGACAGCGATGACGCGGAGAAACAAGGCAGAACGGTTATCATTTTCCATATCGACAGAGAGGAAGGTGGTATCCTGACAAGTGACTATGAGGCGATCATGGGGATCATAGAGGAGCTTGAGAACGCCTATGACGATGTATATTAGACTTGCGAACATTTTGGCGTTTACGCCGATGCGGGACATGATCTCGCGGGCGATGGAGAGCCGCAAGGCGTGGCTCTTCAACACCGGCGTGGGATTTGTTGTCCTGTTCGTGGGTCTGTCCTTCATATTGCCGCGGTTCATCCCGAAGAAGGTGGCGCGCAATGTGCTGTATTCGAGGCTTTCGAAGACGTCGTTAGGGCTCGGGCTGTTGCTCATCTTCCTGAGCCTTGCCTGGGGCATCGGCTTCGGGTTCGGCAAGGGGAAGGGCATCGGGATCGGCAGCGGCAGCGGCGTCGGTATTACGGAAAATAATGCGGAACGCAAGAAGGCGGACATCGAAGGCGAGCTCGATATCACGATCACCGGCTGCACGGTGTACGTGGATGCGGTCGAGGTGCCGATCGAGGAGTTCCGCGACCACATACAGAAGAAGGACATTGACAACGTGCTTGTCGTCCTGATCGACGACTATTCGGATTACGGAACCTACTCGCGGGTGGTTGCCATCCTGGATGATCTGTTGACGGGCGCGCAATATGAGAAGCGAAAAGGGCAGTGAGCGGAGTAGTTTGAGGCTGGTATCTTCGTAAAATTCAGATAAAACAGAACAGAAGGAGAAAAGAAGAACATGAGCAAGAAAAACCAGAACGAGCAGAACGTAGGAAAGAAGTCGAGCAAGAAGCCTCTGGTGGCGATTCTGCTGGCAGCGGTGCTGGCACTCGGCGGTTACGGCGCAAGCCAGTACCTCGACAACCAGGAGAAACCTTCCGTGCAGAAGGAAGAGGAGACGAAGAAGGAGACCGTCAACATCCGTGTCACCGGAACGTCTGTGTTCGTGAACGATCAGGAGCAGAAGCTGACGGATGGTCAGGCGTGGAAGGCGCTGCTGACGGATTTCTTCGGGAAGAAGGATCTGAGCAAGACCAACGTTGTCGTTGACTTCGATAAGGGCGATTACGACGTCGTCAAGGAGATCAAGGACGCGCTCACCGAGTTGAAGATCACCTCGACCGAGTCCAAGAGCGCGGAGAAGTGATCGATGGACTACACGCACGTTGTTCAATACTATGAGACCGACAAGATGGGGATCACGCACCACTCCAACTACATCCGCTGGATGGAGGAGGCGCGGGTCGATTTCCTGTCGCAGATCGGCTGGGACTACGCCAAGCTGGAGGCAGCGGGGATCTTTTCCCCCGTGCTGAATGTTTCGTGTGACTACAAGAAAACGACGACATTTTCCGACAAGGTGACGATCCGGGTTTCCGTGCAGGAGCTCCGGGGAGTCAAGCTCCATCTGGCGTATGAGATGAAAAATGAAGAGGGCACCGTCGTGTGCCTCGCAACCTCCTCGCACGCGTTCCTGAACACGGACGGCAAGCCGATCCGGCTGCAGCAGGAACAGCCCGGACTATTCGCCGCGCTGAGCAGTCTGATCGAGGAAAAATGATCGCGGAAAACTAAAGAAACAGGGAACCGCCCGTCAGACCAGTTCCGGTCCGGCGGGCGGTTTTTTCGTGAACTATTGCAAGGGAGCTTTTCGTTATGCAATGTCCTCCAGCTGGGAGGTGTACAGGTGATAGTAGTCACCTTTCTTCGCCATCAGCTCGTCGTGCGTTCCGGCCTCCGTGATGCCGCCGTCATCAATGTACATGATGAGGTCGCAGTTGCGGATGGTCGAGAGACGGTGTGCGATCAGGAAGGACGTACGGCCCTTCAGCATGGAGTTCAAGCCCTGCTGGAGTGCGCGCTCCGTCTGCACGTCGATGCTCGAAGTCGCCTCGTCCAGGATGAGGATCGCGGGATCGGAGAGCACGGTGCGTGCGAACGAGATGAGCTGCTTCTGGCCCTGGCTTAAGAGCGAACCGCGCTCCTTGACCTCGGTGTCGTAACCGTTGGACATTCCGGTGATGAAGGAGTCGGCGCAGACGAGCTTGGCCGCCTTGCGGATCTCCTCGTCGGTGGCGTCGAGCTTGCCGTAGAGTATGTTGTCCTTGATCGTGCCGGAGAAGATGAAGCTGTCCTGCATCATGATGCCCATCTGGCTGCGCAGGGAGGAGAGCGTCACATCGGCGATGTCCTGACCGTCGATCAGCACCTGACCGGAATCGACGTTGTAGAAGCGCGAGATCAGGTTGACGATCGTACTCTTGCCGGCGCCGGTCGGGCCGACCAGCGCGACGCTCATTCCCGGTTTCACGTCGAAGGAGACGTTGTGCAGGATCTCCTTGCCGGGCTCATACGAGAAGCACACGTTGCGGAAGGAAACCGCGCCCTTGATGGGCGGCATCTCGGTCGCATCGGGCTTGTTGTCTACGGTAACGGGCTCGCCGAGCGTCTCGAAGATACGCTCGAGGTAGGCCATGTTGTTCAGGAAGTTGTTGAAAATGTTTCCCATGTTCATGATCGGCTGCCAGAAGCGGGACGAGTAGCTCGAGATCGCGACGATGGTACCGATCGTTTTGCTTCCCTGACCGAACAGGATCATACCGGAGATGAAGATCGCAGCACGGATGCAGACGGAGATCGCGTCGATGCCGGGCCATACGAGGTTGTTGCAGCGCACGGCGTGCATCCAGGTCTTGCGGCAGTCGTCGGACAGGTCTGCGAAGATGCGGGCGTTCTCATCCTCGCGGGCGAAGATCTGCGTGATCCTCGCGCCTACGATATTTTCCTGAAGATACGCGTTCAGGTTCGAGTTCTTGTTGGACACGCGCTGCCATGCCCGGCGCTGACGGTTCTTGATCCAGAAGAGGAAGGCAGCCAGCACGGGGACACCGCACATGACGACGAGGGACATCTGCACGTCCACGATCATCATGAAGATCACGATCAGGATCAGGTTGATCATCTCGAGGATGACGTTGATCAGACCGTTCGAGAGCATGTCCGAAACGGAGTTTACGTAGTTGACGACGCGGATCAGGATCTTGCCGTGAGGCCGGTCGTCGTAGTACTGGAACGGCAGCTTCTGCAGGTGTGCGAACAGGTCCTTGCGGATGTCGTAAATGATGCTCTGGGAAACCCGGATCATCAGGTGCGAGCGAAGCAGGCCGAGGATGATGCTGACGATGAACACGCTGACCAGGAGACCGCCCAACAGGAACAGGTATCCCTTGTCACCGGCCGGGATCGCGTCGTCGAGCGCCTTCTGCGTGAAGATCGGGGACAACAGCGCGACCGCGCCGCCGAGGGCGCTGATCAAAAGCGCGAGGATCATTTTCGGCAAATATTTTTTGATGTAGGCGGACGCGAGCAACAGATGCCTTATGTTAAAGGGTTCGTCGAGGCGTTCGTCCTGCTTGTAAGTATTTCTTTCAGCCATTCAACTCACCCCCCTTACGCGCTGATTACAGACTCGCCGAGCTGAAGCTTGACGAGTTCCGCGTAGTAACCGTCGGCTGCGACGAGCTCTCTGTGGTTGCCGGACTCGATGATCTTGCCGTCCTTTAAGACGAGGATCTTGTCGCAGAACTTGGTCGTGGAAATGCGCTGCGCGATGATGATCTTCGTGCAAGGAAAATCAAGGTTGCGCAGGCTGTGCTGGATCTGCTTCTCCGTCTCCATATCCACGGCCGACGTCGTGTCGTCGAGGATGAGGATGGAGGGCTTGATGGCGAGCGCTCTCGCGAGCGAGATGCGCTGCTTCTGGCCGCCCGAGAGGCCGACACCGCGCTCACCGACGATGGTGTCATAGCCCTCCGGCATATGGTGAATGAAGTCGGACGCCGCCGAGTAGCGGGCGTATTTTTCGACTTCCTCTGCAGTCAATGTCATGGCGCCGTACGCGATGTTGCCCTCGATCGTGTCGGAGTACAACAGAACGTCCTGCGTCGCGAGACCGATGTTCTTGCGAAGGTCGGTCAGCTTGTAGTTCTCCACGGGAACGCCGTCCACGCGGACCGAACCGGAGTTGGGCTCGTAGAACCGAGGGATCATCTGGATCAGCGAGGTCTTGCCGCAGCCGGTCTCGCCGATGATGGCAACCGTCTCGCCGGGCTCCGCCGTGAAGGTGATATCCTTGAGGACAGGCAGCTTGCCGTCTTCATACTGGAAGCTGACGTGGTCGAACTCGACCTTGCCCTCGAAGCGCTCCGGGTGTGCGATCGCGTCGGGATGATCGACGATCTCGGCCTCGGAGTAGTAGATTTCCATGATCTTGTCGGATGCTGCGCTGAAGCGCTGGAACTCGTTCATGATGTTGCCCATCATGCGCATCGGGTTCGCGATCGCCCAGATCAGCAGGGAGAACGCCACGTAGTCGCCCATGGAGATCTTGCCGTTGATGATGAACAGACCGCCGATCAGCAGCAGGATGACCGGGAGCGAGTTGGCGATCAACTCGACAAACGGGAAGAAGTGCAGCCACACCTTCTGCGTCTTGATGTTGGTGTCGCGGTAGTCGCGGTTTGTCTTGTCGAAGTGCTCGATCTCGTAGTCCTCGCGGGCGAACGCCTTTACCACGCGGTTGCCGGAGATGTTTTCCTGAGCGTCCGTGTTCATGCCTGCGAGCTTCTCGCGGAGCGCCTTGTGCATCGGGCCGACCTTCTTGCGGAAGCGCCATACGATGAGGAAGATAAGCGGTGCGAGCGAGACGATGCACAGAGCGAGCGTCACGTCGATCGTAAAGAAGTAGATCGCCGCCGAGAGGAACAGCGTGATGGACTCCACGATACAGCGGATGACCCACGCGATGTTGTGTCGCACGGCGTCCAGGTCACCGGTCACACGCGTCATCAGGTCGCCCGTGCGATAGGTGCTGTAGAACTTCATGTCCTGTCTCTGGATCTTGTTGTACAGGAAGTTGCGGATCCGGTACAGCGTCGCCTGGGACACACGCTCGTAAGCCATGCAGTCCAGATACACGATGGTGACACGGAACAGCGTCAGACCGACCATGAGGAATATCAGACGGTAGAACGTGTCCGAGTTGTACGCAAGGCTCAGACCTTCGGATTCCACCCGCTTGAAGAGGTCGACGATCTTGCCGGAGTAGTGGGGAACGACGAGCTGCAACACGTTGTAGAGCGCCGTTCCGAACAGAGCGACGATGAACAGCGCGTGCTTGCCCTCCATGTTCTCCCAGAGCCAGCCGAGGCGCGACTTCGGATACTGATTTTTCTTCTCCATAAATGCCTCCGCATATATTGCATAATACCTTCTTGCTCACAGAGTATCAAATCGCGCGGCGATACACAATGTGCATTGTTCGCGGGAGAATGTCTGAAACTGTAAACATTTGCGACAGCGGAGGACAGGAGGAGGGCGCGTCTCATTTTTTGTACGAAAAATTGTTTTCTTACGGCGTGGTGTGGTATAATGATATAATCTATAAAAAGACTGTTGTATGAGCGTTTACATAAACCATAAAGGCCGGTCAGATTTGGGGAAGGGGTAAAGCAACATGGATTTTCAGGCATTTGTCGACAACATCGATGCGATGACCTGCGTCATCTCGGTGGAGATGTTGGAAAACGGGCATTACGGAGACATTCGTCTTGTCGCGGGAAACAAGGCGTATGTCGATTCGATCGAGCAGGCGTGGGACGGACCGCAGCTGATGAGCAATAAGTTCGTGCCCGGAAGCCTGTATCAGGTGTATTTTCCGCAGGACCTCAACTTTGAGACGATCTGCTACCGCGCGGCGGTGGAAAAGATCCCGGTGCACACGTATGTGCATCCGGACCGGTTCGACTTCTGGTTCAACCTGTTCCTGCTCCCTTTGAAGCATGAGGGGAATATGTACTACTGCACGTACACGCAGGAGGTAACGCAGAAGGCGGACACGGTGAAGATGGCGAGCATATCGCAGGACACGGCGACCGAGGTACTGAACACCTGCATTAAGCTGCACGGGGCAAGGGATTTTTCGGATACGATGCACGAGGTCATCAAGGACATCCGCGCGCTGTGCGGCGCGTTCTCGTGCACGATCCTGCTGATGGATCCGGAGACGCGCACCTGTCGGGCACTTGCGGAGGACCGCGACGAACCCGATATGCGTGCTTCCGTGGATTCCCTTATCGCGCGCCACAGTGATTTCTACGATGTCGCGGAGTCTTGGGAGGACACCATCGGCGGCAGCAACTGCCTGATCGTGAAGAACGACTCCGACATGGAGTATGTGCGGCAGAAGAACCCGCGCTGGCACGAGACGCTTGTCGCCCATGGGATCACGAGCATCGTGCTCTTCCCGCTGCGCTCCGGCGAGAGCCTTCTCGGCTACATATGGGCTACCAATTTTGATACACAGAACGCGGACCGGATCAAGGAGACGCTGGAGCTGACCACATTTTTCGTCGCTTCCGCGGTGGCCAACGAGCAGCTTCTCAAGCGGTTGAAGATCATGGGTTCGGTCGACATGCTGACGGGCGTTCTTAACCGTAACGAGATGAACAATCGCATCGACCGCATCAGCAAGGGTGTCGACCGCGTGAAGAATCTCGGCATTGTGTTCGCCGACGTCAACGGACTCAAGTGCATCAACGACGACAAGGGCCACATCTCGGGCGACGAGCTCCTCAAGAATGCGGCCGGCGTGCTGATCAAGGTCTTCGGCAACATTGATATCTACCGTGCCGGCGGCGATGAGTTCATGATCATCGTGCCGAACACGACGGAGGCGAAACTCGAGGCGATGGCGGCGGAGGTCCGCGCGAGCAGCCTCGGCTTTGACCGTGCAAGCTTCGCGGTCGGATGTTGCTTCGTCAAGGATTCCAAGGATATCTTCACCGCGCTGCACGTCTCGGACGAGAGAATGTACGAGGACAAGGAAAAATATTACGATCGGCATCCGGAGCTTCGGCGGTAATCCGGGAGGAGAAGAGATGGTATGGAGATGTTGGAAAAATACCAATTGGATCTGATGCTCGCGCTGAGCGGCGTCGGCGTGGCGCTCGCCATGCTGGTCCTTCTCTCGAAGGCTCTGCCACGGAGAAGACGGCTGGTGATCGTCATCATCGAATTGTCAGCTGCGGCATTGTTGTTCTTCGACCGCCTCGCGTACCTCTATGACGGGGACGCGAGCAGCCGGGGATTTGCGGTGGCGCGCGTCAGCAACTTCTGTGTGTTCATGCTGACGCAGTTCATCATGTTTGCGTTCGTCCATTACATCATGAATATCATCCGCGAGGACCGGGAGATGAAGATCCCGTTCCCGCTGTGGCTGGCGTGCGCTCTTTCGGGCGCGGAGATCCTGCTCGTGTTCGCGGGAACATTTTCCGACTTCATCTACTATTTCGATTCGGAAAATGTGTACCATCGCGGTAACGGGTTCCTTCTCTGCTACATCGTTCCCGGGATCATCACGGTGCTTCTGGTGTGGTTCGTGCTGCGGTACCGCAAACACTTCAGCCCGACCATATGCGTCTCGCTTCTGTTGTTCCTGCTCGGGCCGGTTGTGGCGTCGCTGATCCAGTTTTTCGTCTACGGACTGTCGCTTTTGAATATCACGATCTCCGTCATGTCGATCCTTGCGTACGTGTTTGCCTATCTCGACATCAATGACAAGGTGGAGCGCGCAAACACCATCAAGATCGAGCATCTGGAGGAGCAGCGGATATTGTCCCAGCGACTGTTCGAACAGATCGCGACAGTGCTTGCCAACGCGATCGATGCGAAGGACGAGTACACGAGGGGCCATTCGCGGCGTGTCGCGGAGTACTCGGAGAAGATCGCTCGGGAGATGGGCAAGAGTGAGGAGGAGTGCAGGAAGATCTACTACACTGCGCTGCTGCATGACGTCGGCAAGATCGGGATCCGGGACAGCATCATCACCAAGAACGGCCGCCTGACGGAGGAGGAATACGCGACGATGCGGCAGCATCCGGTCATCGGGAACCAGATCCTCTCGAGCGTCAGTGACTACCCGTACCTGAGCGTCGGCGCGCACTACCATCACGAGCGCTTCGACGGCAACGGCTACCCGGATCATCTCAAGGGGGAGGAGATCCCCGAGATCGCCCGGATCATTTCGGTCGCGGACGCGTACGATGCGATGACCTCCCACCGGAGCTACCGCTCGGCGATCTCGCAGCAGAATGTGCGGGAGGAGATCGTCAGAAACTCCGGAACGCAGTTTGATCCTGAGATCGCGAAGGTCATGCAGCGTCTCATCGACAGCGACAGCAGTTACCGGATGAAGGAGCGAAGACGCGGAAAAACAGAGGGCTTGGATCAAGGATCGGAGACAACGGAGGTGTAGGATGAAGGATTTTTCGAAAATGGACAAGCTGCTGCAGGGGTTTGTGGAGAAGGGAACCAACCCCGGCTGCGCGGTGGCGGTGATGCAGGGCGATGAGATGATCTACCACGGCGAGGCCGGCTACGCGGACATCGCGTCGGGCAAGAAGGTGGATGTGCACAGCATGTTCAGCCAGGCGTCCACGACGAAGCTGTTCACGTATGCGATCCTCGGGATGATCTATGAGGAGGGCAGGTTCCTCTTCAGCGACCCGCTGTACTACTATCTTCCTGAGTGGAAGGACACAAAGAAATATGTAAAGCGGCCGAACGGCGAGATCGTCACGGAGCCGCTTGAGAAGCCGATCACGATCCGCGATGCGGTCGCGATGATGTGCGGTCTGCCGTACTGCATGGTGCCCGCGCTCAATCCGAGTACGCCCACGCTGGCGGCGATGAGCGAACAGATGCGGAAGCTCCTGGAGAAGGGCCCGACGACGATCGAGCAGGAGGTGCGCGCCATGGCCGACGTGCCCGTCATGTTTGAGCCTGGCTCGCATTGGCTGTACGGCTTCGGCTCCGAGATCACGGGCGTTTTGGTCGAGAACTTCGAGGGCAAGCCGCTCCGCGAGGTGTTCAAGGACCGCCTGATCGATCCGCTGGAGCTCGAGGACGCGGACACGCTCGCGCGTCCGTGGAACAAGGACCGCATCGTGACGAACTATGCGCGCAAAGATCTCGGCGTGTTCGAGCCGATGCCGAACTTCTCGTCGACCGACCCCGACAGCGTGCCTGCCGGCGCGCGCCCGAACCTTCTGATCAGCGCGCATGATTTTGCGGTGTTCATGCAGATGCTCGCAAACGGCGGAACGTACAAGGGCAAGAAGTTCCTCGGCAGCGGCACGGTCGCGATGCTCCACGAAAACCAGCTCGGCCCGGTGCAACTGGCTGATTTTGAAAATGATTACCTTGCGGGCTACGGCTATGGCCTCGGCTTCCGCACACTTCTCACGCAGAAGTACGGCCACAACGGCCATCTCGGCAACTTCGGCTGGACCGGCGGCACCGGCATCTGGGCCGAGGCCGACCCGACGGACAAATTTTCCGTCGTCTACATGCACAACATGATGCCGAACGACGAGCTGTATCACCACCACAGAGTGCGCGCCGTCGTGAACGGGATCATGCTGTAGGATGAGAGCGAGTTTGAGACTGTCGTGAAGCGAAACGGAGGTGAACCGGTGACACTGTTTATCAATGCATGCATTCGGGGGGATTCGAGAACACGCAGGCTGACGGAGCGCCTGATGGAGAGATGGGACGATCCCGTGACGGAGGTGAACCTCGGCGAGATTGCGTTCGGTCCGACGGACGAGGCGTATCTTGCGCGCCGCGACCGGCTGCTCGCGGAGGGACGCTTCGAGGATCCGATGTTCGGCCTTGCGAGGCAGTTTGCCGCAGCCGACCGGATCGTGATCGCCGCGCCGTACTGGGACCTGTCGTTCCCGGCGGTACTGAAGCAATACATTGAGAAGATCAACGTGCCCGGCATCACATTTTACTACACGCAGGAGGGAGTTCCGCGCGGACTCTGCCGTGCGAAGGAGCTCTACTACGTGATGACCGCCGGCGGGATGTACGTGCCGCCGGAGTTCGGTTTCGGGTACGTGGAGGCGCTTGCGAAGTATTTCTACGGGATCCGCGAGGTCCGGTTCATTCAGGCAGCCGGGCTGGACATCGACGGAGCGGACCCCGAGCAGATATTGGCGGATGTAAATCTTGAGTCATGAGTTGAGGAGGGAAAGAGCATGGGCTTGTTCGACAAATTCAAGAAAAAGAAAAAGAAGCAGGAAGCGGAGCTTCCGCAGGAACCTGAACTGAACGAGGAGAAGGCGGAAAATGTGGAGCTTCCGCCGGAGACCGAGAAGGAACCGAGCAGTGTTGGCTGGGATGCGATCGAGGCGGAATTCCTGCGGGTTTACCCCGGGCAGACCGATCCGAAGCACTATGCTCCGATGGTCAAATGGATCTTCGGCGGCAACGATCCGCTGGACGGCATCAGCATCTACGACGGCGGCGACTACTATCATTTTGTCACGTTCGGCCTGACGGAGCTCTATGACAAGCAGAGCCGGAATACGGAACTCAGCGGCTATGGCTACGAGATGACGCTCAAGCTGAAGAAGGCAGGCCTTGAGGACGAGGAAGCCGAGATCAGGAACATGTGCGGCATCCTGCAGACGATCGCGCGGATCACGTTCACGAAGAACGAGTGCTTCTTCCCCAACGAGTACATTTATACCGGGCAGACCGCGGGTATGGACGCAACGCAGAAGTCGCAGATCACCGGATTTATCGTAGTCACGGATCCGACCGTGGAGACGCTGGAGACGTTCAACGGGCGCGTTGAGTTCCGCGAGCTTATCGGCATGACCGACGCGGAATTGAAGACGCTGAAGACCACCGAGTCCGTGGCGAACATGTATGAGAAGCTCGGTTCGGACATCACCGATTATCAGAGAGAGTCGATCGTACAAGATTCGGAGGAACCGGTTGAGGGCGGTGATCAGTAACCCGTGACAACGAGGGATTGTTGAAAAGGAGGATAGGACAGACATGCTTCTCGGCTTGTTTGGCAGGAAACGACATAGAAACGAGACGCTTGAGAACCCGCAGTACCGGATTTACGCGAAGGCGGACAACGGGTTTATGCTGGCGTATCAGGCTCATTTTGCGCTGGACGGAGAGACGATCGAGTTTCAGCGGGGGAAAACGCATACAGCGGATGTCTACATTGAGCAGAAGTATGAGCATTTCTTCCCGGACAGCTATTATTTCGATGTGATCGCCGAAGGGGAGGACCCTGCGAACTGGGAGTACCGGCAGCGCAACAGCGAAAATCCGTATGATACGGCGAAGCTTGTCGAGCTCATGGGAAAACTGGACTTCGAGTCCAAGGGGCATCTCAACTTCACGGTCACGGAGTTTGACGGGTATCAGATCACGGAATTGTTGAAACTGGAGCACGATACGCACGGGTCGGTGCTGTGGCAGAATTTTGCGCTGCTGAAGGACGGAAAGCGGCTGACGATCCCGGGCAATCTGAATCTGGGGTGCCTGCACGATTTCTACCGACGAAAGGATTGATCCATGAAGCTTGACGAACAATGGATCCGGGCGCATCTGCCGGAGGACTGCAGGGACGAAGACATCGACGTGTTCGGCGGATTGTACCTGGACGGCCTCAAGATCATGTCAGAGGGCGAGCGGGGCAACCCGGACACCGTCAGCTATGAGGCGAAGGATGAGGACGATCTGCGGTGGCATCAGCTGGAGACGATCTGCCACTTCGTCGGCAAATGTGACAAGTCGCGGACCTGGCGTTGGTACCGCGCGCGTGCGGTGGACGGTCATTGGACCTACATTGAGCACCGGAACTACGATTACAATGCGATCGAGGATTCGAGGCTTCCCGGGTTTGAGCGGTTTCTGTTCAACATGCATTACGCATTTCCTCGGGATGTCTGGGAAAAGAGAGTGAAGCACTACGTCGATCTGATGAACTTCTGGTACAAGGTACCGCACTGGGATTATGACCGTGAGAAGCTTTGTTTCGTCGAGATCAGCGACTCGCGGGAGCACGATGATCATGCGGATATTGTCGAGGAGCCGCGGCCGGGCTCGGTGGTCGAGGTTGTTGACTGACCCGGTGGGCAGGCGAGGAAGAGAACAGAGACGAATTGAACAGGTGAGGGTATATGAAGGAGTTTTACATCGATTGCGACGGAACGAGGCTTCACGCGAAGCTCGATCGCCCCGAGGGCGCGGACAAGGGACCGCTTTGTATCCTGATCCACGGCTTCACGGGGCACATGGAGGAGGACCACATCATCGCGGCGCAGAAGGCGATGAACGAGGCGGGTGTCTCCGTGTTGCGCGTCGAGATGTTCGGCCACGGTGGGAGCGACGGAAAGTTCTGCGACCACACGCTCTACAAATGGGTGACCAACGCGCTCGCGGCGGTGCGCTACGCGAAGACGCTTGATTTTGTGACGGATCTGTACATCAGCGGCCACTCGCAGGGCGGCCTTCTGACGATGCTGATCGGCGGCATGTGCAATGACGACTTCAAGGCGATCCTGCCGCTGTCGCCGGCGTGGATGATCCCGGAGATGGCGCGCGAGGGCAATGTCCTCGGCGCGATGTACGATCCGAAGCACATCCCCGAGAAGGTTGTCTCGGACGGCTGGGAGCTGTCCGGCGACTACATCCGCGTGGCGCAGACGATCCACGTGGAGGACGAGATCGCACGGTACGAGGGCCCGGTCGTGATCATCCACGGTGACGCGGACGAGACGGTCCCGTACTCCTACGCGGAGAAGGCCGTGGAGCTGTACAAAAACGCGAAGCTGATCCCGATCCACGGGGACGACCACTGCTTCACGAAGCATCTGGATCAGATGGCCGAGGCGATACGGACATTTTTCGAGGAACAAATATGACGATACACAATACAGGGAAGGCGAAATATCACCTTCCCGGTTTGTTTGAATTCTATGAGTTGTACAAGGTGTTCCTGCCGCTCTTTCGGGAGCATCGGGAATACTTCTACGACTGGTGCGAGATCGGGTCGATCTACGGCGCGCCGCAGGATTGCCTGTGGGGCGGCGGACGGGTCGGCTTCGGTGACGCGGACCCGGACGATGTGGCCGCGCTCATGCGGGAGTACGGCGTCCCGGCGAGGCTTACGTTCAGCAACTCGCTGATCGCGGAGGAGCATCTCGCGGACAAGCGGTGCAACGATCTGTGCGCATTGTTTGAGCGGAACGGTGCGTCGGAAAATGGTGTGATCATCACCTCGGACCTACTTCTCAATTACATCAAAACCAACTACCCCGGCTTCTACTTTGTCTCCTCGACGACGAAGGTGCTGACGGAGTTTTCGCAGTTTGAGGCAGAGCTGAACCGGGAGGAATTCCGCTATGTCGTGCCGGATTTCCGGCTGAATAAGCGGTTTGCGGAGCTGAGTTCGTTAGGCGATGCGCAGAAGCGGAAGGTCGAGTTTCTGTGCAACGAGTGCTGCTGGTTCGAGTGCTACGACCGGAAGAACTGCTACGAGAACGTCAGCCGCAAGAGCCTCGGGGAGGCCTGCGAGGATCATGAGTGTGTCTCGCCGACCGCGGGGAGAGGGTACCGATTTTCCGACGCGATGGAGAACCCCGGATTCATCGGGATCCGGGACATAAAGGATGTGTATCTGCCGGCAGGATTTGAGCACTACAAGATTGAGGGGCGCAGCCTCGGAAGCGCCGTGATCCTGGAGCTTTTGCTGTACTACATGACCAAGCCGGAGTATCAGCTGAAGGTCCGCGAGGAGATCTATCTGGACAGCATGCTGGACCTGTTTTAAAATAGTGCCGCGGGGAGGAATGGCAATGGGAGATCGGAAGTGCAAGGCGGTATTGTTCGACCTGTTTGAGACGCTGGTCACCGAGTGGGGGCATAAGAAGTACACGAAGCGAGAGATGTGTGCGGACCTCGGCGTCGACAAGGAGGCGTTTGACCCCTACTGGGAGGAGAAGGAGCAGGCGCGATACCTCGGGGATATCGACTTCGAGGGATCGATCGAGTATGCCTGCGAAGCGTGCGGCAGAAGCATCGACAAGGCGACCATGGAGCTGGTCGCGGACAAGCGCAGGACGACCAAGTCCGAGTGCTTCTCGTACGTGCTCCCGGAGGTGCTTGAACTGCTTCGCACCTTGCGGAAAATGGGCCTGAAGACGGCGATCGTCAGCAACTGTTCCGCGGAGGAGGTGCACGGGCTTCGGGAGTCCGAGATCGGCGCGCTTATGGATGAGATCGTGCTCTCGTTTGAGGTGCATATGCGAAAGCCCGACCCCGACATCTACGGGGAGGCCGTGCGGCGCCTGGGCGTCACGGCGGAGGAGTGTATCTTCGTCGGGGACGGCGGCAGCAATGAGCTTGTCGGGGCGAGAAACGCCGGGATCCGCGCGATCCAGGCCAAATGGTACACGGATCGTTTTCCGGTGAAGCGGGACACGATCGAAGGCTTCCCGGCAGCGGAGAAGCCATCGGAGATCACAACGTTTACGAAGTAAAGGAAAGGGGATCAAGACGATGGATTATGAGGCACAACACGCAGTTGAAGTAATTCCGGGATTGATCCTCGGAAGTCTTCGCAACCTAGAGGAGATCTTGTTTTTGAAGCCGGACGTGATCTTCCCGCTGGAGATCGCTCCCGGCTGGATCTGGAAGGCG
Source organism: Lachnospiraceae bacterium (assembly GCA_017551165.1). GTDB lineage: Bacteria > Bacillota > Clostridia > Lachnospirales > Lachnospiraceae > ISDg. The sequence goes on from JAFZMO010000021.1 coordinate 40,541, forward strand.
GGGTACCGCGGCGAGATCGTGTACTACCCGATCCCGGACTACAACATTTTGCCCGATGACGTGCTGGAACGGCTTGTGAACGAGCTGCTTACGCGGTATCAGGCGGGCAAGCGCGTGGCGGTCTTCTGCGTCGGCGGACACGGCCGCACGGGGTATGTGGTGTCCTGTTTTCTTCACATGCTCGGCACGAAGCGGCCGATCGCGTTCCTGCGGGACAACTACAGCTACAAGGCAGTGGAGACGCTTGAGCAGGAAAATGCGGTCAAGCGCTTTCAGCAGAGCCATCCCGTGGAGATCAAGCGCGATCTTTCGGAGGACTGAATAAACAACGAATGGGCGAAAATGGAGAAGTTATGACTGAGGAAGAATTCAGCATTTTGAACCTGCACGGGCAATCGTATGATCCCGAGGGGACGGAGGCCTTCTACCTGGACCTCAACCTCCTGCAGATCATCGAGCGGGCGATCGCCAACTGGGGCGTCGGCGTGAAGAAGTACTACATGTATTTGCCGGAGAGCGCCGAGGAGACAGCGTACCGCCGCGCCGTGTACGGGGATGTCAAGAAGGACGCGGTGTACGAGGCGCTGGTTGCGTACACGAAGCAGCTGGCCGGGGTGGCGGAGCTGCGACGCGAGAAGGAGGCGACCACCAGCCCGATGCGGCGGACGATCTGGCGGATCCGCGAGACGGAGGCGTACTGCAACGCCTATGAGACGCTGGCGCGGGCGCTGGAGCAGGCGGACCTTGCCTCGGACGGCATGATTCGGTTCCGCGGGATTCTTCAGAGCATCCTTGCGGACGAAGAGTACCTTGCGATGCGGGAACAGACGAGCCGGCTACTCGGGGAGATCCGGGCGCTCCGGTTTGTCGTCACATACGATCGGGAGCGGATGAGCGTGGAGCTTCGGGAGCTTCCGGAGCGCGGCGCCTACGACGAGTGGCTCGACAGCGTGAGCGGCGTCACCGCCGGCGCGTCGTCGCTGCTACAGAATCCGTTCAAGGCGGACCCCGGAGTCACCGAGATGGAGCAGGCGTGCGTCAACATCCTGATGAAGAAAAAGCCGGAGTTCTTCCGCGAGTTAAAGGCCATGGCGGAAAATGAGACCGACTGCCGCAGGCAGGAACTGACTCGCTTTGAGCAGGAGATCCTGTTCTACCTCTCCTTCGCAACATTGCAGCGCGACATGGAGAAGGCGGGCTTTGCGTTTGCGACGCCGGACACCGATGAGAATAAGCGCATGGAGGCGACGGGACTGTATGACCTGGCGCTCGCGCTTGCGTCGCGCACGAGCGGAAAGACCGTGATCCCGAACGATTTCTACTACGGCGAGGGTGATCGCTTCTTCGTGCTCACGGGACCGAACCAGGGCGGAAAGACGACATTTGCCAGAAGCCTCGGGCAGCTGGTGTATTTTTCGATGATGGGCCTCGACGTGCCCGCGAAGGCGGCGTGTGTGCACTTCTTCCCGAGCATTCAGACTCATTTTTCGGTGGAGGAGAGTATCGAGACGGGGCGCGGCAAGCTGATGGAGGAGCTGGTGCGGCTCGCTCCGATGATGGGGACACACCGACAGGGCAGCTTTGTTGTCATCAACGAGCTGTTCACGACCGCAGCAAACTACGATGCGCAGATCATGGGCAAGCGCGTGCTGGATCATTTTGTGGGGCTTGGGTGCATGGGCATCTACGTCACGCACATCAAGGAGCTGGCCGATGAACGCAAGGGCGTTGTGAGCCTGCGTGCGATGCTGAACGACCGTGGCATCCAGACGTTTGAGATCCGCCGTGGCGAGGCGGAGGACACGGCCTGCGCGATCAACCAGGTGAACAAATACCGGCTGACATATGAACAGCTGAAGGAGCGCTTATGAAGGTTTGTCTGTTATATGAAGACCGGGAGCGCGCGGGGCAGGGCACGTACTACGACCCCGCGAGCATCATCCAGGATCTGGGCCTGAAGGCACTGTTCTCGGCGGCCTCGAAGGAGCTTGTCTACGAGGACGGCAAGGTGATGAAGGTCGACAACATGGATCCCTTCCTCGCGGAGACGATGCAGAAGGTCATGATGACGCCGCTGTCGACCGCGGAGGAGATCACGTTCCGCCAGGAGATCGTGGCGGACAGCGTAAAGAACGAACAACTGATCCGCGGCCTGTACGAGATCGGCGACCGCGTGCTGCGGCGCTGGGATGAGCTCGGCAGAGGCTTTCGCGAGAAGATGCGGCAGGGAAACCCCGTCATGCGACTGACGTCGGAGATCCGCGTGCTGCATCTGTTCACCGACGCGCTTGCGGAGATCCGCGGGCTCTGGGAGGAACCCCGCGAGATCCAGTCGCGCGGGCTCACGGCCTTCCGGGACGAGTTCCTGGCGGCATTTCCGAAGGAGCGGGAGGACAACGTTCGGCGGATCCTCGCCGACATCTCCTTCTACACCGAGGGCCTTGACCAGAAGGACGAGGGGCGCGACCAGGTGATCCGCCCGAGGATCGTGTTCGAGAGCGGGCTTGAGGACGGACTGAAGTTCAGCTCGCTGAAGCTCGAGGAGGTCTCCTCGCAGAGCACGAAATTCTATCGCCGCGGCAGCACGATGGACAAGATCCAGAAGTTCAAAAATTCGAGGATCCCGGACTCGTTTTCCACGGTGGAGGAGGACCACATCAACGAGCAGACGAGGCAGCTGGAGTTTGAGGTCGTCAACTACCTGATGCGCCGTGTGAAGCCGCTGACGGAGGAGTTCCAGACATTTTTCGACCAGTTGAAATATCAGATGGGGTTCTACCTCGGCGCGATCCGGCTGACGCAGCACATGAAGCGCTTCGCGATCCGGTGGTGCTTCCCGCAGGTCTGCGACCGCAAGGATCTCGAGTTTGAGAACCTGAAGGAGGTCGTGATGGGCCTCGAGCAGCGCGTGAACGTGATCGGCAATTCGTGCTCGCTGCTGCAGAAGGACCTGCTGATCGTGACGGGCGCCAACCAGGGCGGCAAATCGACGTTTTTGCGCAGCATAGGCATCGCGCAGGTGATGATGCAGTGCGGTCTGCCGGTGGCGGCGTTGTCGTACCGAAGCGGTATCTTCCCGAGGATCTTCGTGCATTTTACGAGGCGCGAGGACAGCGCGATGAACAGCGGCCGTCTGGACGAGGAGCTGAAGCGCATGAACGGGATCGTGGAGCAGGTCGGCGAGGGCTCACTGATCCTGTTGAACGAGTCGTTTGCGACGACCACGGAGAAGGAGGGCTCGGTGATCGCGTACGACATCATCCGCGCACTGCATGAGGCGGGCGTGCGGATATTGACGGTCACGCACCTTCTGTCGTTTGCAAAGCGCATCTACGAGGAGACGAAGGACCATCCCGAGTCCGGCGTGGAGTTTCTGTCCGCCGAGAGACGGGAGAACGGAACGCGCACGTACCGCATGATCCGCCATGAGCCGGAGCTCACGAGCTTCGGACTGGACCTCTACGACGCGGTTGTGGGACAGGCATAGTTCGGAAAATGAGTTGAGAGGAGTCACGGGTTTGAGTAACACGACACTGCTTGCGCTCGGAGCGCTCGGCAAGAGTATTTTGTGGGAGTATCTGATCGTGGTGATCGCCGTCGCAGCGATCTATCTTGTGATGCCGATCTTGTTCCGCCTCTTTCCGCCGAGGAGCCAGGGGATCGACGGCATCGGGGATGCCTTCGCGGTTGCCATCCTCGGAAGGATCGTCATGATCATCCTGGCGTTCTTCCTTCTTTTGATCAACCCGATCCGGGTGCTCGTGAAGCGTTGGAGCGAGATCACGGCGGTCTCCTCCGTGCCGGGGAGGATCGGATACATCGTGCTGATCCTGTTGCCCGTGTTGATCGCGCTGTTTTTCATTTTCCAGATACAGATCTCGAACTGGAGTTTCCGCCGCAAATACGAGACCGGCAAGGGCGGTTACAGTAAGGACCCGTCGGAGCTTCGCCCGGTTTCCGAGTTTTACGCGGAACTTGCGAAGAGAGGACTCACCCCGACCGATGAGGACCGCGAGTTGCAGTGCCGGCTGAACCGGCCGTACGGCCACAGGTTGACGAGCGGCAGCCTCAGGTATTATTATTACCCCGAGGCCGAGTTCATGGCCTTTGAGAAGGATGAGTTCAGCGACTCGGCGACGTACAACGAGTTTATCCCCGCCGACAGCGAGAAGCGGGCGCCCGTGTACATCTATAACGCGATCCTGACGAAGCCGTCGAAGGACGAGGACCTTCGGTATGCGCCGGTAGCGCGCTACGACGATCACACCGCCATCGGGCCCGGGCGGTATCCGTATTCCGATGATTTCTATGTGGAGATCAAGATCCTGTTTGTGGACGGTGCGATCTACGCGCCGGTCGGCTGCAGCGCCTGCCGGACCGTCCAGTGGTATGAGCCGTTCGGCGAGAAGATGCGGGGAAACCGCCCGTACCGTGTTCTGCTCTCCGAAAGCGACAAGATCGTCACATATTTTAAGGGCAAATTCTATCCCGACGCCGGGATCAACGATAACGGCTCCCGTTTTGAAATGTCGCCGAACACCGCCCCCGGATTTCTCTGCGACAAATACCCCGTCGTCAACGTGGGCAGGCTGGACCGCGACGCGATCAACCGTTTCGCGAAGGAGCTTCAGGACGGCGTCCTGAAGGACGTGATCGAGGAGCACTACCGGAAGCAGGAGGAGAAGGCGCGGAAGGCGGAAGAGGAGGAACAGAAGCCGGAAGCGAAGGAGGAAGAGGAATGAGAAAATTTACACTGATCGCGGGCATCGTGCTCTGCGCCCTGGGCGCGCTCAGCCTGTGCCTGAGCTGGCTCTCCGATTTTATGGCGGGTGGCACGAAGGACGCCTCCAATGAGTTTTACCACAAGATGGCCGTGCGCATCACGGCGTTTCTGTGGAGCGGGATCGGGCTGCTTGCGGCCGGAGTGATCCTGCTTGTGATCCATTTTCTGATAAAAAAATAAACATACTTAGGAGATACGGAAAATGCTTCGTTTGCGACCGTACAAAAGCTGTGATGCGGAGGTGATCGCGGAGTGGGTCCGCGATAAGGATGTGTTCCTGAAGTGGGGCGGCAGTCTGTTCGGTGAGTTCCCGATCACGGCGCAGATCATTGACGACAAATACATGAAAAACAACGGCGGCTGCACGGAGCCGGACAACTTCTATCCCTGGGTTGCGATCGATGAGGACAACCGCGTAGTCGGGCATTTCATCATGCGCTACCTCCACGGGGACACGAAGATCCTGCGCTTCGGGTGGGTTGTTTTGGACAACACGATCCGCGGTCGCGGCTACGGCACGGAGATGCTCCGGCTCGGGCTGCGCTATGCGTTTGAGATCCTCGGCGTCGACAAGGTAACGCTCGGCGTGTTCGAGGGCAATGACATTGCACACCACTGCTACCGGAAGGCCGGCTTCGTCGACCGCGAGGTGGTCGAGAAGGAGCCGTGGAATGTCATTGAGATGGAGATCACGAGGTAAACGGTGGTGACAGGGGGAAGGAATTACAGCCAATGAGAAGAAACAAAAAGATCAAGTGGATCATCCTGGGCATCTGCGCAGTCGCGCTGGTAGGCTGGGGTGCACTCATGGTAGCGATATTCGGCGGAGATCCGAAGAAACCGGCCAAGCCGACGGGCACTCCGACGCCGACGGAGTTTATCAAGACACCGGGCACCGTGGTTGTGTGGTGCATGACGGATGAGTACGAGCGCGACGCCGACGGGGTGAGATATCATCTCAGATCGTTCGAGTACGATGACCGGGGAAGATGTGTCAAGGAGATCGTTTATCAAGGCACTGTTGCAGAGACCGAAGAGGAGCTCAAGAAAGTGAAGACCTGTACGTATGATGAGGAGACTCACTATGCGACATGGCGGGAGAGTTACATGGGGTCTGCGGCATCCGGGGTGTCAGAGACAAGCTATGACAGTGCCGGAACCATGCGCGTAAGCACCGACTATAGCCTGGAATTCGACGGGACATCGATCAAAAGGTTTGAAAATACGTACGATGAGTGCGGAAGGCTCCAGGGTGGACGAGAATTTAACAGAGAAACCGGCGAGCCGGAATACGAGTATGTGATCAAGCGGGATATCAACGGGGAGATACTGTCGGAGAAATCACGCAGAGCGCAAAGTGACAAATGGGAGATGACGATGTCCAGTCAGACCGATGAGCTCGGCAGGGCGATCGAGGTCTATGATGTCAATGAGATATCCCACTGGCTGAATACGGAAAATCAGTATCCCGAGGATGGTACGAGAACGAGCGTGAAGTATAGGGACGGCAGCAACGAAGAACGGTATATCGGGGAAATTAGCGTGTATGACCGGCTGGGGCGCCGGACGGAATCCCTCACGCTGTCGGAGAATGGTCAGGAAGAAATGAGAATAACATCAGAGTACCTTGAAACCCCGGAGGGAACAACCGAATTAAGGTCGCGTTACATAGAAAAAGATCTCAATCAAACGGTCGAGATCAGACGGAACCGGGATGGGAAGGTAACTTATCTGGAAGAGTGCAGATTCGATGAGACATGTGATGGACGTAACTGGCTGCTCGAAGTATTCTATGATGAGAACGGTCGCGTCACACGCGTTGTGAATGAGGGGTTATATCAACTCGATTATGCGTACGATGAGCACGGGAACTGTATTATGATCACGGAGACAATGACCGGAGGTGATGTGTATTATCTGGAGTACGAGTACACCCCGGTGGAGATCAGTGAGGAGCAGGCAGAGGAAAACAAACTGTTTTATCAGCCGGAGCAGATCGAAGATCCGGCAAAGAACATGCTTCTGATGCTCGGATTGCAGTGAAAGCCAATGGTGACCGGGGAGAAGTAATTACAGGATGAGAAAAAACAAAAAGAGCAAGCGGATCATTTTAAGCATCTGCGCGGTAGCGCTGGTAGGCTGGGTTGCACTCGTGGTAACGATATTCGGCGGAGACCCGAAGAAGCCGGAGGGCACTCCGACACCGACGGGGTTTATAAAGACACCGGGCACCGTGGTCGTGTGGTGCATGACGGAAAAGTACGAGCGCAATCCCGACGGGGTGAGATCTCTTGTCGGATCGTTCGAGTACGATGACCGGGGAAGATGCGTCAAGGAGGAAAGACATTACGGCCCCGCTACTGAGACCTCGGAGATTTTTTGGAAGGGGAAGACATATACGTATGATGAGGAAAATCACTATGTGATACGTCGGGAGACTTACATGGGGTCCGGCGTATCCGGGGTTTCAGATACAAGCTATGACAGTGCCGGAATCGTACGCGCAAGTATCGATTACGATCTGCCATACAACGGAACACTGACCAAAAGGTTTGAAAATACATACGACGAGAACGGAAGACTTCTGGGCGGACGCGGGTTTGACAGAAAGACCGGAGAGCCGGATTCCGAGTATGTGATCACGCGGGATATCAACGGGGAGATACTATCGGAGAAATCATTCAGTGCACAAAGCGGAAAATGGGAGATGACTATGTCCAGTGAGACCGACGAGCTCGGCAGAGCGATCAAGGTCTATGATGTCTATGAAAGCATAGGTGAACCGAACCGGCTGAGTATGGAAATTCAGTATCATGAGGATGGTTCGAGAACGAGCTTGACGTATTGGGACAGTAGCAGCGGAGGACAGTTTGTCGGGACTGTTTATGAGTATGACCGGCTGGGTCGTCGGACGGAATACCGCAATTTGTCAGAGGAAGGAAGAGAAATATCAAGACGAACAACGGAGTATCTTGAAACTCCGGACGGCACAACCGAAAAAAAGTCACGGTACGGAAACGGAGTTCTCGAGCTAACGGTCGAGATCAGACGGAACCGGAATGGAAAGATAATATATTTGGAAGAGTGCAGATACGGCGAGTATAACAACGGGCGGACCCGGCTGATCGAAACGTTCTACGATGAGGACGGTCGCGTCACGCGGGTTGTGTGTGAGGGAGTATATGAACTTGAGTACGCGTATGACGAGTATGGAAACTGCGTCATGATCACGGAGACAAAGTATAACGGGCAGGTATATTATACGGAGTATGTATACACCCCGGTGGAGATCAGTCCGGAGCAGGCGGAGGAAAACAAACTGTTTTACCTGCCGGAGCTGATCGAAGATAAAGCAGAGAGTTTGTTGCGGTCGATCGCGACGTGGTGAGGATGAAAGGTTGCATGTGGTGACAGGGGGGATAAGATGGAAAAAAGCAAAAAGGTCAAGTGGATCATTCTGAGTATCTGCGCGGTAGCGCTGGTTGTCTTGGGAGTACTCATGGTGAAGAAGTTCGGCGGAGAAGAGAAGAAGCCGGCTAAGACAAACAATAATACTTCGACACCGACGGCGGAGGTGTCGCCGGAGGCAAAAGATACCGTGACGGTGTGGTGTCTTACGGATGTGTACGGGCATGACAGCGATGGAGAAGTGCGACACACCAAAACGTACGAGTATGATGATCAGGGAAGGTGCATAAGCGAGATCAATTACCTGAAATGGAACGAAGTGACCGGAGAGGAGTACAGTTCGACTTCGGAATACACGACATACACGTACGATGAGCAGAATCATTTTACGATACAGCATAATTCTGTCCCTGAGGTTTCCGAGTACAGCTACGATGTTGACGGAACGTTGCGTTCGGTCGTCACCTATCAGCCAAAGCAGGATGGGACATTGGCTAAGTCGTGGAGGGTTGAATATGATAAGAACAGCTGGATAGCCTCAGAAGCATACGATCTCGAGACGGGCGAAAGGGTGGATGCGGATTTGATCTCGCGGGACGTCAACGGGAATGTGATCTCGGAGAAGACATACAAGGCGGGGGAATCGGAATGGCAAGTATTGTCAAAAAGCGAATGCGATGAGCTTGGCAGAGTAACGACCGCATACAAGGTCGTTAATGGACAGGATCAACTGTATATGGAGAACAAGTATCGTGAAGATGGTTCATGGACTGCTCTGTCGTATGATTTGGAGGGCGATGAACTGCAAGTAGATGGCAGCAAAGAGTACGATCCGTCCGGTCGCGAACTTGAGCATTTAGAGATAATGCCTGACGGCAGTGTTCGAATGAGAGATACAACGGAGTATCTGGACACTTCAGAGGGAACTGTCACAAAAAGGGTGAGAACTTATTACGGAGAACTCTCGAGGACGCTGGAGACCAGACGAAACCCTGAGGGGAAACTGACCTATGTGGAAGCGCACGAATACGGCGAAGATTATGAATCAATCACACTGTATGAGGTGTTCTGTGACAAGGAAGGCCGTTTCGAGAGAGTTGTGTATAAGGATGCATTTGAACTGGTCTACTCGTATGATGAACATGGTAATTGCGTTCGGATCACGGGAACCGGTGTTGACGGTGAAGTCTGGAGCACAGAGTATGTATACACCCCGGTGGAGATCAGTCCGGAGCAGGCGGAGGAGAACAAATTGTTCTATGATCCGGTGAGTTTGCCGGATTATGGTGGGGACGTAATGCGGACGATCCGTCGGTGAGACCCCTGTCACCGACGTTGTCACTGCAATACAGAAATTAAAAAAATTAAAGTAATGCTTTAAAAATGTGTTGACAAACTTTAAACAGTGTGATATGATCCAGTCATCGGGAAGAGAAATCCAATGCATTGAATCGATCTGAGAATACTACTGTTTGGAGGAATTGTTATGGATAAAAAAGCGAAAAAAAGAGTGCGTCTGATGCAGATCAGCGCGATCATTTCCGTGGCTATCATTTTGATTCTGGGGGCTCGGACGAAGGATTTTGTGAGGGCTGTGCTGTCCGACGGTGACAATTTTGAGGTCCGTCTTGAGGAGGACACCGATGTCACAAATCATCAGCAGGTCTACCGTCTGTACAAGAACAACTCGTATATGGGCGATATCGATTACAACCGATACTCCCTGTTGGACAAGATCGGAAGGACCGATATCCGCTATTGCGTGCTCATTGAGGAGGCGAAAGCGCTTACTTACTCGGTGCTGCTCGGCGCCATGCTGATCATCGCCATCGTGATCGCGGCTTCATCCATCGACGGAACGCCGTTTACGAAGAAAAATGCGAACCGCATTCGCTGGATCGGCGTGCTGCAGTTTGGCCTGGCGATCGTTCCCGGGCTGGTTGGTTTTCTGATGAGCTTCTTCCGCTTTGAGTACACGAGCTTATCATTTTCCGTTACACAGTTTTACATGTTTGCGATCGGCGTAGCGATCATGATCCTTGCGCAGGTCTTCGATCACGGAGTGCAGCTGCAGGAAGACGTGGACAGCATTGCTTGAGTGGGGTATGTTGAACGAAGCAGGAGGAGAAACGAATGGGAATTATCATCCGCTTGGATCGCATGATGGCGGACCGCAAGATATCTCTCAATGAGCTGGCCGACAAGGTCGGGATGACCAACGTGAATCTTTCCAACCTAAAGACCGGCAAGATGAAGGGCATCCGCTTCGAGACGCTCGACGCGATCTGCAAGGCGCTCGACTGCCAGCCGGGGGACCTGATGGAGTACCGGCCGGACGAAACGTGACAAAGTGATCGCCACACAGCAATGTGTGGCGATTTATTTTTTCACAATTTTATGGTATAATTTCCCTAATCATCATGATATGGAGACGGAGCAGTATGATCACAGCGGTTTTGACGATCGATGACATAGCGTCGAAGAACACACCGGCGATCGTGGACTACCTGAGGGAGAAGGACATTCAGGCGGTGATGTTTGCGGTGGCGGAGTGGGCGGAAGCCAACTACGAGGAGGCCGTATACACGGTGAAAAATGGGATGATCCTCGGGAACCACAGCGCGACCCACCCGAGCTTCTCGCAGATCAGTCTCGAGGAGGGGGTCCGGGAGATCGAGAGATGCGAGGAGACGCTTGCGAGGATTTACCGGGATGCCGGCGTGGAGCGGGTGTACCGGCCGTTCCGTTTTCCGTACGGGGACAAGGGCGGCGCCAACAAGGCGGCGTTGCAGCAGTACCTTAAGGAGCAAGGTTTCAGCAAGCTGCGCGACACGCAGATCCCGTATCCGTGGTGGAAGCAAACCGGGCTGGACAAGGACATCGACACGCTGTGGACGTATGATTTTGAGGAATACCGCATCCGGCAGGGGAGCGATTTTACGGCAGAGGATGCGATGCGCAAGATCCATCGCACCGACGCGGGAGTGTCGGCACCGCTGCTCGCGGACGGCGGCAGCCACATTTTGCTGCTGCACGCGCACGACGAGACCGACGCCATGTTCCCGGGGTATTATAAGGCATTTATCGAGGAGCTGTTGGAAAATGGCGTAACTTTCACAAGGCCGTCATTTTTGTGAGAATACAGGAGGTAGAATAATGAGCACATTGGTAACGTATTTCAGCGCAGAGGGGACGACCGCGAAGGTCGCGAAGGAATGGGCCGCGGAGATCGGTGCGGACGTGTTTGAGATCGTGCCGGAGGTTCCGTACACGAAGGCGGACATCCGGTGGGTCAATCCGCTGGCGCGCTGCAACAAGGAGAAGTTCGGCAAGAAAGAGGTGCCGGTGCAGGGAGCGGTCGAGGAGATGGCGAAGTACGACACGGTGTATATCGGCTTCCCGATCTGGTACGGGTGCGCGCCCAACGTGGTCAATACCTTCTGCAAGGCGTATGATTGGAGCGGCAAGAAGGTGTACGCGTTTGCGACTTCGGGCGGATCGAAGATCGGTAAGACCGCGGAGAAGCTGGCTCCCTACGTGGGAGGAGCAGCGGAGGTGGATGCACTTCTCGTGAAGAGTGCGGCAGACCTGAAGGGCTGGAAAGAGTGAGTGAGGCGTCGCGTGGGGCGGCGGAAAATACAGGTCTTAACTGAGAAGTATCGAATCGGGGGAGAAACATGAGAACGCAGACAAAGAAGTGGATTATCTTGGGTATTTGCGCGGCGGCGCTGGTGGCGTGGGGCGTGCTGATGGTTGTCATTTTCCGGGGGAACGATGATCCCGGGAAAGACGTGACACCGACGGTCGAGCCGTTGCAGGAGGGCTACGTGCGCGTGTGGCGCCTGTCGGGAAGGGATGAGTACACGGGCAGCACGAAAACCGCTTGGGCAACATACGGGTACGATGACTACGGCAGATGTGTTTCCGTGAGGTACAAGGGGAAGTGGTGGACGCAAGAGCAAACCATCGAATATGATGAGGCCACACACCTGACAAAGTCAGTTTCGGATTGCTGTGAGGATAAGGAATCCGTGAGTCGGACTATTGATATCTATGACAACACCGGCGAGCAGCGTGAAAAGTGGGAGTATGTATGGGAAAGTGTGGGTGACTGGAAGGCAGGAAATGAGCCTATCCTGCTGTGGCACTATGTGTACGATGAAGCAGGGAATTTCACGGAAGAGAGGTACGAGGAAGATGGAAGTCCGAGCCAATTCCGGCGAGAGACAAGAGATACTTACGGACACCCGATCCTATGCGAGGTGAAGTACGGAGATAGCGAATGGACTTCGGTTTATGTCGCCGAACTTATTGACGACGAGGGGCGTGTCGTCAGTTATTATCATATTGACGAAGAGGGCGAACAAGACCACAAATATGAGATCGTTTACTATGCGGACGGATCCCGGATCGAACGGGACTATTCGGTAAGTGACCCGGAGAAAGTCTCCATTGAGGAATACGATGCGAACGGGGCCTTGATCAATATAAGTGGTAATTCCGGATTGTGGGAATCACCACTGGAAGGGCCCATAACAATAATCGATCGGGTCACTTACGAGTACGAGGAATATGTCGACAAAGCGACCGGATACAGGGTTCAGAAAAAAATTTGCCATGGGATGTCGGAGGGTTATGTCATCGAATACTATTATGACAAGGACGATAGACTGGTCGAGGTCAGGGAATACGGTGATATGATTGATTACATTACAACAACGAAATACACATACATCCCGATAGATATTCCGGAGGAGAAGGCGAAATATCGGGACGATTTCTATGATCCGCTAAACATGAGGGGCACTGATGAGACTGTTTATTGCGATTAATTTTGATCGAAAAATGTTGGATTCGCTGACGGAGTTTCAGGCTTCGCTGCGGAAGCAGGAGGTGACCGGCAATTACACAACGGAGGAAAACCTGCACCTGACGCTCGCGTTTATCGGCGATTACAACGATCCGGACGCGGTGCTCGAGGCGATGGAGCAGTCGGCGTTCCGGCCGATGGAGATCCGCCTCGACGGCGTCGGCAGTTTCGGGGATCTCTTCTGGGTCGGCCTTGCGGAAAATAAGCCGCTCTTCGCGTACGTAAAGCGCCTTCGCAGGGAGCTTGCGGCTGCGGGGATCCCGTTTGACGGCAAGCGCTTCTCACCGCATGTCACGTTGATCCGCAGGGCGTCCGCCCGCGGCGGCGGAGCGATCCCGGTTGCGGAGGCACCGGCGGGAAGCATGCTCGCGACTCGCGTCAGTCTGATGCGCTCAGACCGTGGCAAGAACGGAATGATCTACACGGAGATCGGATGTGTGGAATAGTAATACGGGTGACAGGAGAAAGGTTCTTCTGTCACCTTTTCTTGCCACTCCGCACTTTGTATGATATGATATACTTGTGTTTTATGTGCACTGTACGAAAACAAGGTCAGGCGATAGCCTGAACCGAAGACCCGACAGGAGGAACGCACTCGATGGACTGCATGAATTTCGAACGGTTTGACATGGCGAAACCGCCGGTTCGGACAAAGTGGTATCTGCGGCCGGTCACGATCGCGCTGAGCCTGCCGGATGTGTGGAAGCACAGGGCAAAGATCACGAAGGTGCGCACGGAGGGACTCAAGCCGCCGTTCGTGATGTTATGTAACCACAATGCATTTCTCGACTTCAAGGTGGCGACGAAGGCGATCTACCCGAAGCGGGCGAACTACGTCGTGGCGATCGACGGATTTATCGGCCGGGAGAAGCTGCTGCGCAACGTCGGGTGCATTTGCAAGAGAAAATTCACAAACGATATCGTGCTCGTGAGACAGCTGCACCAGGTGATCAAGAACGGCGATATCGCGATCATTTATCCCGAGGCGCGCTACTCGCTGTGCGGGACGACGGCGGTGCTGCCGGAGTCGCTCGGCAAGCTGTGCAAGCTGTTGAAGGTGCCGGTCGTGACGATGATCTGCCACGGACATCATGTCAACTCCCCGTTCTGGAACCTGCACGACCGCGGGATCAAGCCGACGGAGGCGGAGATGACATGCATCTACACGCCCGAGGAGCTGCAGGCGGCGTCGGTCGATGAGATCAACCGCAAGATCGTTGAGATGTTTCAGTACGATGACTACGCATGGCAGAAGGAGCGCGGCATCGAGACCAAATACAAGGGGCGCGCGGAGGGGCTGCACAAGGTGCTCTACCAATGCCCCGCATGCAAGACGGAATTCCGCATGAACAGCGAGGGCACAAAGCTCTTCTGCGAGGCGTGCGGCAAGCGCTGGACGCTGAGCGGCTTAAGCGAGCTGTCGGCGGACGAGGGAGAGACCGAGTTCTCGCACATCCCCGACTGGTACGAGTGGGAGCGCGCGAACGTGCGCGCGGAGGTAGAGGCCGGGACTTACACGACAGGTGACCTTCCGGTCCACGTCGACTCGCTGCCGAACGCGAAGAAGTACATCCGGCTCGGCAACGGCACGATGCGCCACGACATGGACGGATTCCATGTGTCGGGCACTGACGCGGAGGGCAGACCATTTTCCATGGAGATCCCTGCCGTCACACAGTACTCGGTGCACATTGAGTATGAATATCTCGGAAAATACGGCGATTGCGTCGACCTGAATACCCTGGAGGACACGTGGTACACGTACCCCGAGGGAACCGGCTGGGCGGTCACGAAGATGGCGCTCGCCACGGAGGAATTGTATTTTCATTACCGAAGACGCGACGGCAGACCGTGCAAACCGGGACTGGCGTAAACGCGAATAACAGGCTGCGGCGAAGCAGCCCGCACGGAGGTTTTTATTTTGGCTGAGAAGATGACAAGAGCGGAATACAAGAGGTACAAGAAGCGCAAGCGTACGCAGCGGCGCATCCTTCTGGGGATGATGTGCGTGCTTTTGATCGCTGCCGTAGTGTGCGGGCTTGTGCTGGCCGGAGTGATCAAGCCGGGCAACGGAGGCGGATCGGGAAGCAACACGCCGACGCCGACGAAGCTTGTGGTGACGCCGACGAACTCGCCGACCCCGACGAGCACGCCGACGCCTACCCCGTCGCCGACACCGACGCCGATGCCCAAGACGGTCAGCATGATCGCGGTGGGCGACAACCTCTACGACTGGTATTTGCTGGAGGACGGCTACGACCGCGAGGCGGGCACGTTCGATTTCAGCCACAACTATGACTATATCAAGAAGTACGTGCAGATGGCCGATTTTGCGGTCGTGAACCAGGAGACACCGCTCGGCGGAGACGAGGGCTACACCGGCGACGACTGGGAGCAGAAGTACTTCGGCAATCGGAAAATGTGGGGCTCCTACCACGGGTACGCCTCCTTCAACTCGCCCGACGAGGTCGGGCATGAGCTCGTCAAGGCCGGGTTCAACATCATCACGATGGCGACCAACCACGCGTCTGACTACGGATACAAGGCGGTCAAGAACTCCGTCAGCTTCTGGCGCAACAACTATCCGGATGTGACGCTCCTCGGCATTCACGACAGCGAGGAGGACAAAAACACGATCCGCGTCGTCGAAAAATACGGCATTCGCATCGCGCTGCTGAACTACACCTACGGACTGAACAAGAATTCCGCGACCAACGAGGCTTCGTACAGCGTCGACAAGCTGGAGGAGAAGCGCGTTCGCGAGGAGATCGCGAAGGCGAAGGAGATGGCGGATTTCGTCGTCGTGTTCCCGCACTGGGGCACGGAGTACTCGATGGATGAGCTCAACTCCACACAGACGAAATACACGAAGATCTTCCTCGAGTGCGGCGTGGACGCCGTCGTCGGAGCGCATCCGCACATTTGTCAGAAGATGGAGTGGAAGACGCGCGAGGACGGCCACAAGATGGTCATCTACTACTCGCTCGGCAACTTCATCTCGGTGTTCAAGAGCGCGGACTGCAACCTCGAGGGCATGGCGTACCTCGAGTTCTACAAGGACGGAGACGAAAAATACCTGCGCGAGGGCTCGATCATCCCGCTGGTCAACCACTGGGAGTACTGCGGCGACAAGCTCGGCAATCAGGGCAGAACGCGGCAGGGAAAGAACTACCGCGTGTACGCGCTGCAGGATTACACCGAGGAGCTCGCCAAGTCGCACGGCTGCTTAAAGTACAGCGACGGCAAGAAGTTCTCCTTGAGCCGTGTGAAGAGTCTTGCGGAGAAGCTGTGGGGAGACAATATCAAGATCGTCGACTGGAACGGAGCGGAAGAGGCCGGCGCCGAGGGTTGACACGGAAAGGAACAGGGTAACGCACATGAACGGCAGTGAACTGGTAATCGAATGCCTGCGGGAGCACGGAACAGACCTTGTGTTCGGCTATCCCGGCGCGACCAATCTTGCGCTTTACGATGCGATGTATCGCCAGACGGCGGTGCGCCATGTGCTGACTGCCCATGAGCAGGGCGCGGCGCACGCGGCGGACGGATACGCGAGGGCGACGGGCCGTGTCGGTGTGTGCATGGCGACGAGCGGACCCGGCGCGACAAACCTTGTGACGGGCATTGCGACGGCGATGATGGACAGCGTGCCGATCATCGCGATTACCTGCAACGTGACGGTGGATTCGATCGGCAAGGACAGCTTTCAGGAGATCGACATTTTCGGCATCACACTGCCGATCACAAAGCATAATTTCCTTGTGAAGGACATCCGCGAGCTGCGCGGCGTCATGGACGCGGCGTACGCGATCGCGGCGGGCGGTCGCCCCGGGCCGGTGCTTGTGGACATCGCGCGCGACGTGACGACGGCGGAGTGGACCGATGAGATGGAGACGGCGTACCGCGAGTCAAAGCGCGCGGACGAGAACCATGACGGGCGTGTGCTCTCGGCGGACGGAAATGAGGATGCGTTCGGCGTGACCGCACACAAGAGCGATCTGCAGCAGGCGGCGCGGACGTTCCGCAACGTGCTGCGCAGGGCGAAGAAGCCACTGATCCTGGTCGGCGGAGGTTGCATCGCCTCGGGCGCCGAGGAGATCGTGCAGGAGCTTGCGGCGAAGATCGACGCGCCGATCTGCGAGACGCTGATGGGCAAGGGCGTCTGCAGCGGCACGGGAGACCGGTATCTGGGCATGGTCGGCATGCACGGAACGCACGCGGCCAACGCGGCCGTGGCGGAGTGCGACTGCCTTCTCGCGCTCGGGATCCGCTTCAGCGAGCGGGTGACGGGCAACCGGCCCGACTGGTGCTCGCAGGCGAAGATCCTGCAGATCGACATCGATCCCGCGGAGATCAACAAGAATGTCGCGGTAACCGCAGGCGCGGTCGGTGATGTGCGCGAGGTGTTGACGGCGCTGCTGCCGGAGATCCCCGGGCAGACGCACGCGGCGTGGATGATGAACAATACGAAGCGTCGGGCGGAGGAACTCACGGCGCAGAGAGCATTTTACGAAGACAAGTCGACGATCGCGCTCTCGTCCCGCTGGGTGGCGATGCTCCTCGACGACGTCACGGGCGGCAACTGCATCGTCACGACGGAGGTCGGACAGCATCAGATGGATATCGCGCAAAATTACCGCGTGCACAGTCCGCGTCAGCTGCTGACGTCGGGCGGCCTCGGCACGATGGGTTACGGTCTGCCGGCGGCGATCGGTGCAGCGTTCGGTTACCCCGGCACGCGCGTGATCAACGTGGCCGGCGACGGATGCTTCCGCATGAACATGAACGAGCTCTCGGTGGCGGCGAAATACCGCCTGCCGATCGTGGAGGTCGTGTGCGACAACCACGGGCTCGAGATGGTGCGCCACTGGCAGCACGTGTACTACAACGACCGCTATTATCAGACCAGTTTTGAGGACCACGCGGACTATGTGAAGATCGCCGAGGCGCTCGGTGTTCCGGCCGTGCGCGTGGCTACCCGCGAGGACGCCCGCGCGGCGCTCACCAGAGCCCTCGCCAAGGACGGCCCGATGGTGATCGTGTGTGAGCTGAGATAGGCGCGAACAACAGCGATAATAAGCAAAAATCAGGGGCTGTCGGGAGTCATTTTCCGGCAGCTCTTTTTCCTTGGAATTTCCTTGACGAAAAGGCGGCATAGGTATACAATAACTCATAAGCGGCCCTGAGGAAGATAGTTTCTTCTCCCGGGGGCAAAACCGCTTACGACACAGGGCCCGTCAGTCGGGCAACGATATATTCTTTTTAGGAGGTACTAACCATGGGAAGAGTGTATAACTTTTCTGCAGGTCCGGCCGTACTGCCGGAGGAAGTATTGAAGGAAGCCGCAGCAGAGATGCTCGACTACCAGGGGAGCGGCCAATCCGTTATGGAGATGAGCCATCGCTCCAAAGTATTTGACAAGATCATCAAGGACGCTGAGCAGGATCTTCGGGATCTGTTGAACATCCCGGACAACTACAAGGTTCTGTTCCTTCAGGGCGGCGCTCATCTGCAGTTTGCCATGATCCCGATGAACCTGATGAAGAACAGGGTTGCGGATTACATCGTAACCGGCCAGTGGGCTAAGAGAGCCTTCAAGGAGGCTCAGAAGTTCGGCGATGCGAAGTGCATTGCCTCCAGCGAGGACAAGACGTTCTCCTACATTCCGGATTGCTCCGATCTTCCGATCGACGACAATGCGGATTATGTCTACATTTGCGAGAATAACACCATTTACGGAACGAAGTTCAAGACTCTGCCGAACACGAAGGGCAAGGATCTCGTCGCTGACGTATCCTCCTGCTTCCTCAGCGAGCCGATGGACGTTTCCAAATATGCGGTGATCTACGGCGGTGCGCAGAAGAACATCGGACCTGCCGGCGTTGTGATCGCCATCATCCGCGAGGATCTGATCACCGAGGATGTGCTTCCGGGCACGCCTACGATGCTTCAGTACAAGACTCATGCGGACAATGATTCCCTCTACAA
>JAFZMO010000022.1 GCA_017551165.1 Lachnospiraceae bacterium
AGACCGAGATCGCAAAGAAGCAGAACGAACTCGCAATCAAGAAGTCCGAGCTGCAGCTCGATGCGGACACCAAGAAGGCTATGGCCGACGCGGCGTACGAGATCCAGAAGGAAGAGCAGCGTAAGACGATCGAGATCACGACCGCTAACGCAAACATCGCCCGTCAGGAGCGTGAGATCGAATTGCAGGAGAAGGCCGTAGCCGTTAAGGAGCGCGCCCTCGAAGCAGAGATCAAGAAGCAGGCCGAGGCCGACAAGTATGCTGCACAGCAGAAGGCCGACGCCATCCTTTATCAGCGTCAGAAAGACGCCGAGGCAAAGCAGTTTGAGGCACAGCGTGAAGCTGAGGCTCGCAAGGCTCAGGCAGCTGCCGATCGTTTTGCAAAAGAGCAGGAAGCTGAAGGTATCCGCGCCGTAGGTGAGGCAGAGGCTAAGGCCATCGAGGCCAAGGGTCTTGCTGAGGCTCAGGCGATGGAGAAGAAGGCTGAGGCGTACGCGAAGTACAACAAGGCCGCAGTTGCCGAGATGATGATCCGGGTACTTCCCGAGATCGCTGCTCAGGTTGCTGCTCCTCTTCAGCAGATTGACAAGATCACGATCATCGGCGGCGGCGAAGGCGGCACGAACGGTGTTGATCAGGTGGCCGGCAATGTGCCCGTAGTCATGGCCAAGGTATTTGAGTCCATGAAGCAGGCGACCGGCATCGACCTTGCCAACATCATCAACGCTGAGTCCTACGACGCGAAGGTAAACCGCAACATCAACGTGACCGGCCTGGAGAACGCAACAACCATCGTTACGGACGGCAAGACCATCACGGGCGCTGCGGACGGCGCAGAGCCGATCGTACCTCCGACCGAGTAATCATCAGTCAGACAATCAAAGAGAACTGTCAAGGGCTGTCGCACCACGCGGCAGCCCTTCATTTTTCGCGAGAAACCGTCCGCCATTATACAATAGATTCTAAGGTCCGTTCCGCCCTTGCAATAGGCGCAGTCTATGGCGCGGAAAATAAAAAAGCAATCCAGGCGCCGCCATAAAACTGTTGTAAAATCCACGCCGCTGTGATATTTTAATTCCATAGCGTTTTTGCGGAGAACACCGCAGCGCACTACATTTACTAAATGGGCTGAAAGAATCAGCCGGGGAGGTACAAAAGCAATGTCCAAGATTGAGACCAAATGTATCCACGAGGGTTGGAAGCCTTCGCAGGGTGAGCCGAGACAGCTGCCGGTTTACCAGAGCACGACGTTCAAGTATGACTCGAGCGACGCCATGGGCGCTCTGTTCGATCTGGAGGCTTCGGGCTACTTCTACACCAGACTGCAGAACCCGACCAACGACGCCGTTGCGGCGAAGATCACTGCGATGGAGGGCGGTTTCGCGGGCATGCTGACGTCCTCGGGCCAGGCAGCCAACTTCTACGCGGTATTCAATATCTGCGAGTGCGGCGACAGCTTCCTCGCTTCGACCGCGATTTACGGCGGCACCTACAACCTCTTCGGTGTTACGATGAAGAAGATGGGCATCGAGTGCATTTTCTTTGATCAGAACGCTTCCGACGAGGAGATCGAGGCGCTGATCAAGCCCAACACCAAGTGCATTTTCGGCGAGACGATCACGAACCCGACCGTCACCATCTTCGATATCGAGCGTTTTGCGAAGCTCGCTCACAAGCACGGCATGCCGCTCATCGTGGACAACACGTTCGCGACGCCGGTGAACTGCCGCCCGATCGAGTGGGGCTGCGACATCGTAACGCACTCGACCACGAAGTACATGGACGGCCACGCGGTTTGCGTCGGCGGCGCCATCGTTG
>JAFZMO010000023.1 GCA_017551165.1 Lachnospiraceae bacterium
GCTATGTATATGTAGCTCAGATCGCTCTCGGCGCTAACCCTGCTCAGACCGTTAAGGTTCTGCAGGAGGCTGAGGCTTACAACGGTCCTTCGCTCATCATCGGCTACGCTCCTTGCGAGCTCCACGGAATCGCTAAGGGCGGTATGAACCACTGCCAGGATGAGATGAAGAAGGCTGTCAAGGCCGGCTACTGGAATCTCTTCTCCTTCAACCCGGCACTCAAGGCTGAGGGCAAGAATCCGTTCACGCTCACTTCCAAGGAAGGCGATGGATCGTATCAGGAATTCCTTAACAACGAGTCCCGTTACACGCGTCTCATCAAGCCGTTCCCGGAGCGTGCAGAGAAGCTCTTCGCTGAGTCCGAGAAGGTTGCTAACGAGCGTTACCAGCATCTGTTGAAGCTCGTTGAGCTCTACAAGTAATTCACTTGTAACCGCAAACAATTACGCCGCAGATCCGAAAGGGTCTGCGGCGTTTTTATTATTTGGAAAATGTATCGGGATCAACATCCCTCATGTCGATCGGCGTGGGATCGATCCGCAGTTTGCGATAGACCTCCTCCTTCACCTCATCAAAGCCGTGGTATCGGACCAGATCGTCCACCACATTGCCCGGTTGCGCCACCGGATGCAATTCCTCGGAGTACACCGGGTACGGATACGGTTTCGGCTCAAACCAATCCGGATGCTCATCGATCAACTTGAGCAGACACTCGCACCGATCCTCCCGCTCGCACAGTTCCGCGAGCCCGTTAAAGTTTCTCCGAAGCATCTCATGGCCTTGTTCCATACTGCTGTACACCATCGCGTCAGACCACAGCGGATACACCAACACGCTCTGCAACAGCTCCTCCGTGCTCATCGTTGCCAGAACATCCTCCGGGATCCGGCATACGCACAGCATGTCTCCGTGGTTTCCGTACGGCCACGTTGACATCAGAGGAAGCACCGGATACCGGTATCCGATATAGTCCTCCGGAAAATACATCTCCGCCATCTGCTCGTCCGTGTACTTCGTCTTCGGTCTCGGAAGATTGACCGTTACGTTCTCATCGTACTCCTTCGCAGTGGCATTTGAGGCGTCATTCGTCGTCGCTAAAAGCAGCTTCACGCCGACCACGAGGATCGCGATCTCAACGGAGGCCACTGTGACTCCCAGCGCGATACGCGCGATCTTCCGCCGTCTCTCCCTCCCGGTGACCTTCTTCTTTACTCTCTCAAACACTTCATTGGGATCTCTCATGCAGCCCCTCCTTCTCCAGCTCGCCCCGGAGTTTCTCCTTGGCGCGCTTCAGCAGTCCGTAGACACTCTGCGTTGACTTGTTCAACAGGACGGCGATCTCGTCGGCGTTCATCCCCGCAAAATACTTCATCCACAGCACGCGGCGGTATTTTTCGCGCAGGTGCTTCATCGCGGCGTGCACCGCACGCTTCTCCTCCTCGCGGACCAGCTCCTGCCCCACGTCCTCCGAAAGCGGCGCAAAGCCGTCGAAATCCTCCGGGAGATACAGCACCTCCCGCGAGGTCTTCCGAAGATGATCCACCGCGAGGTTGCGCGCGATCCGGTACAGCCACGTCTTGAAGGATGCCGTGCCCTCCTCGTACTCCGGCTTGCGCTCCGCGAGCACCAGGATGGTCTCCTCGGCGATGTCCTCGGCGTCCTGCGGACCCACGAAGCCGGCGCTTAGGAATGCGACAAGGCCGCCGTAATAGTCTTCGGTTATCTCTCGAAGCCCGTTCCAATCGCCCTTGCGATAGCGACGATAGTTTTCCGCACCGCGATCCGCAGCCATGGCATTCTCCTTTCCGAAAGGAAGTCCTCTGTCCTGTTCTATCCCTTAATCGTTTGGGTTTCGAAAATTAGTCACAATTTTGAAAAGGGCGCGGCACACGGCCACGCCCATTCATAGTCATTCGGAAAATGTTCCTCCGAAGCGGTATTACATCTCGATCACGATCTCATTTTCCGCCTGAAGGATATCGTCGCGGATGAGAAGTCCTTCGATCTTTGCGCCGTTCACGGTCACGCTCTTGACGCCGTGCTCGGATCCGTTCGGATTGTTGACAGTCACGTTCAGCACCTTGCCGCGGAACACCTTGCGGAGCGTGTAACTCTTCCACTCCGACGGGATGGACGGGTCGATGACGATGCCGTCCGCCTCGGGGTTGAGTCCGAGGATACCCTCGGTCGTACCGACCATGACGGTCGACGCGGTACCGGTGAGCCAGTGCACATGCGCGCGGCCTGCGAACGGGCTGTCCTTGCCCTCCACAAACTGGCCGAATACGTACGGCTCAAGCTCGCGGTGATCGGCGTTATCGTTGTACGTGGCGGGAGCCGCCTCGGTCCAGTACTTGAACGCGCGATTGCCGTGCCCAAGCTTCGCCTCAGCGAGGATCAGCCAGCCCTGCGGCTGCGAGAAGATACCCGCATTTTCCTTGACACAGTTGTTGAAGCATACCATCAGCGCGCCGTCAAATGCGTGCTTCTCGTAAGCGGGGTACATAACCATCGCACCGTACGGCGTGTTGAGCTCGCGCTCGACGGAATCCATGGCCTTCTCCTGCTGCTCCTTCGTGCCGAAGTCGGCGATGACCGACCACGACTGCGGGTTGAGCCACATCGAAGCCTCGGGATCGGTGCGCTGTCCGATGATCTCGCCATCCTCCTTGTAGCCGCGAATGTAACGGTCCTCGTTCCAGCATGCGGAGAGGATCTCCTCCATCTTCGCGTTGATGCCATCGAGGTATTCGATGTAAGCGGTATCGTTCTTGATGACCGCATATTTGCGGAGGATCTTCACCGCGTACACGAGCTGGAATGCAACGAACGTGGACTCGCCCTTCTTGCCGAGGCGAACGCAGTCGTTCCAGTCTGCGTGCAGACCGGCCGGCATACCGTGGTTGCCGAGGTTGTTCATCGAAAAATCGATCGCGCGCTTCAAGTGGTCATAGACCGTGCCCTTCTGCATGTCGTTCGCGTAGTAGATCTCCTCGTCGAGGAACGCGATGTTACCGCTCTCGGAAATGTACTTGTATACGGTCGGGAACAGCCACAGTGCATCGTCCGCGCGGTACGAAGGATGTCCGGTCTCCTTCACGTAGGAAGCGTCGTCCGGCGTGTCCTCATGTCCCGGATTGTGCGTGTATTTCACAAGCGGAAGTCCCGCGCCGTTGGTCACCTGCGCGGAGAGCATGAAGCGGATCTGATCCGCTGCCATCTCGGGCGCGAGGTGGATGATGCCCTGGATATCCTGCACGGTGTCGCGGTAGCCGAAACCGTTGCGGAGACCGCAGTACTGGAAGGACGCAGCGCGCGACCAGGTAAATGTGATGAAGCAGTTGTATGCGTTCCACACATTGACCATGTTGTTGAAGTTCTCATCGGGCGTGTTGACCTGCAGGTTGTTGATCTTCGCGTGCCAGTATTCCTTGAGCTCCGCAAGCTCCTTCTCGCAGACGCCGTCCGCCTCGTAGCGGGCGATGATCTTCACCGCCTCCGCCTCGGGCTTCTGTCCAAGCAGGTACGTAAAGCGCTTGCTCTCGCCGGGCTGCAGCACGATCTCGCTCTCGAGTGCGCCGCAGGAGTTGCCGCAGTAGTTGAGGTCGCCCTTCAGCCCTTCCGCCGCACCGATCGGGTTCGCATAGCTTCTGTAGTTGCCGACAAAACGGTCGCGGTCGCCGCAGAAACGGTCCACCTTCGCGCCGGCAAGTCCGAGGAAGCGCTCCTTGTTCGGATCGTGGAAGTTCTCATTTTCCTTCTGAAGAACGAAATTGCCCTTGAAGTACGTATGGGTGATGAACAGGGTGTACTGCAGGTTCACCTGGTCCTGCTCATAGTTGTTGTCGTTGACAAACTCGCAGTATCCGGTCACGGAGAGCTTGCGCGGCTTCGTGTCGTTGTTCGTGATCACGGCGTTCCAGACCTCGTAGGTCGCGTCCTTCGGAACGTAGTACGTGGTCTCCGCCTTGATTCCCCGGTACTCCGAGGAAATGATCGTGTATGCCGTACCGTGGCGGCACTCGCTCTTGTAGCTCTCAAGCGGCTTGCACACCGGCGCCCACGAAGCGGACCAGTAGTCTCCGTCCTCGAGGTCGCGCAGGTAAATGTAGCGGCCCGGCTGATCCATCGCCACCGAGTTAAAACGGTAGCGGATCACACGGCCGTTCGCACCGGACTTCACAAAGCTGTAACCGCCCGCATTGTTCGAGATGATCGCGCCGTACTCCGGCGAGCCCAGATAGTTTGCCCACGCCGACGGCGTGTCCGGTCTGGTGATCACATACTCCTTCGCCTTCTCATTGAAATAACCGTATTTCATCGCTTGCTTACCCCTCCGATTGATTGTTCTGTTGCACTGCTTGCGCAGTCAATGCCTATCCTCGATTATACCCTACGGAAAATCCCTCCGTCAAGGATTGACGCAAAACGAATATAACTTGCACCATTCTTCAATGGATTTTCGTGCCATACTGACGCGCTTTCCGTCACAGTAGCGCGTCCGCAGCCTCCGCGATCGTTGCGACCGTGTACGTGGCCTCGCCCACGACTCCGTTCGCTCTCCCGTTCACCCACATCGTGTCCGCGCCGATTGCCTTACCGAAGGCGATGTCCGACGTGAGCGAGTCCCCGATCACCAGATAGTGCGACACATCCTCATCCCCGGTCAGCGCCGTCACCCCTGCGAAGAACCGCGGGTCCGGCTTGTTACAGCCGATCTCGTCCGAGATCACAACGCCCGCAAACACGTCGGAAAATGTCATCCCCCGCATGCGCCCGTGCTGCACCCAGTCGGTGCCGTTTGTGATGATGTACAGGGGGTATTTTTCGGCGAGTGCGCGGCATGCGCGCTCCGCGTCCGGCATCGCGATCGTCGTGTGGCTCATCACGGTCATGTATGTCTCGTTGGCCGTGCGGACCGTCTCCTCGTCGGTCGCCATCCCAAGCTCCCGAAGCCAGGTCTCGAACCGAAGCATCTTGAGCCGGTCCTTCGTGACCTCCTTCCGCTCCAGGCGCTTCCATAGCTCCGCGTTGATCGCGTCGTAGCTCTCGATCTCCGCTTCGGTCAGCTCGCGGTCAAACAGCTGCCGCATCATGCCCCGAAGTGAGTGTTCCTCCGTCCGTCGGAAGTCTAAGATTGTCTCATCGAGATCCAGTAAAAGATAGCGGTACTCTTGCATTCTGATCCTCCGTGAGACCGCTTTTGCGGCCTCGGTTCAAGCATACCATACTTCCGCGGGAACCGCAATTTGTTTTCCGCGCACGACGAAGGACCGGCCACACGGACCGGTCCCTCGTCTATCCCCCATACAAGCTGTAGATTACTGGCGTTTCCAGGAACGAATGATCTTGATGCCCTCGATGTCCGAATTCTCGTACGTCA
Organism: Lachnospiraceae bacterium; assembly: GCA_017551165.1. GTDB lineage: Bacteria > Bacillota > Clostridia > Lachnospirales > Lachnospiraceae > ISDg. Next base: position 5,384 of record JAFZMO010000023.1, read on the forward strand.
CGGAGAGCTTGTCGCCCTCCCGGATCAACACAAGGCTCTCATCCTCGTTCAATGTGCCGCGATACACCGTACCGTCCTCGCCCGTGATGTACACGGTCGCGGCGTCGTTTAGGTTGACGATACGAACATTTTCCACTGTCACGTCATCGTGCGGCAGTACGTCCTCGGCGTCTGCGATCGCAATGCCGTTGCGCACCAGAAGCTTGCGGTATGCGGTCATCGCCTCCGCCTGTGTCGCGCCGGTCGCCACGATGCCGTAGTTCTCAACGTTGACAAGCGCATAGAGCTTCACGAGTCCGCCGGAGTCCTTGAGGACCATGATGTACGTCGCCTGCCCGGAGATGTTCACCAGGGACGGGAACGACGCCTTGTAGCCCTTCTCCTGCACTTCGCCCTCGGCTGCGCCCATCGCGGAGTACTCCTCCGCGCCGCCCACGCCGTAGAACTTGTACTCGCCCGTTCTCGCGTTCGTGATGATGAAACCGATGTTGCTCTCATCGCTCGTGACGCTCGTCACGCCCGTGAAATACCACACATCGTCGTCGATCACGATATAGCCGTAGTCGTCGGTGGTCACCTTGCAGTTCTTGTTTCCGAAGATACTGTTCCAGAAACCGCCGGACAACTTGCCGTACCAGTTGTATTTTTCGCTCGCGAGGTCACCGTCGTAGACGATGTCCACCCAGCTCGGAACTTCGCTCACGCTGCAGATCCTCGAACTTCCGTCGACCGGATCAAACAGGATCACTTCGCTCACGTCCATCGCGCCGAACAGTCCCGCGTTCGCGCTGAGGCAGGACACGATATAGTAAGGATTGCCCTCATCGTCGATCTCAAAATACATTCCGCCGAAGATCTTGGTCGGATACGAGAAGCGAAGCTTGCGCTTGAGGTCATCGCCGAAGCGGCCGCTCTCCGCGTAGCGCATCGCCTTCGCGAGCTCCACATACTCCGCGGAGTTGTTGACCGGGTCTACCATGACGTAGCCCGGGATACCGTTGCTGCGGTTCTCCGCCCATTTGATGAGGCCGGCGTACTCGAGCGTCGCCACCTTCTTCGGGGAATTCTTATAGTTGATCTGGCTGTACTGATCATTGACATAGTACTGCGACACGACCTGCGACAGCGAACCGAGCGTGCGGTTGCCGATGATGCGCGCGGACTCGGTGTCCATGAGCGCGATGTTCGTCACACTCGTGGTCTCCGGCATGTCCGTCGTAAAATCAGCCTCGCTTACCTTGATGATGCCTGCATAACCCTTCGCGTGGAACATCTTCGCGGAGACGATACCGCCGATCAGCAGTGCTAAGATTGAGAAGCCTGCGATGCCGAGGCCGATATAGTTGCCGTACACGGTCGGGCTCTTCTTGCCCTCCACGGTGATCTCGTTCTTGCAGAGGATCTCTCTCGCCGCCTCATGAACGCCCGCATACACGAGCGCGATCAGCAACAGCGCCCCCCAGAAGCCGGTGCTGTGAATATTGATCGCCGGCAGCGTAAAATAATACAACACGAATCCGAGCACAACCGTGATGATCGTGGAGACCACATAGCACAGGACCGTGCGTTTTGCCGTATTGTCTTTCTTGCTCATACTACTTTCCTTTCAGCGCCCTTCGCGCTTCGATGTAAATTGCATTTTCCCTATTTAACCACCCGGCGTCTCGGTTGTCAATACAGTTTACATTTATTTTACAATTATTTATTATCTTCGCAAAAAACGGCCCGTAAAGTGAATTTTTAATTTCTACATGTTTTCCGCTAAAGTAGAAGTTTCTCTTGCACAGCCTCTTTTGGGCATGTATCCTATACAAGGTTATCTGTCTGTCGGAAAGGATGCCCATATGAGTCATAATCTTAAGGGTA
>JAFZMO010000003.1 GCA_017551165.1 Lachnospiraceae bacterium
AAGGCCGACATACTTGCCCCAACCGAAGTCGCTGAGAGCCTCAACCGCAACGCGTGCGCGGACAGCCTTCGGAAGAACGCTCTCCTTGTACTCGTCGCTCTGCTCCTCGAAGATATCCATGCAAGGCATGCTGACAACGCGTGCATCGATGCCCTCTGCTGCGAGCGTAGCCTTAGCCTCAAGACTGATGGAAACCTCGGAACCGCTTGCGATGATGATCGCATCCGGAACTGCCTTCTTGGAATCCTCGATGATGTAACCACCCTTGAGGGCTTCCTTGGAGGAACCTGCGAGCTGCGGAAGATTCTGTCTCGTAAGAACGAGCGCTGTAGGCGTCTCCTTGCTCGTTACTGCGCTGTACCATGCAGCGAGCGTCTCGGTCGCGTCTGCCGGACGGAATACATGGAAGTTCGGCAGCGAGCGGAGCATTGCAAGCTGCTCGATCGGCTCGTGGGTAGGTCCGTCCTCGCCGACACCGATGGAGTCGTGCGTCAGAACGAACGTGGTCGGGATGCGCATCAGAGCGGACAGTCTTGCCATCGGCTTTACGTAATCGCTGAATACGAAGAACGTTGCGCAGTAAGCGCGGAGGCCGTGGAGCGTGAGACCGTTGCTGATCGCTGCCATTGCGAACTCACGAACACCGAAGTGCAGGTTGCGTCCGCTGTAATCGTCCTTGCTGAAGTCTGCGATCTCCTTCATCGCCGTCTTGTTGGACGGAGCGAGGTCTGCGGAACCGCCGATCAGGTTCGGAACCTTATTCTTAAGCTTGTTGAGAGCCCAGCCGCCGAGGTTTCTCGTAGCGTCTGCCTTCTCCTCGTAAGCCCAGTACTCTGCGTCGTCGATGAGAGGCTTTGCGATGTCCATGTTGAACTCGTCGTCCCAAGCCTGCTTCATCTCCGGGAACTTCGCGCAGTAGTCAGCGAAGAGAGCGTTCCAAGCGTCCTCATCCTTCGCATGCTCAGCTGCGAGTGCCTTGTAGTTGTCATATACTTCCTCAGGTACGAAAAATGCTTCCTGCGAAGGCCATCCGAGGAACTCCTTCATAGCTGCAACATTTTCCTCACCGAGAGGCTCGCCGTGTGCGGAAGCCTTGCCCTGCTTCGCCGGGCAGCCGTAACCGATCTGCGTCTTAACGGTGATCATGGAAGGCTTCGTCGTCTCAGCCTTCGCAGCCTCGATCGCTGCTGCGATCTCCTCAAGGTTGTTGCCGTCCTCGACAACGAGCGTCTGGAAGCCCATTGCGCGGAATCTTGCCTGAACATCCTCCGTGAACGCGATGTCGGTATTTCCCTCGATACTGATCTTGTTGCTGTCGTAGAACACGATCAGCTTGGAGAGGCCGAGCGTACCTGCAAGGGACATTGCCTCGTAGGAAACACCCTCCATCATACAGCCGTCGCCGCCGAGCACGTAGGTGAAGTGATCAACAACCGGATAGCCGGGCTTGTTGAACTTCGCAGCGAGATGAGCCTCAGCCATCGCCATACCGACTGCCATACCCATACCTGCGCCGAGAGGGCCCGTGGTCGCCTCAACACCCTTGGTGTGGCGATACTCCGGATGACCCGGGGTCAGGGAACCGTCCTGACGGAACTGCATCATATCTTCCTTGGTCAGGCCGTAGCCGAACAGGTGAAGAAGGGAGTACAGAAGCGTCGAGCCATGTCCGCCGGAGAGGATGAACCGGTCACGGTTCGGCCAATCGGGGTTGGCGGGATTGTGCTTCATATGCTTTGCCCAAAGCTCGTATGCAACGGCAGCCGAGCCGAGCGGAAGACCCGGATGACCGGACTTCGCCTTCTGGATCGCATCAGCCGCGAGAACGCGGATGGCGTTGACAGACATCGTATCGATCGATTTGCTCATATCTTAGATTCCTCCGAGGAAAATTCTCCCTGCATTTTGCCCGCCCGGCACCGGCTTCACGCTTCGCGCAAAGCATGTGTCAACGACCGACAGCGCGGCAGGGGCCGCGAACGCCCACAACACGGGCGCATACCTGTGGAAATAATACCATAACGGGCGCCTCAATGCAAGATGCGAAGCATGAAAAATGCAGGCGCAAACGCGCCCGCATTTTCCGCTGTCCGGGATTGTCTTCTTTCGGTTCCCGTCCGGTTTAGTTTTTCCTGCTCTCCGTCTCTCTGCGGACCTTCCGCATCGTCAGACAGGACGCGACAAACGCCACTCCACCGGCCAACGCCAGCACGATCGCGATGATCAGCAGGATCAGCGGCAGTTTCTGCGAAGGCTGTTTGGTCACCTCGGACAGTGAGATACTCTCGCTTGTTCCGTCCGAGTAGGTGATAATCAACACGCCGTCCGACTTCGTCGTAGTGCTGACCGCGATTCCGGAGATGCTACGGCCATCCGCGCCGGGATCACCCTTGTCACCCTTGTCGCCTTTCTCTCCGCGGGCTCCTTGCTCACCCTTATCGCCTTTCTCGCCCTTATCGCCTTTATCGCCTTTCTCGCCTTTCGCTCCCTGCGCGCCGGTGTCACCTTTATCGCCTTTGTCTCCCTTATCGCCCTGGGATCCTTTGTCTCCCTTGTCGCCCTGGGATCCTTTATCTCCCTTGTCGCCTTGGGATCCTTTATCTCCGGCGTCGCCCTTGCTGCCTTGATCGCCTGCGTCACTCTTGTCGCCGGTGTCGCCCTTGTCACCCTTATCTCCGGCGTCACCCTTGTCGCCCTTATCTCCGGCGTCACCCTTGTCGCCTTTATCTCCGGCATCGCCCTTGTCGCCTTTATCTCCGGCATCGCCCTTGTCGCCCTTATCTCCGGCGTCACCCTTGTCGCCTTTATCTCCGGCGTCACCCTTGTCGCCCTTATCTCCGGCGTCGCCCTTGTCGCCCTTGTCTCCGGCGTCGCCCTTGTCGCCTTTATCTCCGGCGTCGCCCTTGTCGCCCTTATCTCCGGCATCGCCCTTGTCGCCCTTATCTCCGGCGTCACCCTTGTCGCCCTTCAGGGATTCGAGCCACTCTGTCTCGGAGCCCGTGAACCCATTTTCCACAGCGATATCGTATGCGCTCTTGCCCTGCAGACTCTTGAGCCACTCCTCATAGGTGCCGTCGAAACCGGCTTTCACCGCAAGCTCATACGCACTGTTGCCGTCAGCTCCGGAGGCACCCTTCTCGCCCTTCAGCGACTCGAGCCACTCGTATTCCGAGCCCTTGAATCCATGCTCTACCGCAATGTCATACGCGCTCTTTCCCTTCAGGGATTCAAGCCATTCCTCGTATGTTCCGCGATATCCGGAGTCCACTGCCATTTCGTATGCGTTCTTGCCATTCTCACCGTTTTTGCCGTCAGCGCCGTTCTTGCCGTCAGCTCCGTTCTTACCATCTGCTCCGTTCTTACCGTCAGCGCCTGTATCGCCTTTCTCACCGGGATCACCCTTCGCCCCGATCAGTGAATCCAGCCATTTCTGTTCGTCTCCTTGATACCCTTTCTCCACGGCCAACTCGTATGCACTCTTCCCCTGAAGGCTCTCCAGCCATTTCTTCTCATCTCCGTCAAATCCGGCCTCCTTCGCCAGCTCATATGCACTCTTTCCGTCTTTCACTGCACGTGTCACGTAACAGCTCGCATGCTTGGAGGGCACTTCCTCTCTTCCCCACTCAGACAACGGATAAATCACAAACTCATAGTACATGCGACCGTCCAGGTCTTCGAACGTGTACGAAGTGGTTCCCTTGGCGAGATCGGCGATCCGGATCAACGAACCGTCACCCTCGACCATATACAGGTGGAAGCCATAGTTAAATTCATCGGAATTGCCGACCTCGTTTGGATCTGTCCATGTCAGCGCAATCGTATTATCCTCTTTCGTGTAAACCGCTTTCAGCGAAAGAATGCTTCCCGTTCCCTTTCTGACATCGGACAGCATATAACCGTATATCGGCACAGCAGAGACATCCTGTACTCCGTTGTTATAGGGATGACTCAAATTGGAATCCCATGTTGCCGGCGTCCACCGGAAATAGTAATTGTGAACCGCTTCCTCGGAAATGCCTTTTTCTTTCAGCGCTTTGGTATCCAAATTCGCTACGGAACATTGGACGGAAACCGATTGTTCGTTTGTCGTTGATTTTGAATTTGTCCAAAGATGTTTTGTGGAAAGCCCGGCACCGACAGATAAACTACCGAATTTGAGCCCGAACTCTACCTGTACTTCCGCAGAGATCGAAAACCCGCCGAAGGTCTGATTCCCGTGCGTCACGGAAGCACCGGTGCTTACTGCGCTTCCTGTTGAACCTCCGTTATATCCGAGTTCATAAGAAACATTGCCTATCGTGGAAAATCCTTCCGGTCTCTCCTGTTGTTCGCTCCCGCAATAATATCGGCTCGGATCTCCGCTTTCTCCGAGGTACAAATTCCCCTCCAGAGGGGTCAATGTATAGAGCCCACTCATATCAATGTTATGGTCTTCATAATACTTTTTCGTTTTTTTATTGTATCGTGCGACAAACGTGTTGTACTCCTCAACCGACATCTGCACAAAAAGCGGTTTTCCGAAGAAAGATATCCCGATCTCATTTTCCAACCATTCATCTTGCTCGGGATCATACTCATCGTACGAATAACTGATGATCGGGACACGATACAGAACAACAGTGTCATACGGCCCTGCGGTAAATGAGGAATCATAGGAGGTCTTAAACGTTCTTGCATTCCAGTTTTTGAACCCTGCCATACCCGTAATCTTCGCGGATACTTTAAGCGGTCCGACGCCAACCGATGAAAAAACGCTGACGTCCCCTTCAAACGAAAAAGAGCTTTCATTGGTTTCGCTGAAACTCATGGACATTTTATATGTTGTAGATCCCGGCGTCTTCCCGAGTTCTCCGAAATACGGCGCTGCCTGTAATACCGCTAACACCTTCGGATCCGTGTACAAATAGTCTTTTTTGCGAAACTTCGCTTTGTATCCCTCATCACTGTAACCGACATTGCAGAAAGACATGCTGAATCCCGGCTCAGAGAGATCGAAAACAACTCCGCCGACATCATAGGTATTCACGTTTACTCCCGGCTCATGTCCGTTTCCCGGGAAGAAGCACTCCACTTTGAGCGGATTGGTGCTTACGCAGTGGTGCGTCTCGCCTTCCGCCAAGATTGGTGCCACGATCACTTCAAATCCATCATATCGTGTAACCCCGTCAAACACCGCACCAAGAGTGAAAACCAGTGCCTCCTGGCTCATTGTGCTCTTCGACAGGCTGACCGTGGTTACGTTATCAATATAACACAAGGTTACCCCTATACGAGTTTCGCCCCAGTTCAAGTTCAAGGAAGGGTGATCGCGGCGAATATAAAAATCCATATTATCGTATGCTCCTGACATCAACGTTATACTCGCTCCCCGTTCCGGCTTCCCGTCAACAATATTGAAAATATAGTCTCCGAGATAAATAGACTGCGGTTTTCCCGTGCCTTCTAAGCTTACTGCTTTGATCGTCAAATGCGGTAAAACCGAAAGGTATCCGTTCATAAGCGAAGTACCCTCGACATCGGGATTTAAGATCTGTGACCAAAGATGAAACCAATCATAAAAACCCTTGATCAGTTTCTTGTTCTCATACGTGTAAGAGATCATATACATACACGAGCGATCCTGCGCGGAGATTTCAAACTCTCCATTCGATTGATAGATCAGTCTTCTGACATATCCTCCGAGAACAATACTTGTGGTTCCATCCGTCGAAAACCTGCCGATCGTCACGGTCGGCGTATCAACGTTATAGTATTCGCTATATGACGAAGTTGCTTTGGTGTCCTTGTGTCCGACAACATAGACAGAGTTTCCTTTGCTCTGAAGTAACACTTTCTTGTCGGAAATACCGGCTTCACCTTCGCTGACTGCCAGGAACGGTTTGTACAGATCACCGGAAAGATCACCGCAGGCACCTGCATAGTAGCGTTCTTCCTCCCGGTTGTTCAGAAATGAAGAAACCACCACCAGATCATCGACCCCGTCTCCGTTGATATCTCCTGTTTCCAGCGATACCCCCAATCGGTTTTTTCCGTTTCGATCGTCTACGATATCCTGAAAGCCCTTCCCTTTCAACTCGGAATACATGGGAGAAATGCCTTCCAATTCATCCCACTGGTCCTCCGAAGCCCGGAAGGATTTCCAATTGTTCATGTAAAGCGGATGCAGCAACTTCCCGGCATCCTCCGTCTCGGTAACCTTAGCGGAACGGGTAAGATTCATCATAGCATGTCCGGTGCTGCCATCGTCACTGATCTGATAGGAAAATAATGCCGGCCCGGAATCGAGCGCCGCATACACTACCAGACTGTCCCTCCGGTCATGATCGAAGTCCCCTGCGGTCATCGTAAGGAAGTTGTTAACAATCGGAAGAATGGTAGCAATGATATTGTCTCCGGCTTCACTGTTGGGGTCGAAGCTTTCCTCATCGGTGATATAATTCATCTCTCCGATATGGCAAACATTGCTGACACGCATATTGACCGTATCAACCACCCACACATCCGCATCGATGTTCTCGTCGTTTTTGCGGATCCCCAGGAATGCTACGTGAGTATCGCGCCCCACTGCTTCCGGATCAAATGAAATTGTCTGAATAATATAATAAGATTCCATGACGTGACCTTCTCCGAAGCTCATGTCATAAAGTGTATCCAAATCCAATTGGTCCTTCTCGACAACATTGTTCCAATAACTTTTGGTTATAACATCTCCGTCAGCGAAATGTAAGTCATCGTATACTACCTCAGAAACCTTGTATTTTTCGTAGATCATCGTCGCTGAGGTTCCGGCCCTTTTCACATGCTTAAACAGCGCTGAATCGGTTTCCAACGCAAACTCCTCGCCCACAGCATACCCAAACGGGTTGTCGTTCGGATCGTCTTCTCGAACCTCGTCCGGCGCATCCGGGTTCATCAGCCTTTCGGCAGTCTCGCTGCCGTAGCCTTCCTCCCCGTCTCCTTCCCCGGATGCCTCGGACTCACCGTCCGCGCGCACAGGAATACCTCCAACGTTGCTCATCACCAAAACAAGGCAGAGCACGACCGCTAACCACTTCATCCACGATCTCTTCATAGCATCCTCCTTTGTTCACTTTTCAAACACTTTCCATACATTTTCCGACAAAAACCGGTCCTCCGGATTGTCGGCTCATCGAATCTTTGCTTAATAGGAATATTGTAGCAGAACAAAGACATTTTTCAAAGCAAAAGATACGGCATACAAAAAAGGCAGGAAGAAACCTGCTCTTCCTGCCTTGGAATATTCGATATTCTTTTTTCAGCGGATCGTTGCTCTTCCGAGATCAGTGCCTCACCGCAGCGCATCCTTCATCGACTTCACGTACTCGCCGACGTACTTCGGCGCTTCTGCGCCGTATTTTGCGAGGAGCTTCACGATGGCCGAGCCGACGATCGCGCCGTCGGAGACGTCCGCCATGGCACGCGCCTGCTCCGGCGTCGAGATGCCGAAACCGATCGCGCACGGCACGGTCGTGTTCCTGCGAACCTCCGCTACGATCGAGGCAAGGTCCGTGCGGATCTCGCTTCTCGTGCCGGTCACACCGAGGCTCGAGACGATGTAGAGGAAGCCCTCAGCCTCCTTCGCGATCATCGCGATGCGGTCGCTCGAGGTGGGTGCGATCAGCGACACAAGCGCAACTCCGTGCTTGCGGCAGTACGGCAGGAACTCCTCCTTCTCCTCGAAGGGCACGTCGGGCAGGATGATGCCATCGATGCCGACCTCCTCACAGGTCGCGAGGAACCGCTCCGCACCGTAGGAATACACGACGTTCGCATAGGTCATAAACACCATCGGGATCGTCACATCGCGGCGCAGCTCGCGCACGAGGTCAAACACCTTGTCGGTCGTGACGCCGCCCGCAAGAGCGCGCACGTTGGCCTCCTGGATGACCGGGCCTTCGGCCGTCGGATCGGAAAATGGGATCCCCAGCTCGATCAGGTCCGCCCCGTTTGCCACCGCCTCGCGCACCACCGCTGCCGTCGTCGCAAGATCCGGATCGCCGCAGGTGATGAAAGCGATAAATGCCTTGCCGTGGTCAAATGCTTTCGCAATATTACTCATGGATATCCTCCCCTCTGTACCGCGCGATCGCCGCGCAGTCCTTGTCGCCGCGGCCGGAGATCGTGATGACGATGATCTGATCCTTCGACATCGCGGGCGCGATCTTCCGCGCGTGAGCCACCGCGTGTGCGGACTCAATCGCGGGGATGATGCCCTCGGTCTTCGCGAGATATTCAAACGCCTGCACTGCCTCCTCGTCGGTCACCGGCACGTACTCCGCGCGCCCGATGTCGTGCAGGTATGCGTGCTCCGGGCCGACGCCCGGGTAGTCGAGGCCGGCAGAGATCGAGTAGACCGGCGCGATCTGGCCGTACTCGTCCTGGCAGAAATACGACTTCATTCCGTGGAAAATGCCGAGCTTGCCGGTGGCGATCGTCGCCGCCGTCTCCCACGTGTCGACGCCGCGTCCTGCCGCCTCGCAGCCGATCAAGCGCACGCCCTCGTCACCGATAAAATGATAGAAGCTTCCGATGGCGTTCGAGCCGCCGCCCACGCACGCGAGAACCGCGTCGGGAAGGCGTCCCTCCTTCGCCAGGATCTGCTCCTTGATCTCCTTGGAAATGACCGCCTGGAAATCACGGACGATCGTCGGGAACGGGTGAGGTCCCATGACGGAACCGAGGCAGTAGTGCGTGTCCTCGATGCGGGACGTCCACTCGCGCATCGCCTCCGAAACCGCGTCCTTCAAGGTCGCCGTGCCGGTCTTGACCGGAACGACCGTCGCGCCGAGAAGCCGCATGCGGTACACGTTCAGGGCCTGGCGGATCGTATCCTCCTCACCCATGAACACAACGCACTCCATGCCGAACAGCGCCGCTGCCGTCGCCGTCGCCACGCCGTGCTGACCCGCGCCGGTCTCCGCGATCAGGCGCGTCTTGCCCATTTTCTTCGCGAGAAGCGCCTGTCCGAGCACGTTGTTGACCTTGTGCGCGCCCGTGTGGTTGAGGTCCTCGCGCTTTAGGTAGATCTTCGCGCCGCCGAGGTCCTTCGTCATCTTCTCCGCATAGTACAGGCGGGACGGTCTGCCCGCGTACTCGTTGAACAGCTCCGACAGTTCACGGTTGAACTCCGGATCGTTCTTGTAATGGTTGTATGCCTGCTCCAGTTCGATCACGGCATTCATCAGGGTCTCGGGGATGTACTGCCCGCCGTGAATACCGAACCGTCCGTTGGGATTACTCATGGTCTCTTTCCTTTCTGTCTGTCAATCGCTCGTTTTTCCGCGCCTTATATCACCTTCCGAGCCCTGTTCTTCACATCTTCGCCGCGTCCTTCGGCGGTTACTCTTCCTGCGTGTCCCGGACCGCATCGACAAATGCTGCCATCTTCGCCGCATCTTTCACGCCGTCGGTCTCGATCCCGGAGCTGACGTCCACACCCATCGGGTGAAGCATCCGGATCGCTCTGCCGACATTGTCCGGCGTCAGTCCTCCGGCGAGGATATACTCCCTCGGAAAATCGTACTCCGCCAGCCGCTCCCAGTTCAGGACCATTCCCGTACCTGCGCCGGAATCCAGCAGAACGATGTCCGCCGGGCTCTGCGCCGCTGCCGCGAGCGTCCGCTCGAGTTCGCTGCCCCGGCCCTCCGCGTCGGCTTTTCCCGCATCCGCATTGGTTTGTGCTGCCTCCGCACTGGTTTGTGCCGCTGCCCCGCTGCCGAGCCGGAACGCCTTGATGATCGGGCGGTCCGTAAGCTCGCGGAGCCTTCGGATATACGCCTCGTCCTCGGCGCCGTGCAACTGTGCGATGTCGATCACGCCGTCTGCGAGAAGCTGCGCCACATTTTCCGCGGGTTCATCGACGAAAACGCCGACCGCGCGGGTACCATGCTTCAACCCCTTTCGAAACTCCGCCGCTCTCTCCGGCGTCACATAGCGACGGCTGCCTTTCGCAAACACAAAACCGATATATTCCACCCAGAGCCGGTTGGCAGTCTCAATGTCCTGCGGGCGGGACAGCCCGCAAAGCTTTATCTGTGCCATCTGTTCAATCCTTTACCCACGGAGCTCCGCCAACTTTGCGCGAATGTCGTCCGCGCGCATCAGCGTCTCTCCGACCAGCACCGCGTCCACGCCGGCGTCGCGAAGCGCCGCCACATCGTCCGCAGTCTTCACGCCGCTCTCCGAGACAAACACGGTCCCTGCGGGAACCATGGCCCGAAGCCGGCGGCTGTTGCTCGTATCCACCGTAAAATCCTTGAGATTCCGGTTGTTCACGCCGAGGATCGTTGCCCCTGCGCGAAGCGCCGTCTCGATCTCGGCCTCGTCGTGCGTCTCCGTGAGCGCCGCAAGTCCGAGCGAGTCACATATAGAAAGATACTCCCGGATCCGCGCTTCGTCAAGCAGGGAGACGATCAAAAGCACCGCCGACGCCCCGAGAAGCTTTGCCTCGTAGATCATGTACGGATCAACCGTAAAATCCTTCCGCAGACACGGCAGCGATACGCCCTCCGCAATCTCCCGCAGATGCTCCTCGCTTCCGAGGAACCATTTCGGCTCGGTCAGCACGGAGATCGCGTCCGCGCCCGCTGCCTCGTACTCCCGCGCGATGCGGAAATACGGGTAGTCCGGCGAGATCAGGCCCTTCGAGGGCGACGCCTTCTTGCATTCGCAGATAAAGGAGATCCCCGGGTGCGACAGCGCCGCAAAGAACCGTCCCGGGTTCTTCGGCAACGATTCCGCCATGCGGCGAACGTCCGCTTCCGTCAGGTTTCGCTTGGCCGCCTCCGTGCGCTCCCGCGCGTGCTCCGCAAGTTGTTCCAATATGTTCATCCGTTATACCTCATTTCGTATGTCCGATCACTCCGGACGGTTGCTGACCTCAATGATCTTCTCAAGCGTCTTGGCTGCCTTGCCGGAATCAATCAGCTCAGCGGCAAGCTTGATGCCCTCTGCCATGCTCTCCGCCTTACCCGCGATGTAGAGCGAAGCGCCTGCGTTCATCAGAACGGCGTCACGCTTGGGTCCCTTGACGCCGGCGAGAATGTCGCGGGTGATCTGCGCATTTTCCGCGGGAGTACCGCCCTTGAGGTCCTCCTTCGTGCAGCGTGCGATGCCGAAATCCTCCGGTGCGATCGTCGTCGTGCGGAACCATCCGTCGCGGATCTCGCACACCTTGGTCGGTGCGCTCATCGAGATCTCGTCGAGCTTGTCAAGTCCGTACACAACCATACCGCGCTTCACGCCGAGGTTCACAAGAACCTGTGCGAGCGGCTCTACGAGGTACTCATCGTACACGCCGAGGAGCTGCATCGTCGGGTGTCCGGGGTTCGTGAGCGGTCCGAGGATGTTGAACACGGTGCGGAAGCCGAGCTCCTTGCGGATCGGTCCCACATACTTCATCGAGGTGTGGTACTTCTGTGCGAAGAAGAAGCACATGCCGGCTTCCTTGAGAAGCTCGATGCAGCGCTCCGGGCTCTGCTGGATATTGACGCCGAGCGCCTCGAGGCAGTCCGCCGTGCCGCTCAGGGAGGAGGCTGCGCGGTTGCCGTGCTTGGCGACCTTCACGCCGCCCGCCGCTGCCACGATCGCAGCCGTCGTCGAGATGTTGAAGCTCTGTGCGTTGTCGCCGCCGGTGCCGACGATCTCGAAGATATCCATACCGGTCTCCACCTGCGTCGCATGGTCGCGCATCGCTGCCGCGCAGCCCGCGATCTCGTCCGTCGTCTCCGCGCGGGCGCTCTTGGTGGACAATGCTGCGAGAAAAGCCGCATTTTGCGTGGGCGTCGTCTCGCCGCTCATGATTTCATTCATTACACTGTACGCCTCATCGTAGGTGAGGTCTCCCTTGCTTACAATCTTGACAATCGCTTCCTTGATCATGGTTTTGTTCTCCTTTTTTGTGTATAATTTGACTGGTTTCTTATTTGGATTCCTTGTTTCACTTCTTTTTTCTCAATTTTCTGTTGTTTCACTTCTTTTACCGAAAATCAACAGTAAATATCGAGACAGGTATCAATGAATTTCATCCGAAATCCGGATTTTTCTGTTGCCAACCTATATCTCCGGTATTTCAACAGTACGACTTTAGAGTGAAACGAGGAAAAACAGGTAACGGCTCTTCTTGTTTTCGGTTGTTTTTGCTTTTTTGAGTTTCTTCCACAGAAAAAATACCAATACTCATTCCCGAAAAGAATATCTCATTTTCGTTTTTCTGTTGTGATTACTGAAATTTGCATCCTTCCACAGAAACCTCGTCGCCGACGTCGTTACAATCCGCTTCCTCGGCCTCTGTAACCCTATAGTTTCAGGAAATTCCGAAGCATCCTGCGTCCGTCCGGCGTCAGGATCGACTCGGGGTGGAACTGCACGCCGTAGATCGGATACTCCTTGTGCTGTACGGCCATCACCTCGCCGTCAGCCGTCTCCGCCGTCACGACGAGCTCCTCCGGGATCGTTGCCGCATCCGCCGCGAGCGAGTGGTATCTCGCCACCGGCGCCTCCTCCGGGCAACCGCGGAAGAGAGGTGTCTTGGTGTTCATCTTCACGACGGACTGTTTGCCGTGCATCAGCTGCTTTGCGTAGGTTACGGTCGCACCGTACGCCGCGCAGATCGCCTGGTGACCGAGGCAAACGCCGAGGGTCGGGATCGTTTGGCTGACCGCCTTTGCAACCTCGATGATCACTCCCGCGTCCTCCGGCCGTCCCGGACCGGGCGAGAGAATGATGTGGGACGGTGCGAGCTCCCGGATCTCGTCGACCGTCAGCTCATCGTTTCGGATCACGCGGATGTCCGGGTTAATCTCGCCGATCATCTGGTAGAGATTGTAGGAAAAACTGTCGTAGTTATCAATCAAAAGGATCATCCGTCCACCTCCTGTGCCTGCTGCAGTGCTCTCAGCGAAGCCATGGCCTTGTTGCGGCACTCCTCGTACTCCTTCTCCGGCACGGAATCCGCTACGATCCCGGCGCCGCTTCTCACGAAGACTCTGCCGTTCTTCTTGTATGCGATGCGGATCGCGATGCAGGTGTCCATATTTCCCGTGAAATCGATATATCCGATCGCACCGCCGTAAATTCCGCGCTTGTTCTGCTCCAGCTCCGCGATGCGCTGGCATGCGCGGATCTTCGGCGCTCCCGAGAGTGTTCCGGCCGGCAGCACCGCCTCGATCGCGTCAAGCGCGTCGCAGTCGTCGCGGATCTCACCGCGCACCGTCGAGCCGATGTGCATCACATGGGAAAATCTCTCGATCTGATGGTACTGTTCCACCTTCACCGTGCCGAAGCGGCTGATCTTGCCGAGGTCGTTGCGGCCCAGGTCGACGAGCATGTTGTGCTCTGCGAGCTCCTTCTCGTCCTGAAGCAGCTCCGCCTCCAGCTCTGCGTCCTCGAGCATCGTCTTTCCTCTGGGGCGCGTTCCCGCGAGCGGGAATGTGTGGAGCACGCCGTCCTCGAGCTTCACCAGCGTCTCCGGCGATGCGCCCGCGACCTCAACGTCCGTGCCCGAGAGGTAGAACATGTACGGCGAGGGGTTGATCGTGCGGAGCACGCGGTAGGTGTTCAACAAGCTTCCCTCAAACGGTGCGCTCAGGCGGTTGGAGAGCACGATCTGGAACATGTCTCCCTCGCGGATGTAGTTCTTCGCCCGCTCGACCATGCTGCAGTACTCTTCCTTGCCGAACAGCTCCGTGATCTCCCCGGTCAACTGCCCAGCGGGCTCCTGCTTCTTCTCGCCGGTTCGCAGCAACGTTGCCATGCGTGTGAGCTCCTCCTGCGCCTCGCGGTACCCTGCCTCGACATCGTCGAGTCTCGCGCAGACGATCAGGACGATCTTCTGTTTCACGTTGTCAAATGCGATCACTCTGTCGAAGAGCATCACATCGACGTCGCGAAATGCTTCCGAGTCCTCCGTCTTGCACCGCACGCTCGGCTCGCGGTATCCGAGGTAGTCGTACGACCAGTACCCCATCAACCCGCCTGCAAACGGCGGCAGCTCCGGGAATCGCGGGCTTCGGAAATCTGCCAGCACCTCCCGCAGATACGCCGACGGATCGTCCGTGTGAACAACCTTGCCGTTGTCCACCAGCTCCCCGTTCAGGCAGGAGATCGAACGCTTCGGATCGTACCCGAGGAACGTGTAGCGGCCCCAGGTCTCATCCGCCCTCGCGGACTCCAACAGGAAGCAGTGGTCCGACACACTCTTCAGCACGCGCAGTGCCTCGATCGGCGTCGTAAAATCCGCCAGCATTTCGCAGCTCACCGGCGCTACCGTGTAGCGGCCGTCCGCTGCCAGCTCCTTCATTCGCTCAAGACTCGGTTCAAAATGCATTGTAAAAACCTCCTTAAACATGAAAAAGTCCTTGACAGAATGTTACTTCTGTCAAGGACGAATATACTTCTATTCGCGGTGCCACCTTGATTCGCAGCCTATGCTGCGCTCTCTGCAGGATACCATCATATCCCCGGCATGTCACGTCTGCCAGCACGTCGCAGAATACTCCGGGGGAAGCCCCGTTTGACTGCGCCCTCCGCGGTCCATTTGACAACTTGTTTCTTACCTGACTCTCAGCTCCGCAGGCTCTCTGTGAAGGCATTATTGCCGTTATCTCCGCTTCA
The DNA here is from genome assembly GCA_017551165.1 of Lachnospiraceae bacterium. Taxonomy (GTDB): domain Bacteria; phylum Bacillota; class Clostridia; order Lachnospirales; family Lachnospiraceae; genus ISDg. The sequence goes on from JAFZMO010000003.1 coordinate 14,635, forward strand.
ACGGTTTCTTGTGTGCGATTGTTTAAAACTGTGCTGATTATAACAACAAGGTTCCGCGATGTCAACATCTTTTTTTCGCAAAATGGCTCCCCGCGCCGATATGGTCCAGTTATCGACAATTGTAAACAAACACACCACACGATATTCTATTTTTGCAAGAAACACTTGCTTTATCCCAGAAAGAACCGTTTGTTCGCATCGCATGAATCGGAGTACGCCATGATCTCGTACAAGCCCTTCTTTCAGACGCTCCGGGAGCGGAACATCTCCTCGTACCGGCTGGTCACGTATTACAACGTGAACCGCAGTCTGCTTGATCGCCTAAAACATGACCGCCCGATCAACACGACGACCATCGACGACCTGTGCAAGCTGTTGCACTGCCGCGTCGAGGACATTCTCGTGTTTATTGATGATGCGGAAAATGAAACCCCTACGGAAGAAAACTAATCCCCCGGCTCACAGGACCGGGGGATTTTTGATTGCGTTTTTGTTGAAAAAGGATCATTTTCCGACGCCGTAGCGCTTGCGCACCATCCACGACAGCGGGCGGTAGCCAAGGCAGCGCAGGCGGAACAGGATACGTACCGCGCGGTTCGGAAGCTTCGAGTATACCTTCGGATAGTTGGTGCGGACATTTTCCCCGAGCTCGCGGATGAAATCGCGGTAGCGCTTCATCGGCGGGAAGGAGAGCCAGATGCGTGTCTGCGTCACGACAAGGCGCGAGAGCTCGTACTCGAGGTAGCGCAACAGCGCGTTGCTCGTGTCGGCTTCCTTCTCGCGGTCGTAGAACTCGAAGATCCGCGTCATGACGAGGCGGTGGTCCGAGACGTACTGCTGCATGCGGTTGATGTTCATGCTCTGCTTCGGGCGGCCGACGCGGTACTGGTACACCGGAAGGTCGTAGAAGCGCAGCGTGTGCACGTAGGGCATCGGGTAGAGGGCGTACTCCACGTCGACATAGAAGCATTTTTCGTCGATCGTGATGTCGTTCGCCTGCATCAACTCGGTGCGGTAGTTCAGCTGATGAATACGGATGTAGGGCAGGTCCGCGATCTCGCCGAACGTGTACGGCTTGTCGCAGTCGATATAGTGGTAAATGTCGAACCGGTCCTCGGGCATCACCTTCCAGGTGACATCCTGGATCGTGTTGTATCGCGTGACGATCACGTCCTCGGTCGCTGTCTTCAGCTTGTTGACCAGCTCGGCAAATGCCGGCCCGTCGACCCAGTCGTCGCCGTCCAAAATTCTCAGATACGTTCCGGTGGCCGCAAGGATGCCTGCGTTGATCGCGGAGCCGTGGCCGCCGTTTTGCTTGTTGATCACGCGCACCGTGCCGTGGTACTTGCGCGCATAGCTCTCCGCCAGCTCGCGCGTCGAGTCCGTCGAGCCGTCGTTGACCAGAATGATCTCAATATCGTCATCACAGCCGGCCTGCAACATGGAGTCCACGCATTTGGCGAGATACTGTTCCACGTTGTAAGACGGAACGATGATCGTCAGCGCTTTCTCCAAGCGCGGCGCAATGACCTTCTCCATGCGTGACCTCCTTTCTCCAAACGTCAGAATGGACCTACCGGTCCAAACTTCCTCTCGGTTTGTGTTTCATGAAAATTTAGTGGAAAACATTAATCCAAACTCGCCCGTGTCAAGCTGCGCAAGCGGAGGAGACGCATCGCGGCTCCGTAGCGGCGTACAGCTTGGCACAGTTTGGATTAATGCAGAGCACGAGAGTGCTTAGAAACCTTCCGTGCTGTCTTCCTTCAGCATTACCAAAACCGTCTGCAATAGCAGCTTCAGATCCAACCACAGGCTGTAGCTCTGGATATACATCAGGTCGAGCATCAGCTTTTCCTTGTTGGTCGTGTTATATTTTCCTTCGATCTGTGCAAAACCGGTGAGACCGGCCTTCACGCGAAGGCGGTATTCATATTCGGGGTAGTTGCCGTCAAATCCGTGCAGATACACAAGCTGCTCGGGGCGCGGGCCGACAAGGCTCATGCTGCCGCCGAGGATGTTCAAAAACTGGGGCAACTCGTCGAGACGGGTGGCGCGCAGGATCTTGCCGGCGCGGGTGACGCGGTTGTCGGTCTCCTGCATCGGCTTGGTCGCCTCGCTCTCGATCATTGTGCGGAACTTGTAGATCTTGAAGGGCTTGCCTCCCTTGGTCGCGCGGAGCTGCGTGAAGAATACCTTGCCGTGATCGTCCAGCTTGATCATCAATGCGCTCAGCAAAAACAGCGGCAGTGTGAGGATCAACAGGATCGACGCGCCGAGGATGTCGAACGTGCGCTTTAAGAAGCGCTCGGCGAGCGTCAGCTCCGTCTTCGCAGACGCGAAAATGAGCGCGTCACCGAACATTCGGTACTCGCTCGTCACCTCAACGATATCACAGATCTCGGGTGTAAACAGGATATTTTTGCCGCGACCGTAGCAGTATTCAACGAGCTTGCGCCGCTGCTCGGTCGGGATGTCACTCAGGAAGACGTTGTCGAATTTTTCGATCTCCTCGTAAAGCCAGGGCTCGGTGTACGATGCAACCTTGTCGCCGGGGATCTGACTCGCACGGTTGCGGATGTTGTCGAGCATTTTCGGCTGATCCGTGTCGAGATTGACAACGTAGAGGGTGTGGCTGTTGCGCGTCGCGTAGTAGTAGATCTCGAAACCGAGACGCACCAGACAGAGCGTCAGGATTCCCTGCGCGGCAACGCTGAACAACAGCATTCCGACACAGCTTAAGAACTTGCTGCCGTCCGTGATGACCTTCGTTGTCGCGAGGATCCACGCGAACGTGACGATATCGGTCAGCCATGTGATGATAAATGCACTGTTCTGCACATTTTTCTTACTCTTCTTGCCGATGTCGTAACCGCCGTAAATAGCCATGAACATGACGTGTACGACAACAAATACGCTGACCGTGACGGCTGCGCTCTTGACATCGGCGCGGATCGAGGGGTTATAGATCGCCTGGAACGCATAAAACAGCGCCACAACGCCCATGAACAACGTCAATTTGACTAAACCGATCAGAAATCTCCAAAAATCGTTCATGGCGCCTCCAGGTACATTACTTCTCCCGCGAAACGGGCGGAAAATCCGTATTTATCAGTATAGCATTATTTTTCTGTGTTCGCAAGCAAAATACGTGTTTCCCGTCAATTCTCCTCCAAGAGGGCCTGATACACCTCGCGACGGCCGATCCCGCGGTCCGCTGCGACGGCCTTCATCGCGTCCTTTCGGCTCATGCCCTGCGCCTCGTACATCGCCACGTGCTCGGGTATGCTCAGCTCCGTCCACGCGGTTTCCTCCGCGCGGCGCAGCGCCTCCGGATCGACGCCCGCGATCACGATCACGCACTCGCCCTTGGGCGGCTCCGCCTCATAGTGCGCCGCTGCCTCCGCGAGCGTCCCGCAGTAGCGGTCCTCGTGTTTTTTCGTCAATTCTCGTAAAATGCGCACCTCCCGCTCGGCGCCGATCTCGCCCGCCAGCTCCGCGAGCGTTTTCGCAAGCCGGTGCGGCGCCTCGTACAGCACGATCGTGCGCGTCTCGTCCTTGAGCTCCGCCATCACACGGGCGCGCTCCTTCTTCTCCGTCGGGAGAAATGCCTCGAAACAGAACCGTCTCGTCGGAAGCCCCGAGATCGTCAGTGCCGTCACGCACGCACACGCGCCGGGCACCGCCGTCACCTCCACGCCGGCCGCCAGCGCCATCTGCACAAGCTCCTCGCCGGGATCGCTGATCCCGGGCATGCCAGCGTCGGTGATCACCGCGATATTTTTCCCCGCAACCAGCATTTCCGTGAGCTCGCGCCCCTTGTCGAAGCGGTTGTTCTGATGATAGCTCGTCATCGGGGTATGAATGTCAAAATACGTCAGCAGCTTTCGTGAATTTCGCGTATCCTCCGCCGCGATCAGATCGACCTCCTTCAATACGCGGATGGCCCGTGCGGTCATATCCTCCAAATTGCCGATCGGCGTTGTCACCAGGTACAGCATGGTATTCCTCCTTCAGCCGGTTTCTACTAATGCGCAAGTGTGCTCGTCAGCGGCTCCAGGCCACTGGAAATCTTACGCTCACTCGTATCACGGTCGTTTCTGCGGAACTCGCTTCGCTCAAACAGTCCTCGAAACGACCGATTCGTTCGCGCAGATTTCAAGTGTCCACGGCGCTTCGCGCCTACTCGCATGCTTCCTCGCACAGCTTGCGCATTTACAAAAGCTGCAGGAGGAAAACATCCTTCTCACTCATAAACGATCAAAAGCCGTATAATTCCTTCACTTCTTCCGTGGTCTCGCCGTTCTCATCCGCAAGGATCAACGGTTTCTCCACCCGCAGCTCGCTGTGCCCACCCCGAACGCAACCGAGCAATACCAAGTTTGGCTCTCGGTCCGAACGCGGATACACCAGCCGCAGCCGCTTGGGCTCCAGCCCGTAGCGAGTCATCGTCGTGATCAATTCTGCCAGGCGGAACGGTCGATGCACCATGTAGAGCCTTCCGCCGGGCACCAGCACCGCCGCTGCCTCGCGCGCAACGTCCTCGAGCGTGCACAGGATCTCGTGGCGCGCGATCGCCTTCGCGTCCGCGGGATTCACGATGCCGTGGCCGCCGGTCATGTACGGCGGGTTGCACGTCACGACATCAAATCGCGACCGTCCGAACAGTGTGCTCGCCTCCTTCAGGTCGCCCTGCTCGATCCGCACGCGCCCTTCCACGGGACGGCTCTCGGTCGAACCGCTTCCGGCGGGATCACTTCCGCCGGAAGCGCCTTCCATTTTCCGTACCTCTGCCCGCAGCGCGATGTTCATCTCCACGCTGCGGCGCGCCATGTCGGCGCTCTCCGGCTGGATCTCCAGCCCGACCAGCTCCGTAGCGTCCGTCTTTGCAGACAACAAAAGAGGCAGGATGCCCGTGCCCGTCCCCATGTCCAGACACCGCTCTCCTGCCTTGATCTCGCAAAATGCACTCAACAGGACGGCGTCCACACCGAAACAGAACCTCCCCGGGTCCTGGATCAGCCATAGATTGCTGCGCTGCAGATCGACTGCGCGCTCACCGTCCTTGAGGTATTTTTCCTTATCCACGCGATTGCCGCCTTCCTACTCGTCCAAATGATGCGTCTCCCGGTTCTCCAGCTGCTCCAGCTCGCGAAGATCGGCCTCATCGTCACGTCCGTTTCCGTCCTCATCGCGATACTTGCGCTGGCCCTCGTCCTTCTTGTCATTGCGACGGCGGCGTCCGTGGAACCGCAGGTCCTCAACAGGGTAATCGCGCACTTCCTTCTCCTCGCCGTCCGAGCCGTTCACATAGACGAGCACCTTCACGCGCTGCTTGAGCACGTTGAGGTCCTTCACCTCGCCGGTCAGGCCGTCCGCGGTCTTCACCGTGTCGCCGATGTTCGGCAGGCGGCTGTTGAGGTATTCGTAAGCATCCTCCTCATTCTTGAGGCAGCACATCAGACGGCCGCAGTTGCCGCTGATCTTGGTCGGGTTGAGCGAGAGGTTCTGCTCCTTCGCCATTTTCACCGAAACCGGCGCAAAATCAGCCAGGAACGTGTGACAGCACAGCTCGCGTCCGCAGATACCGATGCCTCCGCGGATCTTCGTCTCGTCGCGAACACCGATCTGGCGAAGCTCGATGCGGGTGTGGAACACGGCCGCGAGGTCCTTGACCAGCTCGCGGAAGTCCACGCGCCCATCCGCCGTAAAATAAAACAAAACCTTGCTGTTGTCGAACGTGTACTCGCAGTCGATCAGCTTCATCTCCAGCTTGTGCTTGGCAACCTTCTCCGCGCACACCACGAGTGCTTCCTTCTCCTTCTCGCGCAGCTTTGCCGCCTGGCGGTCGTCCTCCTCGGTCGCAACGCGAAGCACCGGCCGAAGCGGCGCAACAACCTTGTCATCGCTCACCTCGGTGCGCCCGCACACCACGTACCCGTACTCGACGCCGCGCGCGGTCTCCACGATCACGTGCTCGCCCGCCTTGATATCGTAAAGAAGCGGATCAAAATAATATACTTTTCCGGCGGTCCGAAACCGCACTCCGATAATTGTCGTCATTTTCCGAAACACGCCGCGAAGGCGCCTATCCTTTCTGTATTCGATCCCGCGAGGCTACTCGCCACGCGAAAAATGTTCCTGAAACCGCAGCAGAAACAGCCAAAACGCCGTCTCCATGTTGACGTTGACCACGCGGTCGGCGCGGATGTGCCCGATCTCCTCCTGCACCGCCCACAGGGACTCGTAGCTGATGTGCTCCGCCTGGTCGCGGATGCTGTCCTGCTCCTCCTGGAACATCAGCCTCGCCTTGTCACCGACGGCCTTGTACATCATCAGATCGCGGATCCACACGAGGATCAGCCCAAGCTCCGACTCCTGCGTCTCCTTCGCCCCCGCGAACTCCTTGGCAAACTGCGCCATGCGGTCCTCCCGCATCGCGGGCACCGCCTTCAGCATCGACACCACCGTGTCGCGCTGCTTCTGAAATTCATCCGAGCGCGCGCACGCGAGCGCCACGCCGGGACTTCCCCCGGAGTACCCCGCGATCATCCGCGCGCGGTAGTCCGGCAACTGCTCGCGGCCCATCAGCCAGCTCGTCAGCTCGTCCTCCGGAACGGGCAGCATCGACAGCATCACCGCCCTCGAGCGGATCGTCGGCAGCAGCTCGTTCGCATTGGTCGTAAGCAAAATGATCACCGCGTACGACGGCGGTTCCTCCAGCGTCTTGAGGAGAGCATTTTGCGCTTCTTCATTCATCTTGTCGGCGTCGTCCACAATGAAAATGCGGTACGGTCCGACCATCGGTTTCACGGGCACGACGTTGCACAGCTGCGTGCGGATGTCGCCGACGGATATGATGGCCTTCTCATGCGTGACATACGCCACGTCAGGCTGGTTCCCGCCGTCCATCTGCATGCATGAGATGCACCTGCCGCACGGCTCGTCGCCGCCCTCGCGGCACAGCAGCGCCCCGGCAAACACGCGCGCCGTCAGCATCTTGCCGATGCCCTCCGGCCCGTCGAAGATATAGGCATGCGAGACGCGACCCGCACGGATGCTCTCCTGCAGGTAGTCGATCACCCGCCGATGTCCTATGATGCTGCGGAACGTCTCCATACCGTCTCCCTTGTTCTATACACGATCTTGTTCTATGCCAAGTCTTTCTTTATTGCCAATTCCGCTTCGCCCTTCTCCATCTCCCGCGCGATCGCCTCGCCGACGATGCGCACGCAGGAGCTGAACTGCCAGTTCAAAAAGCGCAGACGGATATTCATCTTCTCCAAGATCTCCGGCGCAAAATCCTTCTCATCCGCCAGATATCTGCGGCAGACCTCCGCAAAATTCGGATTTTCCTGCTTTCTCTCGCGCCAGATCGACCTTAGCAACCGCTCCTCGTCCTCCGACTCGATATAGACCGGAACGATCGAATCCGCATACTTCGTCTTCATCATTCCGAAATACACCTCGGGCGTCGCGATCATGATCGAGTGCGAACCCTCGGTATCGATCTGCCCGTCATCCGCCGTAAAATAATGCCACTCGCCGACGACGACCTGATATGTCCTGCACTCGAGCACACGGCCCTCGGCGCGCATCTTCTCCATCTCTTCGGGCGTCACAAAGAAGTATTCTCTCCCGTTCTGCTCGCCCTCCCGGATCGGTCGCGTCGTGTACGGGACGATCTTGCGCAGCTTCGCGCCGAACCGCTGAACAAGCGCCGCGCAGATGCTGTCCTTGCCGCTCGCGCTCTTGCCCATCAGCATAAACAATTTGTATCCCATAACGATAACACCTCCTCACCCTCGGCGAAATCTTAACACATTTTCCGATAAAATGCTATCCTTTTTCATAATGTTGTGGTACATTCATACTTGTCGGCCGCGCCGCTTCCGCAGCCCTGCGCGCGCCGTCACGACAGCGGTCACAGCCGCTTCCACAGGAGGAAACCATGCGTCTTCGAAACATTCCCGGGGCCCGCGAGGAAATGCTCGTCAACCCGTTTATCGTTCAGGATCCCGAGCGCCTTCGCGGCATTTGGCGCGAGGAGTTCGGCAACAACAACCCCATCCGCGTCGAGATCGGCATGGGCAAGGGCCAATTCCTGCTCACCCTCGCGCAGCGCAACCCCGACGTCAATTACATCGGGATCGAAAAATACTCCAGCGTTCTTCTGCGCGCGCTCACGCGCCAGGAGGAGCTTCAACTGCCCAACCTGCGCCTGCTCCGGTTCGACGCCGAGAACCTGGAGACGATCTTCGGCGAGGGCGAGGTGGACCGCATCTACCTCAATTTCTCGGATCCCTGGCCGAAGGACCGCCACGCCAAGCGCCGCCTGACCTCCGACCGTTTCTTTGCACGCTACGCGCGCGTTCTCGCGCCTGAAGGCCACGTGGAATTCAAGACCGACAACGTCGACCTGTTCGAGTTCTCGCTCGCCGAGGCCGAGGCCTGCGGCTGGAAGCTCTCGCACGTCACGCGCGACCTCCACAACTCCCCCGATGCAGCGGAAAATGTCACCACCGAGTACGAGGATCGCTTCTCCGCGGAAGGCAACCCCATTTGCCGTATGATCGCCTCAAGGTGACACGGGGACGGTTCTTTTGTCACGTTTTGTCACCATAAAATCGGCTCTTTTTTGCTTCGACATTTTTTTGAAAAAAGTGGTTGACAAAGCCATATCAATGTTGTATATTAGTCCTTGCGTTCGGCAAAACCGCATACGTCTGCGCCTCTAGCTCAGTTGGTAGAGCACCTGACTCTTAATCAGGGTGTCCAGGGTTCGAGCCCCTGGAGGCGCATCCAAAGGTCTCCATTTGACAGCATGACTGTTGGGCGGGGGCTTTTCTTTTATCTGAAGTCATCGAAGTCCGCTGAATTCCACGGAGTCAGGAGGTAACGCATGATCACCTTTTTGTCGAAACTGTTTATCCGCGAGGACCTGCCCGCTGACCAGAAGCGCAGCGCATACGGCAAGCTGTGCGGCATCGTCGGCATCGTCCTCAACCTGCTTCTCTTCGCCGGCAAATTCTTCGCCGGCCTATTGAGCGGCTCCATCGCCATCACGGCCGACGCCTTCAACAACCTCTCCGACGCCGGTTCCTCGGTCGTCTCGCTTGTGAGCTTCCGTATCTCCGAGCAGAAGCCCGACGCGCGCCATCCCTACGGCCACGGGCGCGTTGAATATATCGCGGGCCTCATCATCTCCGCAGTCATCATTGTCATGGCGTACGAGCTGATCAAGGACTCGATCGACAAGATCATCCACCCGTCAGACACGGAATGGTCGATCACCGTTTTGGTGATCCTCATCGCCTCCATCCTCGTAAAATGTTACATGGCCTTCTACAATTCCCGCATCGGCGCACGCTACAACGCCGCTGCCCTCCGCGCCACGGCGATCGACAGCCTGAGTGACTGTGCGGCAACGACGGCCGTTCTGCTCTGCACGATCCTCTCGCATCTGTTCGGCTGGCGCATTGACGGCTGGTTCGGTGTTCTCGTCGGCGGTTTCATCCTGCTCGCAGGCATCCGCGCGGCGCGCGAGGTGATCAGTCCGCTTCTCGGCGAGCCCCCGGAACGCGAGTACGTGGAACACATCGAGGAGCTCGTGCTCGGATTTGACACAAACATCCTCGGTGTCCATGACCTTCTTGTTCACGACTACGGCCCCGGCCGCCGCGTGATCTCGCTCCACGCAGAGGTTCCCGCAGAGGGCGATATCATGGAGCTGCACGACATCATCGACAACCTTGAACACACGCTGAGCGCAGAGCTCGGCTGCATCGCTACGATCCACATGGACCCTGTCGTCACGAGCGACCCTCGCGTCGACGAACTCCGCTACAAGGTGATCGACATCCTCGCCTCCATCCATGAGACCATCACGATGCACGATTTCCGCGTAGTATTCGGCCCGACGCACACGAACATCATTTTCGACATCGTGCTGCCGTTTGATTTTCCGTATCCCGAGGAAAACCTCCTCGCGGACATCGAGCGTCGCGTTCACGAGCGCATCGGACGGAACTACTATACCGTGATCCAGGTCGACCGGACAGCGGTGAAATGAACCGTACGTGCTATTTGACGCTAAGATATGATTCATTTTTCAAAAAAACCTCCGAGAGGCACGTCCTCCCGGAGGTTTCGTTTTGTCAAAATACGGCAGCCTGAAACCGAACTTCAGCTGCCGGATTTAAGTTTTTACGACCGAGCACAACCGGGGCTAGATTATCAGTTGTTTTTCTCATTGAACCCGGCACCATAACGGATAACAGAAAGGAAATAACGGATAACCTAATCATTGAACCGTTTCCAATAGAGTTTTAACAAGAGGTCACGGCGGCTCGGACGACGGAAAATGAATGAGCTCTCGCTCTCAGATTCACTTCCTAAAAATCGAACTCAAATGTCACCGTGCTGTTGACCAGATCGAGCGCTGTCTGGGCGTTGGCAAGCTTCGTCGATGCCTCGTCGTAAGCCGCCTGTGCCTCAGCGATATCGTAGTTTGCATAGCGGTAGTCGATGATGTTCGACGCACTGCGGAACCCGGCCTCCACGCGCTCCTTCGGAAGGCGGCTCTTCATCACATTGAGAAGGCTCCTGCGCTTGTTCAGCTGCGGGATCAGGACCAGCATCTCATCGATCGTAATATTCCAGCCGGGGATTACTGTCGTCGAGTTGAACACGTTGATCGCATGCTTCAGCTTGCGGATCTTGTTCGTCAGCTCCTCTTCCTCCGCGCGCGTCTTCGCAAAATCATACTCCGGACGCACATCCTCCACGTTCTCGCTCACGGCCGCGACAAAAACATCGCTCGCCTGCTCGCGCGCAAGAAGCGCATCATAATCGTCATTCAGTCTTCGCAGCACCTTCGCTGCCTCTGCCGATGTCAGTTTCATTTCTCAATCCTCCTGTTTTTTGCTTTTATGTCAGTGTTTTCCGCAGTGCTTATCACATTGTTTTTCCGCAATAATCTTCCGCGGTAATCTTCCTCAATCGGTACTTTTCAGTATACTCTGCTCTTACGGAAAATGCAATATTTCCGCAGTCTTTCAGTGCCTCTGTCCGCGTTTTCCGGTCCTTCAACCCCACCGCTTGAGTTTCTTCCTCAGCTCCCGGCAAATTCCCGAATTTCCTTGAAACCCATATGGGAAAAGCATATAATGGATTCAATATTCGGGGAATCACTTCATTCCTTTTCGGGGAGGTATTTCATGATCGCTATCGTTACGGGAGCCAGCTCGGGAATCGGTTATCAGGTATGTCTGCAGCTTCTGGAGAAGGGTTACACCGTCTACGGGATCAGCCGTCGCGGCACGGTTCCGGAGGCAGACACTGCGAAGGATCCTTCCGCACGCTGCATCGGAATTGCTGCCGATGTCACCGACACCGAGGCGATCACTCAAGCCATCGCTGATATAGCTGCCAAGGAGGGACAGATTGACCTTCTGGTTGCCAACGCAGGCATGGGAATCTCCGGGCCGATTGAATTTACCGAGGCGGACGCCGCACAGAAGATCATGAATGTCAATTTCTTCGGTGCATTTTACGCAGCGAAGGCCGTGCTTCCGTACATGCGCGAACGCCGACAGGGAACCATCGTGTTTACCAGCTCCGTAGCCGCCCCGATCGCGATCCCGTATCAGGCCTTCTACTCCGCGACCAAGTCGGCGATCAACTCCTTAGCGCTTGCGCTTCGCAATGAGGTGAGGGATTTTAACATCCGCGTGAGTGCGGTAATGCCGGGCGATTCCGGCACGGGATTCACCGATGCAAGAGAAAAGGATGCTTCCGGTAACGCTGCTTATCCGCGCTGTGAAGCAGCAGTCGCGGCGATGGAACGTGATGAGCGCGGAGGCATTCCTCCGGCCAAGGTAGCCGCTGTCATCGTGCGCGCCGCAACCAAGAAAAACCCGGCGCCGCTGTACGTCGCCGGGTTCAAATACCGTCTGTTGCTCGCTCTGTACAACCTTCTTCCCGCGCGAACCGCAGTGTGGCTCGTCGGCAAATTCTATTAAAGCAGAGCGGTCAGCATCATATCATCAATAACGATCATCAGATCATCACGATCGTGTGGATCAGCAATCCACCGTAGACGAAAATTAAGATAAACAGTATCGCAAAGAATACCTTGCCCGCCGTTGATTGCGCAGGTTTGGAAAGAACATCCAATCGCCACAGGATTGCGCAAATGATCCCGGCAAGGACCGGAAGAAACGCAAGAATTACTTCGAATATCCCGTATCGCGTTGCGAGAAGATCGATATAGTGGTCTGTATCAAAAGAAATATTCTGCTTAAGAGCAGTTCTCCACTGCGATGCCTGCGTCTGCAGTTCCCGGGTAACCTTCACGTCCGTATTCCGAACGTACCCTTCCACGGTAACTCCCTGCGGATCGATCGCTTCATTATCCGCAAAATTCTCATCATACCAATCCTTGCTCGCACGGACTACCGCCATGCACGAAAGGTCATTAGAGAACACGTAAAAGTAATGTTCCTTACCGGTCGGGATAACATAGGAAAGATTGTGGCTGTACGTACAACACTCCTGACTTGCATAGTGCGCCCGGAATCGTACCCACTTGCCCTTTTCCAGCGAAATTTCCGTATTAATTGTCTGCTCATTCGGACTGCTCTTGCGGATCAGCGTTGTAAGCCCGGAATACCCGAGAAACACTAATCCTGCAACAAGAAATAACAATCCGATCACCGCTCCGACGGTTGAGGATTTCTTCCCCTCTCCGCCGGCGTTTCCGTTAGATATAACATCCATGGAACCATCCTCCATATGCACAAGATGGTTCCTATTCTACTGCATGATCTACAGTATTTCAACAACTATTCCCAAGCATTGCTAAATCAATCACTGTCAGATCTTTAGCCTGCTTCTCGTCGATCCCGACCTAGTCCACAGCGATACGCAGACTGCTGCCCGTCGCGTCCGGGTTCTTGGTCACAATGATCTGTCTCGGGATCGACCGTTTCAATTCCGCAACATGGGAGATCAAACCAACGAGTCGATTGCCCTCCGTCATACCGATGAGCGCCTTCATAGCAAGGTTCAAAAGCTCATCATCCAACGTTCCGAATCCCTCATCGACAAACAGCGCATCCAAGCGGATTCCGCCCGCCGCAGACTGAATCTCATCCGAAAGACCGAGTGCAAGCGAGAGCGAAGCCATGAACGACTCGCCGCCGGAGAGCGTCTTCGCGCTTCTCGTGCCGCCGGTGTAGTGATCTACCACATCCAGGTCCAGACCGCACTGACTCTGAAGATTGCTTGCGCTCTTGCGTCGAACCAGCTCATACTGGCCGTTTGTCATCATCATGAGCCGCACATTGGCCTTCACAAGCACGCGGTCAAAATACGCCATCTGCACATACGTCTCCAGCGTAACCTTCTCCTTGCCCTTGATATCTCCGTTAGCTGTGTCTGACAGCGCTTTTGCAAGCTGTAATTCGGATTCTTTCTGCGCGATCGTGCGATAGTTCTTCTCCAAACGCTCCTCTACGCTTTGATTGTTCACAACGCGCGCATGGATCGTGTTGATCTCCGCTTCCCGCAAAGCGTCTTCATCCTGAAGACGATATTTATTCGTCATCTCCGCATCGATATCGATAGGCTGACTCTCCGCTAGAAGTGACTCCGTCTCCCGGATCGCCGCCTCATTTGCCGCAATCCTTTGTTCACAGCGCTGTTTTGCTTCGTCCGCCTTGGCAATATCCGTGTTGATGATACTGCGCTTGATATCGTACTCCCGGATCAGATCCTCAACCTCGTATCTCGTGGGCATTGGAAGCTGTGCAACCAGCTCATCCACACGTTTCCCGGCATTGCGAAGGTTCGTCTCCGCCTCGGTCTTCGCCTGATCCGCATTCTTCGCCGCCTGCTCTGCAGCTTGCTTGGCTGCCTCCGTCTTCGGGATCTGATCGCCGAGACTTTTCTTATACCGCTGCGAACTCTGCAGATTCCCGATCTTCGCACTTAACTCCGCCGACTGCGTCTCCAACCGCTGTTCCAACAACGGCAGTTGCGCCTTCACCTCCACAACGGAAGTTGCCTCCGGCATCAGTTTCACTGCGGCGGTCAGCAGCTCCTTCTCTCGGGAATCCCGTTTGGTCTTCGCGGCAGAATGCGACGCACTCGCCTCCTCCTGGATGCGGGCAGCATTCTTGCTTTCCTGCTCCATGCGCTTCAACGCCTCAAGAGTCGGTGCTTTCGCTGACTTATGCGCGATACTCGGATGCTCGAGGGAACCGCAGACAGGGCAAGGTTTGCCCTCCTCCAAATGCTCCGCCAAAATTCCGGCCTGCTCGTCAATATATGCCTGGAAGCTGTTATTATACTGTGTCGTAAGGGCAATGGTCTCCCTCTTGGCCGCCTCATAACGGGACGCCGCCTGCTCCATCTCCGACTGACTGCGATCCAGATCGCGCATCCTTCTGCGGATATCCTCCGCATCCTGCCGGCGTTTGACTACATCCTGCAGCGCATGGTTACAGTCAATGATCTGCGAATCTACGTCGGCAAGAGAATCAAACTTCTCCCGCTGCGTGCGTAACGTTTCCGTTAGCTGAACGACTTCTTCCCGCTTCTGTACAGCGGTTTCCGCACAGTATTTCGCTCTGCTCTCAGACGTCTTAACAGCCTTTTGAGCCTCTGCAAGCTCATCATACTTCTTCAGTTCCGCTCGCAGTTTGGCTGCTCTGTCCAACAGAACCTCCGCCTCCGGGGCAAGGCCGTGCGCGCGCACATATTCTGCCTCTATATCCACCATGACCTGCTTCTCAAGGTCCAGCGACTGGATTGCATTCAAACGGCGAACCTCCGTAGAACGGCGGCTCTCCTCCTGTTTGATCCGGCTTGTACTCTCTGCAATCTGCCTCTGCGTCTCCGCATGCGCATCCCGCAGCGGGCGCAGTTTGTCCTCGTCCCGTTGGATCAATTCCTCAAGCATCTCAAGCACGCGGACCGTCGTGTACTGCCCCTTCGCAGCCTCCGACACCTCACGCCGCAGCGGATCCTCCTCCGTACAGGCGATCCTGCTGATCTCGCTGCGGATATAGAGTTCCTGCTCCTCAAATTCGCGGCGAAGCACGCCGTAACGCTCCTTCAGACGCTTCTGAAGCGTCTCGTAAGGCTCCGTTGCAAACAGCTTGCGGAAAATCTTCTGTCTCTCCGCCGTGTCCGCCAGCAGCACCTTGCGGAACTCCCCCTGTGCGATCATTGCAATCTGCTTAAACTGTCCGCAATTCACGCCGAGGAGCTCCTCGATCGCCTGGTTGACTTCCTTGTTCTGCGTGACAACGCGGCCATCCGGCAAATGCAGCTCCGACTTCGCAGACTCCTTCGTCGTTCCGGTTCCGCGCGCCTTCAGTCGCTCATAAGCGGGATTGCGCTTGATCCTGTACCGCTTCCCCGCATACTCAAACTCAAATTCCACAAACGTCGCCGTCTCAGGCGCCGCATACTCCGAGCGCATCATCGAACCGTCCCTGTCATCACCGCTCGTATAGCCGAACAACGAAAAACAGATCGCGTCAAAGATCGTGGTCTTGCCCGCGCCGGTGTCTCCGGTGATCAGGAAGACTCCGCTTCCGCCGAATCGCTCAAAATCAACTATGGTTTCCTTAACATACGGTCCGAAGGCCGACATCGTCAATTTGATCGGTTTCATGCTTCCTCCTCCCAGATCTGTTCGATCAGCTTCGCAAGCAGCTCCGACTGCTCCTCCGAGAGCGAAGCACCGTTCTGTCGCTCAAACAGCTCCGCAAACACCTCGGACGGAGATCTTCTCTCGGCAGTCTCAGCCCCCTCCGCAACCGACTCGTTATGGCGCGTGCGCGTGTTGTCATAGTCAAAGCGAAGAAGATGCGTGTAGATCACGCGCAGCTTCGCAAGCGCCTCCGGAATGTCTTCCTCATCCGTAAGCGTAATATGGACATAGTCCTCCCGATACGTCGTGTTCTCATAGAACGAGCGGTCCGTGAGCTGCTCATACGTTCCGCGCAGCTCCACCATATCGTGCTTCGGCACAAGCGGCACCGTGCGAAGTTCCACGTCTCCCTTTTCACGAAGCGTCACCACACTCACGGATTTCGCCTGTTTTGCCTCGGAAAATGAGTACTTCAGCGGGGTTCCGCAGTACCGGATCAGCGGAAGAACCGCACTGTTCTCCGCTGTTTCTCCCTCATCTTCATCACCCGCTTTCACGGAAAATCTGACGTTCTGCGGCACGTGTAAATGCCCGAGCGCAACATAGTCAAAGCCCTCAAAAACAGAGGCGTCAACGTTGTCTGCACCGCCGACGGAAACCTCCTCGGAATCCGAGCGGGACGCTCCCGTGATGAACTGGTGCGTGATCAAAACGCGGCGGAGATTGCTGCTCGAAACAGCCGCGGATACTCCCTCCGCAGACATAGTATTCCAAAACTGTTCTCCCTCCGCTGTCAGCTCTCCTCCTGCAGGCAACTCTCCCTCCGCGAGCGCGACGCGCATTGCGTCCGTGTACGACTCGATCGTCGCATCCGGATAGAACTGCCGCACGTTGGCAGGGCGCAGGAAAGGAAGCATCGCGATCTCAACATCGCCATACTCGTCCTGTAATGTAACGCGGTGGAGCTTCCCGTCATAAACCGGACAGATGTGAACGCCGCTGGCGTCCATCAAACGATTGCCGAATGCGAGACGCTCGGCAGAATCATGGTTTCCGCTGATGAGAAACACCTGACATCTCCGCCTCGACAGCTGAACCAGAAAATCATCCAACAGCGTGACCGCCTCCGTGTTCGGCGTGGACTTGTCGTACACGTCGCCCGCGATCAGCACCCCGTCCGGCTGCTCGGCATCGACCACCTCGAGGATCCTCTGCAGGATGTACTGCTGCTCCTCGAGCATAGAAAATTCGTTGACCCGCTTTCCCAAATGCAGGTCCGACAAATGAATCAGTTTCATATCCTTCTCCTCAACCCTTCTAAGGTTATGTCTCTATTATATCGAACACCTGTTCGAATTGCAAGTGGAAAATTGACGTTTCACTGAAAACTTTGTAAACCGTCCGGTCTCGTTTCATTGTACCACAGAAAACTGCCGTTTCCCGATCAACTTCTGTTTTTCTGACAAATGAAAAAAGAGCAGTGCCGAATCGACACTGCCCTCCCGGTTACGTCCCCGATGTGATTCGAACACACGACCTTCCGCTTAGGAGGCGGACGCTCTATCCTGCTGAGCTACGGAGACTGATCTGAAATTGTGAGCGACGAACCGACGAGTGCCGACGCGAGTAACATCATAACACAGCAAACCGGTTTTGACAAGTCAACTGCGGTATTCGTCGTTCCTGTATTCCGAATTCACGACTCTCGGCGTTTTTGTCGGAAAATGTGATGAATAACGCATTCTCATATTTTCGGCGAATTCTGTCTGTTACCTCATCGGTTCACCGGTTATATCACGCGAATCCCGCATAATACAGGGCTTTCTATCGTGTTTCTCGGTTTTCTAACCACTAAATATTGTACTATATTGTGCTCTCAACGCGTTTCTTTTCCGCTCCAACGGACAATCCAACAGATTTATATGCTGTTATTCGCGATAGATAATGCGTTATTCTTGTATATGCACCGTTGCATATTTTCACGCTCGACTCGGTCTTGAAGGACCGCAAATTCTCACCTCGTCGTGAGTGCGTCGCGCATCGAGTTCGCCTCGTCGAGAACTTCCTTCTCCTCGTCGGAGAGGATCACGAAGGTGTTGCCCTTGATGACTTCCTTCACATACGTGTAGCAACCGTCACGGTTGTGCATGCTCGTCATGATGAAACCGTCGTTGTCATCATTCAGGAGGCAGAGGCTGTAGCTGAGCTTGCCGCCCATCTCGGCAAATGCGTCGTATCTCTTGACGGCGATCTTCTTGAACGAGGTGTCGCGAGCGTCCTCCAGGATCTTGATGCGGGACACGGCGTCGGAGATCTGCGCCTTGTTGGAATCAATCTCACGGAAACGCGTGAGGATCCTCTCCTCGAGGCTCTTGCCGTTCGCGCCCTTCATGAACTTGCGGTATTTGGAATTCAACTGGTTGTATTTGGCGATCATCACAATACAGACGGTGATAAAGATCGCAAGAAGGATCAACATCGCAAGCATCAGATACTCGGTGTCGATCCCAAGACGCTCGAAGATACCAAACGGCAGCAGCTTCGCTGCCCCGGTATGAAGAACGCCGATGATCAATCGGTCAAACATGGTTCCTCCCCAAAGTTGCATTCGTCTTAACGTGAATGCAACTGTTCTTGTTATATGTCATAAGCACCCGGTCGCAGTCGGACCGTACAGTGCCGATCCTACAATGTCACTCCGAACAGCTCCATGAGACGCTCAAACTCATCCAGCGAGAAGAACGAAACCTCGATCTTACCGGTATTGCCCTCGCGACCGGTGATGGCAACCTTGGTTCCGAGAGCCTGCTTCAGCTTCTCTTCGTAGCGGGCATATGCGCGTGCTACCGCCGGAGACTCCTTCTTCGGAGCCTTCTCGGGCTTCTTCGGGGCGAGCAGCTTGCGGACATAACTCTCCGCCTCACGAACGCTCATACCTTCATTTTTCATCTTCTCCGCAGCTGCGATCTGCTGCTCCGGATCCGCGATCGCAAGAAGCGTTCTCGCGTGACCGGCCGAGATGGACTTCTCGATCAGCATCTGCTGCACGCGATCCTCAAGCTTCAGAAGACGCAGCGCGTTGGTGATCGTCGTGCGGTTCTTCGAAACGCGCTCGGCAACCTCCTCCTGCGTGAGTGAATACTCCTCGATCAGCTTGCGGTAAGCGACCGCCTCCTCGATCGAGTTCAGATCCTCGCGCTGCAGGTTTTCGATCAGCGCCACCTCGTACAATTCCTGCTCGGAATAGTCGCGGATGATGACCGGAACCGTCTTCAAGCCGGCCTTCATCGCTGCTCTCCAGCGGCGCTCACCGGCAATGATCTCATAGGTCTTCTCGCGCTTGCACACGATCAGCGGCATGATGATGCCGTGCACCTTGATGGATTCTGCGAGCTCATCGAGCGCAGCCTCGTCAAATACGCGGCGCGGCTGATCGCGGTTCGGCTCCACCTTGGAGATCGGAAGCGATGTTTCACGTGAAACATTTTCCTCGCTGCCCTCAACCTTCTGCGCGATCTCCTTGTCCAGTTTCTTAGATATCAATGAATCGAGTCCCATTCCGAGACCGCCTCGTTTAGCCATAGCAACCCCCTACTTTCGTAACAGTTTCTTTCTCTTCGTGAGCTTTCGCCCGTTCTGCTTCAGCACCTCCACCGCAAAATCGCGGTAAGACTGCGCCGCTGCAGACCTCTTATCGTAAAATGTGATCGGCATTCCGTAGCTCGGCGCCTCTGCGAGGCGTACCGCGCGCGGGATTACCGTGCGGAAAATCTTCTGATTCAGGTTGTTATATACGTTCTCAACCACCTGCGCAGACAGGTTTGTGCGGTTGTCGTACATCGTAAACAGTACTCCGTCAACCTGCAAGCGGCTGTTCGTGCGGTCGCGGATGATCTCGATCGTATCCAGCAGCTGCTTCAAGCCCTCCAATGCAAGGAACTCGCACTGCAAAGGAATGATCACCGAATCCGAAGCGGTAAGAGCATTACAAGTCAAAGTATTCAACGACGGAGGACAATCGATCAGGATAAAATCATACTTGTCCTTGATCTTCGCAAGTGCTCTGTCCAAAATGAAGTTACGGTCATCAAACTCAACGACCTCAACCTCAGCGCCCGCGAGATCCAGCGTGGAAGGCACCAGGTCAATCCCCGCAAACCGTGTCTCAATGATGCACTCCTCCGGAGCGGCCTTGCCGGTGAACAGCTCGTAGGAAGAAGCCTCCTGCTCATCCTTGTCAACGCCGAGACTCGTGGTGGAATTGCCCTGCGGATCTACGTCCACGATCAGCACGTTCATATTGTATTCAGCCAGGCATGCAGCCAGACTGACCGTCGTAGCGGTCTTGCCGACGCCGCCTTTTTGGTTCGTAATGGAAATGATCTTGCCCATCCAACATTCCTCCGTACGCAAAATCGATGCAAGTCAAAGTATATCACAGAACACAAAAAAACGCCACTACAAGATATGGCGTCATTTTTGTGCAGGTATACCAAAGTGCGCTTTCGTAACTATTCATTTCCTTTTCGCTCACCGGTTTCGCTGCTCTATTCCATTGACTTTCCCATTTACAAGATTGGGCTTTTCATCGGCTTCCCACCCCCGCGAGGGTATTTGGCGGGTGTAGCTTTCTCCTTGCGAACTACAATCAGGCTGCGTCCGAAATCACTATTCGGCACTGTAAACTTCACAGTATCCTCAAGATTTCCTCCGAGCGTGCGGATTGCTTTCGCTGCTTCCGTGAGCTCCTCCTCGCAATCCTGGGACTTATATGCCACCATCGCTCCTCCGACTGCAGTCAGCGGAAGGCAGAATTCAGTTAGTGAGGCCATCCTTGTAACCGCCCGGGAAGTGCAAAGATCGAACTGTTCGCGATACTGTGTGTTCCTTCCAAGCTCCTCTGCCCTGCCGTGAACACAAGTTACATTCGAAAGTCCGAGCGCCGCAACTACCTCTTCAAGGAATCGGATCCTCTTTCCGAGCGCATCCATGAGCGTGACTTTGAGGGAAGGGAACAGAATCTTCAACGGAATTCCGGGAAATCCCGCTCCGGTGCCGACATCGATCAGGCGGAGAGGTGTATTCAATTTGTCGACAGAGATCGCCTTGACAAGACACAAACTGTCCAGCCAATGCTTCACACAAACCTCCTCGTACTCCGTGATCGCCGTGAGGTTCATCACCTCATTGGTCGCGACCATCATCTCGTAGTACGTGTGAAGCTGTGCGATCTGTTCTGCAGTCGGGTTCAGTCCGAGTTCTGTCAACCCGCTCATCAATACATCATCGTTGTACATGCTACCTCCACGCCAAATGTTTCACGTGAAACATTGCTCTATTCTTCCGGCTCCGATGCCTTCCTCGCATAGTTGTTCAGCCATACCAGCAACACGGAGATGTCCGCGGGCGATACGCCGCTGATCCGGGATGCCTGTCCGACGTTGTTCGGTCGCAGTTGCTGGAGTTTCTGTCTTGCCTCCAGTCGAAGCGACGGGATTGCCGTGTAGTCCAGATCCTCCGGTAAGCGTCTGCGTTCCAGCTTCTTGAAGTGCTCCACCTGCTGTCGCTGTCGCTCGATGTAACCTTCGTACTTAATCTCTATTTCTACTTGTTCTATAACATCTGTATCAAGCATTTTCCGCTCGGGATCAAGTCCGGCGAGCATCTCATACGTGATCTCCGGTCTACGCAAAAGCTCTGCGAGCGATGTTCCGGTATGTATAATTGAGGTGCCTAAATTGCGTAAATATTCACACACAGTCTCCGATGCACCCAGAACTGTCTCGTTAAGTCGAAGCAGCTCATCGGCGATCGCCTGCTTCTTCGCGAGGAACTTTTCATACCGCTCCTCGGAGATGAGTCCCACTTCGTGTCCGATCTCGGTCAGTCGAAGGTCCGCGTTGTCCTGGCGGAGCAGCAGACGGTACTCCGACCGGCTCGTCATCATGCGGTACGGCTCTCTCGTCTCCTTCGTCACAAGGTCGTCGATCAGCACGCCGATGTACCCCTGTGACCGGTCGATGATCATCGGCTCTCTTCCCTGCAACAACAGCGCCGCGTTGATCCCCGCGACAAGTCCCTGTGCCGCCGCCTCCTCGTAGCCCGAGCTGCCGTTCGACTGGCCCGCGCTGAAGAAGCCGTGGATCATTTTGCTCTCGAGCGACGGCTTGAGCTGCGTCGCCTTCAGGCAGTCATACTCGATCGCATATGCGTTGCGCACGATCTTCGCATGCTCCAGACCGCGGATCGAGCGATACATACGGATCTGTACCTCCTCGGGCAGGCTCGACGAGAGTCCCGAGAGATACATCTCGTTCGTGTACTCGCCCTCCGGCTCGATGAACACCTGGTGGCGGTCCTTCTCGGGGAAGCGCACAACCTTGTCCTCGATCGACGGGCAGTAGCGCGGCCCGGTTCCCTTGATGTCTCCGGAAAATAAAGGCGACCGGTCGATATTTTCCCGAATGATCTCGTGTGTCTCCTCGTTCGTGTACGTCAGATAGCAGGGCACCTGCTCTCGCGCGATATCCTCCGCGCGGTTTGTAAACGAAAACGGCACGACAGGCTCATCGCCGTACTGCGGCGTCATCGCCTCATAATCGATCGTGCGTCCGTCAATTCGCGCCGGCGTTCCGGTCTTAAAGCGAAGCACTTCAAGTCCCGCCTTCACAAGCGAGTCCGTGAGCATCGTGGCTCTCGGAAGTCCGTTCGGACCGGTGTACTGGCTAACTTCGCCGAAGATGCAGCGTGCGTTCAGGTACACGCCTGAGCACAGGATCACCGCCTTGCAGGGGAAGATACCGCCCGACGCGATCTTCACGCCGGTCACCTGCTTCGTCCCGTCCGGAAGATCCTCCCACAACAATTCCGAGACCTCCGCCTGCTTCAGCGTAAGGTGGTCCTGATTTTCCATCACCTTGCGCATCGATGCCGTGTAGCGCTGCTTGTCGGCCTGCGCGCGCAGCGAGTGCACCGCCGGCCCCTTCGATATGTTGAGCATTTTGCTCTGAATATACGTCTTGTCGATGTTCTTGCCCATCTCGCCGCCGAGCGCATCGAGCTCGCGCACAAGGTGTCCCTTGCTCGTTCCGCCGATGTTCGGGTTGCAGGGCATCAGCGCGATCGTGTCCGCGCTCACCATGAACACAATGGTCTCGCAGCCAAGGCGCGCGCAGGCAAGCGCGGCCTCGCAACCGGCGTGGCCGGCCCCGATCACCGCGACATCGTAAGAATCGCACATGTATTCCGGAATGTTCATCCCTCGCTACCTCGTCTGCTGTATTTCCGATCGCGCCGCAGAATTAACCGCACCGCAACCTCGTATCTTCTCTGTAATTGCGCTTTCCGCGCCTCTGCCGAATTTCTCCTCCCGGCTGCATTATTTGCCGAGACAGAATTCGGAAAATATCATGTTGATGACGTCCTCGTCCGGCTCCTCGCCGAGAATTGTCCCCAGCGTCTCGTACGCGGCCGTCAGATCGATCGTATAGAAATCCTCGGGCATTCCCGCCGCCATGCTCTCCTGCACGCGCAACAGGCTTCCCTCTGCGGCCAACAGCGCCTGCTTATGCCTCTCCGATGTGATCACGCACTCGTCGTCCGCCGCGATCCGCTCTGCGAAGAACATCGATGTGATTCGCTCCTCAAGTTCCTCGAGACCTTCGCTCGTCTTCGCGGAGATCGCGATCGGCAGTGACGTATCAGCCTCTTTGCCGGCCTTCTCCATCGCACCACGCAGCATTGCCGCATCCGTCACAGTCGCGAGATCAGACTTGTTCAACAGCGCGATCATCGGCTTGTCCCCGCACGAAGCGAGTATGGTAAGATCATTTTCGTCCATCGGCGCCGAGCTGTCAACCACCCAAAGGATCAGGTCCGCCTCAGCGGCTGCCTGCTTTGCGCGCTCCACGCCGATCCGCTCCACCGTGTCGTCTGTCGCGCGAATGCCCGCGGTGTCAACCAGAAGAAGCGTGATGCCGCGCATGCGCACCTCCTCCGTGAGCGTGTCGCGCGTCGTTCCGGCAATCTCCGTCACGATCGCACGATCCTCCCCGAGGAGCGCATTGAGCAGCGAGCTCTTGCCCGCGTTCGGCCGCCCCACGATGACCGTGCGGATGCCCTCGCGCATGCGTCGCCCGTCCTCGGCAGTGTCGATCATTTTGCGAATCCGGCGCAGCTGTTCCGCTGTCTGCCGTGTCATTATCTCGTCAAATCCTTCAAAACTCAGGTGCTCGGGGTCGTCGAGCGTCGCCTCGATCTGCGCGATCTCCCGCAGAATCTCATTGCGGACAAGCGAGATCTCCTCTCGCTCTCGTCCGCGCAACTGACGGACGGAATTCTTGAGCGCAAGCTCATTTTTCGCACTGATGATGCCTGCGACAGCCTCCGCCTGGCTGAGATCGATGCGCCCGTTCAGGTATGCCCGTCTCGTGAATTCGCCGGGCTCCGCAAGTCGCGCGCCCGCCGCGAGCACCGCCTCCAGCACACGCTTCGTCACCAAAACGCCGCCGTGGCAGTCGATCTCGATCGTGTCCTCGCGCGTGTATGTGCGCGGGGCCTTCAGAACGAGCATCAAAACCTCGTCGATCGTGCGTCCGCTCTGCGGATCACAGATATATCCGTAGTGCACGGTGTGACTCGCACAGTCTCCGGCCTTCGCTCCCCCGCGGAACACCCTGTCCGCTACGGCAAATGCCTCCGGCCCGCTTATGCGAACGATCCCGATCCCGGAGGGCGACAGTGCCGTCGCGATCGCTGCGATTGTATCCTGTTCTCTTACGATTGCCATCGTCTGACACCCGTGAGATTACGTCAAACCTCACGGTCCCTCCTTCCTTAACATCGCTCGTATAAGCCGTCCGGCGGAAATCCTCTCCACCAATAGCGAAAAAGACAGCAAAGGGAATTGCGTTGTCCGCAATTCCCTTACCATCCGAATCTCTAACAATTCACTAATATGTTTAGTTGTTGTTATTGTTCTGCTCGGCCTGCGCCTTCTCAGCGGCTTTCGCCTCCTTGTAAGCAGCATAGTCCTTCATGTAATCCTTGCTGTAATCCGGCGAATCGGCATCCTGGTTGAAACGCTTCTTGTCGAAGCGGTTGTTGTAGCCGCCGTAACCGCCCTTGCCGCCGCGATTGCCGCCGTAGCCTCCCTTGCCGCCGCGGTTTCCGCCGTAACCACCCTTGCCGCCGCGGTTGTTGTAACCGCCGCGATTGCCGTAACCGCCGCCGTAACGGCTGTTGTAACGGCGCTCCTCGTAAGGTGCGTCAGCGCGAAGCGTAACGATAACCTTGCGGTAAGGCTCCTCGCCCTCGCTGTGCGTCTCGACATAGCGATCGCCCTGCAGAGCAGCGTGGATGATGCGTCTCTCATAAGGATTCATCGGCTCAAGCGCAACGTTGCGGCGCGTTCTGCGAACGCGGACAGCGATATTTTTCGCAAGATTCTCAAGCGTGGACTTGCGGCGCTCACGGTAGTTCTCCGTGTCGAGCTTGATCTTGTAGTACTGGTTGCACGCGCGGTTAACCGCAAGGCTGGTGAGATACTGCAGAGCGTCGAGCGTCTGGCCGCGCTTGCCGATCAAAGAGCCCATGTCCGTGCCTTCGATATTGATGTAAATGTTGCCCTCTTCCTCGTTGACTTCCGCCGAAACCTCTGCGGAAAGACCCATGGCATCGAGGATTTTGCAAATAAAGTCAACTGCTACGTCAGCCGGTGCATCACCGGTCGCAGCAACGGTTCCGAGAACATCCTTGACCTCGTCAAGGATGTCTGCCGCCTCAGCAGCCGGAGCCGCAGCAACAGCGTCGGCATCGTAGCCTACGCGGATTTTCACGCTCTTGAAGAGCCCAAGGAATCCGCCCTTCTCTTCCTCAAGAACCTCTACCGACAACGTATCAACGTCACAGCCGAGTTCCTGAGCGGCCGCTGCCTTCGCGTCCTCCAGGGATTTCCCTGTAAATTCCTTGTATTCCATGTCATTGATCCTCATCATTCTTCAAAATGTTGGCGATCGCAGAGATTCCGACCTTACCGTTATTCTCGGCAGCCTTCTTCGAAATCTCATCCTTCTTCTCCTGCGAGATCTTGGCACCCTCGTTGCGCTTTGTCGACTTGCTGCCGTTGCCCATCTTGGACGTGTCCATGCTCGCGATCGAGCGGGTGCTCGACTTGGCGATGGTGGACATACCCTCGCTCTTGGAGTAGATACCGTATTTCTGGTTACGCTCGGCTATCTTGGTCTGATTCTGAGCCATGATATCCTCGACATTGTACTTCTCAAGATACTTGTTGATTGCGAGCTGCTGTACGATCTGTACACCGCTGCTCATAACCCAGTAGATACCGACACCGATCGGCATGAACACACAGAACACACCGGACATGATCGGCAGGACCGTGGTCATCGCGCCCATACCGGGCATGGTCTCTTCCTCTCCGTCCTTCTTCTTGCTCTTCTGCTGCGCCGTCGTTATCTTGCTCGTCGCAAACTGCAGAACAAACGCAAGGATCGGAAGAAGGATTGCCGGAAAATGATATCCCGGCGCATCGAGAATGCTGTATTTTCCGAGACTGTTGATCTTTAAGATCTTGTCAATGTCGCCGGAGCGATTGCTCATTGCGTTCTGGAACGAAGCAGACTGTGCGAGCTTGTTCCAGTTCTCAACGTCCTCGCCCTCCAGCGTAACGCCGTTTCGGAAATCCTCCCAGACTTCCGTGTTGAATACCGAGAAAATGTCGATCAGATCGGTTGCGGTGAAATTCGTATCCGTGCTCTTCTTCTCTCGAAGCGACACCTTCTTGGCGGTGTAAAACTCGTAGATTGCCTTGGTGATACTTTCATCGGAAAAATCCTTGTCCGTATCATCAATCTGCGTGATCTCCGTGCCGACGCTCTTGTAGAGAGCCTTCACATCGGTCACATACGCGGGGATCGCGTAGATAACCTTGTACAATGCGAACATGATCGGAAGCATGATCAGAAGCGGAAGACAGCCGCCGAACGGGCTCGAGCCGTACTTCTGGTAAATCTCCTGCTGCTCCATCGTATAGCGCTGCATTGCATCCCGGTCACTCCGGTCGATTCCGCGGTACTTCTCCTGCAGTGCCTTGATCTCAGGATTCATGAGAGCGGAAACTTTGGCAAATTTCTGCTGTTTGATCGTGAGAGGAAGCATCAGCATTTTTACGACGATCGTAAATACCACGATGCAAAGTGCAATGTTTTGGATGCCCATAGCGGCAACCAGTTTGTAAATTGCATTGAGGATCATTCCCATGACCCAGGCGAAAGGCTTCAGAATGCCTCCGACCCTGGTCAGAAAAATCAAATTCATTTATGGTCCTCCTTCGTTACGGAACCGGATCATACCCTCCCTTGTGGAACGGATGACACCGCAGGATCCGCCTTACGGCCAGATACCCGCCCTTGACGGCGCCGTACTTTTCAATTGCTTCCATTGCATACTGGGAACACGTGGGCGTGTAGATGCAGCAAGGCATCTTCTTCAGCCCCGACAGATGTCTCCGGTAAAACCGGATCAGTGCGAGTAAAATTCGTTTCATATCGTAATTCCATGCAGTCCCGCTACATGCAGAACCGCCTCCGTGATCTCTGCCTGCGTCCTTCCGACGCAAGTTCTCCGTGCAATGACGATGACGTCCAACCCGGTGTTGAAACGTGCACCGCTTTGTCGCAAGCTCTCCCGGATCAGGCGGCGCACCCTGTGACGGACCACGCTGTTGCCGATCTTCTTGCTTGTGACAATTCCTATTCGGTTTTGCTCAGTTCCGTTTTTCGCGATATACATCACGAGATAACGGTTTGCTCGGGAGACGTTCGCGTCGTACACCGACTGAAACTCCCGGCCTTTTCGTAGTGAATGTACCATCGTTCCATCCCCTGTCCGGACACGCTTCTTACCGTTGTCCGGAGAAAAGAGAAAGGTCACATAACTGCGACCTAAGCGGAAATGCTGTGTCTGCCCTTGGCACGTCTAGCGGAAAGCACTTTTCTGCCGTTAGCGGTTTGCATTCTCTTGCGGAAACCATGAACTCTTGCATGGCTCTTAGCCTTCGGCTGATACGTCATCTTCATATCGCAGGTCCTCCTTTTTCCCATATTAACCCATTATAGAGTTATGCGTGGTCTATTATAGTGATTTTGTCAATCCCCGTCAAGCATTTTTTCTACGTGGGTGGAGAGGCTTGGTTGCCTCGCTTAGCGGCGACCGAGTACTAAGCGACCGTTTCATGTTCGTATCAAGGAGCGCTGCTCACGAACTCGCTACGCTCAAACACCCTCGCAGCGCTCCTACTCACATTCACGCTCGCCAAGGACTCGTCGCATGCTGCGCTTCGGCAACCAAGCCTCTCCCCCCCTCAAAAAAGCTTGACGTTCCAAAATCACTATAATACCGCATAACGCACCTCTTCTTTTGTCATGCCAAGCTTTCGCGTGATCATCTACCTCGGCAATTCAGAAGATTCGCAAGAAACCGTGTTCGATTACTTTATCTTTCGGATCCGGAAAACAGGCGCGCCGGCTGCTGCAAAAAAGGAACGGCGCTCAGTAAATTTGATGTTTTAGCACGTTTGAACAATTGTCGCAGCGAAGTGTTGCGCAGCCCACGAGCGAGACAATTCGTCTCGGACACGCGAATTCTTCCCGAAAGAGGCGTTCGGGGGGACCGGTGTAAAAATGTTTCTTCCTTATATAAATGTGAGGTGATTTTTGTTGCGTAAAATGACTTGTTGTAGTATAATAAATTGTGCCCGTTTTCGGCTTTTATTTTCCTTAGACCACAAAATGTAGGGTATAACGAAAATCTGCCGTGTTTTTACTTCCTGGAGGCTTACAATATGTATTCAAAACAGGTTTTGGAAGACAATTGGTCCAAGATTTTGGAACAGACTAAAATAGATTACGATATTTCCGCCGTCTGCTATCGCACCTGGCTGCTCCCTCTGAACGTCTATGACATTGAAGACAACATCTTAACGATCGTCGCGGAGAACCCCATCAACATGAACAGTCTCAACTTCATCCGCGACAAATACAGCCAGTTCATCCGCACTTCGATCATAGAGATGCTCGGCAGCGATTACGAGTTTGAGCTGAACTTCATTCTTCGTGCTCAGGTTTCCCGCATTGAGGAGGAGCGCAAGAAGCAACAGACCCGCCCCGATTCGAATCTGCTGCACGGCAATCAACTGAATCAATACACGTTTGACAACTTTATCGTCGGTGACAACAACAATTTTGCGCACGCTGCCGCTCTTGCGGTTGCCGAGCAGCCCGGTGAGGTTTACAACCCGTTGTTCATCTACGGCGGTTCCGGTCTCGGAAAGACGCACCTGATGTACGCGATTGCCAATTACATTTTGCAAAATAAGCCGTACCTCAAGGTTTTGTATGTGACATGCGAGACATTTACGAACGACCTCATCCGCTCGATCCGTTCCGGCGGTTCCGCAACTGAGACATTCCGCGAGAAATACCGCACGAACGACATTCTTCTCATCGACGACATTCAGTTCATCGAGGGCAAGGAGTCGATGCAGGAGGAGTTCTTCCACACATTTAACGAGATGAGGGACAACGGCCGCCAGGTCGTGATCTCGTCCGATAAGAACCCGAAGGACCTCAAGATCCTCGACGAGCGCCTCCGCTCCCGCTTCGAGTGGGGCCTGACCGTGGACGTACAGCCGCCGTCGTACGAGACGCGCGTTGCCATCCTCCGCGAGAAGAACAAGAACAACACCATTCCGGTGTACGATGATGTTCTTGAGTATATTGCGCAAAATATTAACTCCAACATTCGTAATCTGGAGGGCGCTCTCACACAGGTCGTCTCGATGAGCCGCCTGCAGCGCAAGCCGATCAACCTTGAGCTCGCTCAGGAAGCGTTGAAGGATAAGATCTCTCCGAACGCGAAGAAGACGATCACTCCGGATCTGATCCTGAATGTCGTCGCGGAGCACTACGAGATCACGTCCGAGCAGATCCGCTCCAAGATCAAGAGCCGCGGTATCGCTTACCCCCGCCAGATCGCAATGTTTTTGTGCCGCGAACTGACGTCGCTCTCGTTCGACGAGATCGGTAATCTCATCGGAAACCGCGATCATTCGACGGTTCACTACGCATATAATAAGGTAACGGAGGACATGCGTAAGGATCCTTCCATCGCCAATGTCATCGACGTTCTGAAGAAGAAGCTGAATCCTTCCGACGACTAATTGTTCAGGCAATTTCGTGGATAACCGGTGAATTACTGTTGATAACATGTGAAGAAGTTGTGTTTTTCCTACATTTTTCGGTTGATAGGGTTTTGAATTGTACGTTTATAACCCAAGATTCCGTCGGATAGCGGTTTTTGAGTTTTGAAAGGTGAAATAAACATCATTTTCCGAATGCTTCGTTTTATCCACAACCACCCACTCTTATCCACGTGTTAACGACACCCGGTTTTGGATTTGAATATCCTTGTTTTACTAAGGCTCGGATGGCTTATGAACAAATCCACGCCCCCTACTACTAAGACTATTCATTTAAATATTTTATATTCATCATCATAAATGCCTTCGGCGTGGCTTAACGCAATCTCAACAAAAAGAAAGGAACTCTGCGGTATGGAAATTATCTGCAATCAGACACAATTGATCGGTGCTCTCAACACCGTTTTGAAAGCGGTCTCCTCGAAGACCTCGTATCCCATTCTGGAATGTATCCTGATCGAGACGGAGGATGATTCGATCCGACTCACCGCGAACGACAACGATCTCTGCATCGAGACGAAAATCCCTGCTACGGTCAACCGTGTCGGTCGCATTGCGCTGAACGCGCGCATGTTTGCAGATCTGGTCCGCAAGCTTCCTCCGAACGATGTTGTCATCAGTACGGACGACACGTACGCAACTTCCATCGTGTGCGGCAAGGCTCGTCTTGCGCTTCGTGGTCTCTCCGGCGAGGAGTTCCCGAAGCCTCTCACGTATGACAATTCCAATCCGGTTGTCATCAGCCAGTTCACACTCAAGGAGATCATCCGCCAGACGATCTTCGCGATCTCGGTAAATGAGTCGTCCCGCGTGATGACCGGTGAGTATTTTGAGATTGACGGCAATCATCTTCGCGTTACGGCGCTCGACGGTTTCCGTGTCAGTATCCGCAACGTTGAGCTTCGCGGCGTCTATGACAAGCACAATGTGATTGTTCCCGGCAAGACGCTCGGTGAGATCGGCAAGATCCTCTCCGGCGAGATGGACAAGGATGTTCGCATCTGCTTCGACGACCGCAATATCATTTTCGAATTCGAGGACACGGTTGTTCACTCCCGTTTGATCGACGGCAAATACTTTGTCATTGACTCGATGATCAACGCAGAGTGCGACACGAAGGTTACGCTCAACAAGCGTGAGCTGATCGACTGTATCGACCGCGCGAGCCTGTTCGTCAAGGAGACCGACAAGAAGCCGGTGATCGTTGAGATTTTCGAAAACTATATTTCCATCAGCATCAATTCGCAGTACGGCGGTATGAACGAGGACATCACAGCAGAGCGCGAGGGTAACGACCTTCGCATCGGTTTCACGCCGAAGTTCCTGCTGGATATCCTTCGCGTGATCGACGACGACACGGTGACGTTGTATCTTCGCAATCCGAAGAATCCCTGCTTCATCCGTGCCAACGATGATTCGTACATCTACATGCTGCTTCCGGTAAATATCGGTACGCATTGAGAGGAAAGTGATCTTCATGACAGAAATAACCATCAGAGATGAATTTATCAAGCTCGGCCAGGCGATGAAGCTCGCCGGTGCCGTGGAGTCCGGCGCGGATGCGAAGGACGTTATCACGGACGGTAAGGTTAAGGTCAACGGGGAGGTTGACACGCGGCGCGGCCGCAAGTTGTACTCCGGTGACAAATTCGAATATCAGGGCAAGGAGTATTCGGTCGCTTCGCGACAGGATCGGAGTTAAATGCTGATTCGCAGGATACAACTGAAGAATTTCAGAAACTATGAGTCGCTGGCACTCTCATTTTCCGACGGAGTGAATTTCTTATACGGCGACAACGCACAGGGCAAGACCAACCTGCTCGAAGCGATCTTCCTGTCGGCGACCACGCGGACGTTTCGCGGATCCAAGGACAAGGAGCTGATCCGGTTCGGCAGTGAGGATTCCACCATCGGCACGAAGATCATCAGCAAGGGCACGCCTTACATTGTGCAGATGACGCTTCGCAAGAGCAAGCCGAAGTGTGTCACGGTCGATGAGATCCCGATCCACCGCAGTGCGGAGCTTATGGGGCTTCTTCATGTGGTGGCATTTTGCCCGGATGATATGGCTATGATGAAGGCGGGTCCCTCGGAGCGGCGGCGTTTCCTCGATATGGAGCTCTGCCAGATGGATCCAATCTACTGCAGCAACCTGATCAATTACAACAAGGTTTTGCTGCAGCGCAACAATCTTTTGAAACAGATCGGAGCATCACCGTCCCTGCGGGACACGGTCAGCGTGTGGGATGACCAGCTGGTGCAATACGGCTCGGCGGTGATCCGGAGAAGACGGCAGTTCATCGAGGAACTGAAGCCGATCGTCAGCAAGAAGCATGCATACTTAAGCGGTGAGTGCGAGGAACTCTCCATCGAGTACGCGCCGAGCGTTACGGAGGACGCGTACTCGGAGAAGCTGCAGAGGGATTTTGAGCACGATCTCTTCGCCAAGGCGACGGGCACCGGCCCGCACCGCGACGACATGGAGGTCTCGGTTGACGGACGCAGCGTGCGTTTGTACGGCTCGCAGGGTCAGCAGCGGACGGCTGCTCTCTCACTCAAGCTTGCGGAGATCGAGATCGCGCGCGAACGCATGGGCGAGGCGCCGGTGTTGCTTCTCGATGATGTGCTCTCGGAGTTGGACCGCAAGCGGCAAATGCAATTACTCTCGGAGATCAACGGCCTGCAGACCGTCATCACCTGCACCGGTATGGAGGAGTTTGTACAGATGCGCTCCCCCACCGATCGCGTGTACTACGTGACCAACGGCACGGTGGAATTGATGTCGGGCTCGGCCGATACAGAGGAATAATATTTTCCGGGTAACCGGTATTACGGAGGTTTTTTCGGTATGGATCAAAATCAGAATCAGGAATACGGCGCAGAACAGATTCAGATCCTGGAGGGTCTGGAAGCGGTGCGCAAGCGTCCCGGTATGTACATCGGTTCGACGTCCGCGAGAGGTCTTCACCATCTCGTGTACGAGATCGTGGACAACGCCGTGGACGAAGCGCTGGCGGGCGTCTGCACGGAGATCAACGTCTTCATCAACAAGGACGGTTCCGTGACGGTGCGCGACAACGGACGCGGGATTCCGGTTGAGATTAATGAGAAAAAAGGCATCAGCACGGTGGAGGTCGTTTTCACGATCCTTCATGCGGGCGGCAAATTCGGCGGTGGAGGATACAAGGTTTCCGGCGGTCTTCACGGCGTAGGCGCTTCGGTTGTTAACGCACTCTCCGATTGGCTTGTCGTCGACGTGGAGCGCGAGGGTCACAAGTATGAGCAGCGCTATGAGCGCGGCAAGGCGGTGACGGAGCTTACGCGCATCGGCGATTCGGACCGCACCGGCTCGACGGTCACATTTTTCCCTGACGCCACGATCTTCGACGAGATCGTATTTGATTTCAATACCCTGAAGCAGCGTCTCCGCGAGATGGCGTTCCTTACAAAGGGACTGAAGATCACGCTCACCGACTACCGCGAGGAGCCGGCGCGCGAGAAATCCTTCCACTACGAGGGCGGTATCAAGGAGTACGTGCAGTACCTGAACAAGGGCAACTCCGCCCTGTACGATGACATCATTTACTGCGAAGGCAGCGTCGGCGACGTGTACGTCGAGGTTGCGATGCAGCACAACGACGCATACAACGACAACTGCTACAGTTTCGTCAACAATATCACAACGCCCGAGGGCGGCATGCACCTGATCGGTTTCCGCAACGCGCTCACGAAGACTGTCAACGCGTACGCGCGCGCGAACAAGCTGATCAAGGATACGGAGCCCGCGCTCGACGGAGAGGATATCCGTGAGGGCCTCACGGCCATCATCAGCGTCAAGCTTCCCGAGCCGCAGTTCGAGGGTCAGACGAAGCAGAAACTCGGCAACAGCGAGGCGAGAACCGCGGTGGACAAGCTTGTGAGCCAGCAGCTCACCTACTATCTCGAGCAGAATCCCGCGGTCGGTAAGATCATCGTAGAGAAATCCATTTTCTCCCAGCGTGCGCGAGACGCTGCCCGCAAGGCGAGAGACCTCACGCGCCGCAAGTCGCCGCTCGAGAGCCAGAGTCTCCCGGGCAAGCTTGCAGACTGCTCCGAGAAGGATCCGACCAAGTGCGAGATCTTCATCGTAGAGGGTGACTCCGCAGGCGGCTCCGCCAAGTCCGCGCGCGTGCGTGCGACGCAGGCGATCCTTCCGCTGCGAGGCAAGATCCTCAACGTGGAGAAGGCTCGCCTTGACCGTGTTTTGGAAAATAACGAGATCCGCGCGATGATCACGGCCTTCGGCACGGGCATCCACGAGGATTTCAATATCGAGAAGCTGCGCTACCACAAGATCATCATCATGACCGATGCCGATGTCGACGGTGCGCATATCAGTACTCTCCTGCTGACGTTCCTCTACCGCTTTATGCCGGAATTGATCAAGCAGGGCCATGTGTACCTCGCGATGCCGCCGCTCTACAAGGTTGAGCGCGGCAACAAGGAGTGGTACGCGTACAGCGACGATGAGCTCAACAACATCCTCGCGGAGATCGGCCGCGATCAGAGCAACAAGATCCAGCGCTACAAGGGTCTCGGCGAGATGGATGCCTCCCAGCTCTGGGAGACGACCATGGATCCGAAGAAGCGTATCCTTCGCCGCGTGAACATGGATCAGGACAGCCTGAGCGAGCTCGACCTCACCTTCACCACCCTGATGGGCGAGGAAGTCGAACCGCGCCGCCTGTTCATCGAGGAAAATGCGAAGTACGCCGAAAACCTGGATATTTAAGGTAACTGTTCCGAACGACCTCGGAAGCGGGCCGCACGATGGGAAAGCGAGCTTTCCCAATCGGGTGGCACGAATTCCGAGAAGCGGACGGTAACGCAGTTGCCGCCCGCGCACATGAGCAAAAAAACGATTCCCCTGTAATTGTTCAATATCGTTTTTTTGCGAATGGTTCGGAACGATCGCAAGAGTACATTTTGCGAATGGTTCCGAAAGGCTTAGAAATAACAAAAACGAGGATATGACATGGACGATTTGACTATCATGGATGAGCACATTTTCGATAAGGTCGATGACGTTGATCTGAAGAAAATGATGGAGAAATCCTTTGTGGAGTACGCGATGTCGGTTATCGCTTCGCGTGCCCTTCCCGATGTTCGCGACGGTTTGAAGCCGGTGCAGAGACGTATCCTGCACGCGATGAACGAGCTGAACAACGGTCCGGACAAGCCGCATCGTAAGTGCGCGCGTATCGTCGGTGATACGATGGGTAAATACCATCCGCACGGCGACAGTTCCATTTACGGCGCGTTGGTTTGCCTCGCGCAGGACTGGAACACCCGCTACCCGCTCGTGGACGGTCACGGTAACTTCGGTTCCGTGGACGGCGACGGCGCGGCTGCCATGCGATACACCGAGGCGCGTCTCTCGAAGATTTCCGTGGAAATGCTCGCGGACATCAACAAGGACACCGTCGACATGCTGCCGAACTTCGACGACACCGAGAAGGAGCCGGCGGTTCTGCCCGCACGCTACCCGAACCTTCTGGTGAACGGTACGACCGGTATCGCCGTCGGTATGGCGACCAACATCCCGCCGCACAACCTCCGCGAGACGATCGACGCGGTTGTGCGCATCATCGATAACAAGATCGAGGGCGAAGAGACGACGATCGAGGAACTCATGTCCATCATTAAGGGACCCGATTTTCCGACCGGAGCGCAGATCCTCGGAACGCGCGGCATTGAGGAGGCATATCGCACCGGCCGCGGCAAGATCCGCGTGCGTGCGGTCTCCACGATCGAGCCGATGGACAACGGCAAGCATCGCATCATCGTCACCGAACTGCCCTATCTTGTCAATAAGGCCCGCCTGATTGAGAAGATCGCCGAGCTGCACAAGGACAAGAAGGTCGACGGCATCACGGATCTCCGCGATGAGTCCGACCAGAAGGGTATGCGCGTCGTGATCGAGCTCAAGAAGGAAGCCAATCCGACCGTTGTACTCAACCATCTCTACAAGCACACGCAGCTGCAGGATACGTTCGGCGTGATCATGCTGGCTCTCGTGAACAACGAGCCGAAGGTGCTGAACCTTCTGCAAATGCTCAACTATTATCTCCTGCATCAGGAAGAAGTCGTCACCCGCCGCACCAAATACGACCTCAACAAGGCCGAGGAGCGCGAGCACATCATGGAGGCGCTTCTTAAGGCGCTCGACTTCATCGATGAGGTCATTCAGATCATCCGCTCTTCGAAGACGACGGCTGAGGCCAAGCAGCGGTTGATGGATCGCTTCGAGTTTGACGACGTTCAGGCACAGGCGATCGTGGATATGCGTCTCCGCCAGTTGACCGGCTTGGAGCGCAGCAAGCTGGAGGAGGAATTTGCCGCACTCGAGGCGCGCATCGCCGAGTACCGCAAGATCCTCTCCGACGAGAAGGAGCTTCTCTCCGTCATCAAGACCGAGATCATCGCGATCCGCGACCGTTACGGCGACGACCGCCGCACGTCGATCGGATTTGACGAGTCCGACTTCAACGCGGAGGATCTCATCCCTGACGACGCTACCATCATCGCGATGTCCCGCAAGGGTTACATCAAGCGCATGAGCCCCGAGGCGTTCCGCACGCAGAACCGCGGCGGCAAGGGCATCAAGGGCATGCAGACCATCGAAGAGGATTTCATTGAGCGTCTTCTCATGACGACGAACCACCACAATCTCCTCTTCTTCACGAACCTCGGGCGCGTATACCGCCTGAAGGCATACGAGATCCCGGAGGCATCGCGCACCGCGCGCGGCACGGCAGTGATCAACCTGATCCAGCTGATGCCGGGTGAGAGCGTGACGGCGATGATCCCTGTCCGCGACATGGGCGAGGACGGCTACCTGTTCATGGCGACGAAGCGAGGCATCATCAAGAAGACGAAGCTCGCGGCATTTGCCAACATCCGTAAGGTCGGCATCATCGCGATCTCGCTCCGCGAGGACGACCAGCTGATCGACGTGAAGGTCACGAACGACACGACGGAGCTGATGCTGATCACCAAGCAGGGTGCGGCAGTCCGCTTCCGCGAGAGCGACGTCCGTGCGACCGGCCGCAACGGTATGGGCGTGTACGGTATGCGACTCGCCGAGGATGACGACATCGTCTCGATGATCGACACCTCCGAGGCAGAGCACGTTCTCTTCATTTCGGAAAATGGTTACGGCAAGCGCACGGCTCCCGAGGAGTTTGCACTGCACCACCGCGGCGGCAAGGGGATGCGCTGCTACAAGATCGTCGACAAGTCCGGTCCGCTCGTCGGAGCGCGCATGGTCGATGACACCGATGAGGTTATCATGATCACGAACGAGGGAATCCTGATCCGGATCCCCGTAAGTTCGATCAGCATTCTCGGACGTTCGACATCCGGCGTCAAATGCATGAACATCGACGCCGAGAGCGATATCCGCGTTGCCAATTTTGCGAAGGTGTGCGAGACGGCGGCATACGAGATCCCCGGTCTGAGTGACGGAACCGAAGGCTTGGAGGAAGACGCGGAGTCGGAGGACACCGCAGATACGGAAGGTTCGGCGGAGGTTGAAGGCGCTGCGGATGCGGCTGCTGAAGAGACGCCGGGCGAGACGGAGTAACGGAATAGCCGTGGACTCCCACTGATTCAGAGAAGTACCCTTGCGAAAATAGTACACAGTGATGAAGCTGTCAGCGGGTCCCCGCCGACAGCTTTTTCACGTCTTCGGGAAGGATCGCCAAACCCGTTATATTTGCGGAAAATAGTTGAAATATAGGCTTGACAAAGAAAGAGCCCTTTGCTATATTTATTGATGCACCACCTTTTCAGGAGGTGCGGAATTTCTGTATTGCGACGATGCATTACGCGAAGAAATTCGCAGCAAAACAGCATTTTTGACAGGGATTCAGCTCGGAGAAATACTCAAGAGGCTGAAGAGGCGCCCCTGCTAAGTGTGTAGGTCGCTCACGCGGCGCGAGGGTTCAAATCCCTCTTTCTCCGCTCAAATTTTTCTTTTGAAAGATTTGAAAAAAAGTTGTTGACAGACGCGGATGCTTGTGTTATTCTAATCAAGCTGTCGCGAAAGACAGCAACAGAACCTTGAAAACCGAACAGTGAAACAACCTTGAAATTCGTTTTGAAGTTTCTGGCAACAGAAGCGAACTTTCACAATGTAAATTTCAGGATACAAAGGCTTTTTAAA
>JAFZMO010000024.1 GCA_017551165.1 Lachnospiraceae bacterium
GTCACGTCGCAAGCGATGTGACAAAAGAACCGTCCCCCTGTCACCAAAGTATCTGATTAGCTGTCCTTGCGTCTCTTGGCAACGATCACGATCACGGCGAGCGCGCCCACTGCGAGGAGTGCGAACAGAACGATGGTCATCGTGTCGCCGGTCTTGGGCGTGTCAACCGGGGTATCTACCGGAGCCTGCTCTGCCTTGGCGATGGTTGCCACGCAGGCGGGAGCGACGAGGCGGATGGAATCGGACTTCGCGCTGATCGTGTAGGTGCCGGCATCAGAGAGGGTGATGGAAACCTTGCCGTCACCATCGGTCTTGGCGTCGACTGCCTTGCCGTTAACGAGGATCGAAGCGCCTGCAACCGGCGAGAGCACGGTGTTGTAGGAAGCGTCGAAACCGACGGACGTGAGCGTGAGATCGATCTTGTCGCCTGCCTTGCCGGACACGGTGTTCTTGTCGAAGTAGCAGAACGTGTCGGACCAGGTTTCCGTATCGGTATAGATGAACGCCACGATGTAGGAGCCGTCCTTGACTTCGTCAGCGAGGCTGTACGCAGCAGCGTTGTTTACGTAGTAGCCGTAACCGGTACCGTTGTCCGTGCCCCAGAGCTTCTTGAGCGAGAGACCGTAGTCGCCGACCTCGGAGAGGTAGCCGGCAGCGGCGCCGCCTTCGAACTTGGCTTCATGAGCGCAATACAATGCATCGTTGACGGTGATCTTGCCGTCGGCATCGATGTCGGTCACAGCGGTTTTCTCCTGCACGAGGACGAGGTTACCGCTCTTGTCAACGATCGTGACATACACGTTTGTGCCGTCCGCGAACGCGAGACCGGTGCACAGTCCGAGCAGAAGCACAAGCGTAAGAGTGAGGGAAAGAATCCGTTTCATAGTGAAAATACTCCTTTGCTTTGTTATTTATCACAACAGCCGTCATCTCCGCAACAGTCGGTTTCAGGCTGTAATGAGTCATTTGTCTCACGGTCCTTCCCGAGGAAGAGACCGTATTTTCCGCGAATGCGGTCGAGCTTGTCGCCGACGGGGCCAGTGAGCGCCAACAGGAAAATGACGTTCGACACCGCGTACTCGATCGTGGTCGGGAGCGCCGCCGCGACGAGTGTCAGGTATCGCGGGAGCGAGAAGCCGTCGCCCATCCAGAAGGTCGACCACAGGTCCATGACGAGCGAGTAGAAAATGCCTGCGAAGACGCCGTAGAGGCACAGCAGCACCTTGTGTCGCCGCAGGTGTCGGGTGAGGAGGCCGGCGAGTCCGCCGATCAGGCCCCAGGAAAACATTTGAAACGGCGTCCACGGACCCTGTCCGAAGTAGAAATTCGACAGCAGCGCGGTCAT
Organism: Lachnospiraceae bacterium; assembly: GCA_017551165.1. GTDB lineage: Bacteria > Bacillota > Clostridia > Lachnospirales > Lachnospiraceae > ISDg. The sequence continues at coordinate 1,346 of JAFZMO010000024.1, forward strand.
CGATCCGACGATAAATCCGGGCTCCGCGCCGAGCCACAGCGCGGTGATCACGGTGATCGCGGTGACAGGCTTGAAGCCGGGCAGCCAGGCGAACAGAAACCGCCCTGCCACGGACAGCGATGTCAGCACCGAGAGCACCATCAGCTCGGACGAACCCGTTTCCCGCCGCTCGAAATCATACAGGATCGGCAGGCACGTAAGCACCGCCACGCACAGCGAGATCCAGGCGTAATGCCGTTCGCGAAATACAAGCGCACCGCCCACGGCGACCGCGGGGATCAGTGCGAAGAAAAGCAGGAATGTGAGCCACCGACGCTTCATAGGGCAGGGCCCTCACTGGGGGCGAGGTCCACCGCAGTCGATTCGGTTGCGGAGACAATCCGGGATGTAGTGCTGAGCCGTTCAACAGAACGCACCAGCTCCGCGCAGGTGATGACGCCCGGCACGATGTCGCGCGCGATGCGGTTGGCGGCCGTCGTGTAATACGCGTTGTCTGCGAAAAATTCTCCCGGTGCTCCCTCGGAGATCACCTCTCCGTCAAACAGCAGTCCGCAGCGGTCGGCGTGCATCGCCGCCCACTCCGCATCGTGCGTGACGGTCAGGATCGCGAGGCCCTCGGCGCGAAGCTCTGCGAGGATCGCGGCCAGCTCGGACTTTCCGCTGACGTCGATGCCCTTCGTCGGCTCATCGAGCAGCAGTACCTTCGGACGTGACGCGAGAACCTTCGCGAGCGCCGCTTTCTGCAGCTCACCGCCGCTCACGTCGTACGGGTGATGGTCGAGGATCTCTGTGATGCGGAGTCGCTCGCACAAAGTTTGCATATCGGGTTGAGAGTTGTTTTCCATCCTCTCAAACGCCTTTGTAAGATCCTCGCGGATCGTTTTCTCGGTAAATACGTCTCTCGGCTGCTGGGGCAGTAACGCAAGGTTGTTGCGGTAGAGCTCGCCCGGGCCGAAGGAGGTCATTTTCCGACCGAAGAGACGGACCGTGCCGACGTAAGGTTTCGTGAGGCCTGCGAGCAGCGACAGGAGCGTCGTCTTGCCGGAGCCGTTGCCGCCGAGCAGGCAGTAGTGTTCGCCGGCGTGCACCTGAAGCGATGCGTCCGTGAGCACGTCGGGTGCTTGCTTGGCATAGCGGAAAGCCAGGCGGTCGGCCTCGATGGCGACGGCGGAATCCTCGGGTTTCCTGTCCGCGCGCTTAGCTGTGTCGGAAGCCGGCACTACAGTGTTGCTCGATAAACCTTGCATGGTATCAGGACTTTCGTTGCCCTTCACGCCCTGCCCCGTCGTTCTTCCCGCGACACGCGCCTCCAACCAGGTGCGCCCGTCGCGGACGGTGAACGGGATCGCGGTAGCACCGGCGGGTGTTGCCTCCCCTCGAGCAGCAGGCCCTCCGGTGATCGCGAAATACACCCGCGTGGCGGCAGGTAGTGCCTCCGTCATGGGGTGTGCGGCAGCATACAAATGTTCCGCGGCCTCCTGCGGGGAGCTCGTGAAACGAACGGCGCCGGCGTCCATGAGAAAGACGCGGTCCGTGTACGGCAGAACGTCCTCCAGACGGTGTTCCGCCATCAGTATGGTTACGCCGAGCTCGCGGTTGACGCGCGTCACGACGCTCCGAAAATCGGCAGCGGCTATCGGATCGAGCTGCGCCGTGGGCTCATCGAGGAGCAGCAGGCGCGGGTTCATCACGAGGGCCGAAGCGAGATTGAGCAATTGTTTTTGTCCGCCCGAAAGCTCGTAGGTCTTGCAGTGGTACCAGTCTTCAATTCCGAAAAATGAAGCCATCTCCGCGACGCGGCGACGGATCACTTCCGGGGCGAGCCCCACATTTTCCAAACCAAAGGCGAGCTCGTGCCACACCTCGTCGGTGACGATCTGCGACTCGGGGTCCTGCATCACGATGCCGATGCCGGTCGCAGCCTCGCGGTCGGAGAGCGCGGCGTCGGATGCCGAACGACTGTCGTCGGATGTCGAGCGGTCGCCCATCTTCTTTGCGCGCGTGTCCTTTCCGGCGAACCGGATCGTTCCGCGCAGGTCGCCGAAGGGCGCGATCTCGCGCTTGATCAGGCGGAGCAGGGTGGATTTGCCGCAGCCCGAGAGGCCGCACAAGACCGCCATTTGCCCGTCGTTCACGGACAGCGAGACGTCGCGGAGCGCGTCGGAGGAAGTCCTCGGGTAGCGAAAGGTTACATTTTCGACCGATAGAAGTTCCACCGGATCTCCTCCTTCAGGAAAGCGCCGAACGGCAGCAGTGCGAGTACGGCGTATGCGATAATTCCGAGAGTCGCGAGCGTCCCTGCGGACACGCGCGTGATCTGCGGATACCAGTTGATGGAAAGCGCGTCGGCGGCGAGCGCCGTGACCGTGATCGCGGTCAGCGCAAGTATACATATCAGGCAAATGCCGTCCTTCCACCCGAAGCGTCTTGTGCGGTAGCTGGTCCGCCCGGGAAGCCCGTACCCGCGCGCCTTCATCGCGGCGCCGGTGTCGATCGCGTGCTCGAGTGACCAAGTCGTGAGCGCGGACCAGGTGGTCATATGGCTCTTCGCGCGGTGCAGCCAGTCGGGATCGTCATAGACGCCGACCGCGGTCTGCGCACCCCGCATCGCCTCCGCGCGGCGTCGCAGCAGCGGCACAAAACGGAGCACGGTCGAGAGCAACAACGCTAACTTCGGGGCGATACGCCCGAAGAGGAAGAATCGGTTTTCCTCGGAAACCAGCAGCGGTTCGCAGCGGAACCACAGCAGCACGGTGATCAGCATGCACCCCAGGTGCACCCCGTACAACAGCGCCTCCACCGTGTAGGGGCGTCCGCTGACGAACACGATCGGCGTTGCGCCGCCCGTGGAAAATAACGGGTTCGTCACGGCGACAAGCACCCACAATACCAGATAACCAACGATCATCCGCACGGTGACGAGGCTTCGTCCCGCCGTCGCGAGCAGCAGTACTGCGCCCGCGAATGCGCATGCGGTCAGCGCCGGGATCTGCGCGAACATCGCGATCAGGAGCACCGACAACAACAGTGTCAGCGGCACAACCGGGTGTGACTTTCGTTGTATCGCCATGAGGGCTCCTTCCTATCGTGGTGGGTGATGGTTTATAGCGTGCATTCGCAACCCTCGCTGCGCTTGGCTTGCTCATGTACGTGCGCTGAAAGCAAAGCCGCCCGAACGTTGTCCGGGCGGCAGAATTCAGTCGGTTCAATACAGTCGGGTACTGATGATACACCGAAACAAGCGCAAACCCGTAAGGGTGCGCGCGAGCGCGCAGGCACACTTAGGCACCATGCACGCTGGTACCGGGCGGTGTCTCATCAGATACGGCCGGACGATTGCTCCGGATTCGAACCGGAATTGGTGGAACTCTGCTCTCTTACAACGTTTCAAACCATATCTATGGGATTTTCCAAATATAATCGCTACAATATGTTGTAGTATAGCATGTTCACGGGTGCGTTGCAAGAGATGCGGCGAGAAAAGTACGGAGGGAGGGGCCGGAAATTCGCTTGTCGGGGACGTGTACCTACTGATCGGGCTTTTTGAGGGTGCTTCGTGGGAACACTCTGCGAGGGTGTTCCCATCAAACAAGGTCACTGCGACATCCGGTGCGAATACTTTAGCAAGACTATACCCACTATTCTTGATTCCTAAAGCAACTGGTGCGACTACTCCGCAAGACTGTTCCTATTAAATCTGATTTCTATGGCGATCAGTGCGAACACTTTGACATGGCTGTTCCCACTATTCTCAATTCTTATGGCAATAAGTGCGACTACTTCGCGAGACTATTCCCACTAAACTTAATTTCTGCGGCGTAAAGTGGGAAATCAAGGCTGAATTACCCAACGAATCCGGACCCCGGCAGAAAGCCCCGCAAAACAGCCCAAAGCGGATACACTGTTTTCACCACCGGCAATCCCTGACGCAACAAGCCTTTGCGATACCGGGCCCCCGGCAAGTCAAAACCTGTCCGAAACATCGCGGAAACACCGATAAAATAAGGGCTTTCCGTGGGGAATCCCCTGGATATACAAAGTGAACAAAACAGGCAGGGAATCAACTAAGAAATATCGTGAAAATCGAACAGTTGACAAGCGGTTCAACTGTTGGTACAATAAAGACGATCCATGAGGGAGTAGCAAGCTGCCGCGGAAACATCCGGGACAGCAGCAAGTCAACATCCTGGCAATAGTGCCTGGCTTGCTTGAAAATGCGAGACTCATGTATGCTTTGTCATACGTGTCGCCCGATGGATTACTATACACTTTTCAAGAGATTTCGGCGGCGGGCATGACAGAACATACCCGCCGCTTTTTTGTTTTGCAGCGCCGAAGCATACGCGCCGCGAGATATTGCGCGAGGTGACGAAGCAGCGCCGCATCGCGTGGGAGGCAAGGACAACAAAGTATATTTGGAAAAGGAGAAATGCACATGAGTTTTGTGGAGATCAAGAACGTGAAGAAGAGTTACGGCGAGGGGGAAGCCCGTGCGACCGTGCTCTCCGGCATCGATCTCGAGATCGAGAAGGGGGAGTTGTGTGTGCTGCTCGGCCCGTCCGGCAGCGGCAAATCGACATTGTTGAACATCATCGGAGGGATTGACGACGCCGATGAGGGCTATGTGATGATCAACGGCGAGAAGACCGCCGACATGAATGAGAAGAGGCTGACGCAGTACCGCCGCGACCACCTCGGATACGTGTTTCAGATGTACAACCTGATCCCGAACCTGACTGTCCGCGAGAACGTGGAGGTCGGTGCGTACCTCAGCAAGAAGCCGCTCGACGTCGATGAGTTGCTCAAGACGCTCGGGCTGTACGAGCACCGCCACAAGCTGCCGACGCAGCTCTCGGGCGGCCAGCAGCAGCGCACGGCGATCGGCCGCGCGGTCATCAAGAACCCGGATATCCTGCTCTGCGACGAGCCGACAGGCGCGCTTGACTACAACACCTCGAAAGAGATCCTCGCGCTCCTCGAGCGCATCAACAAGGAGTACGGCAACACGATCATCATGGTGACGCACAACGACGCGCTCAAGAACATGGCGGACCGTGTCGTCAAGCTCCGCGACGGCCGCGTGAGCCGCAATTATCTCAACGAAAACAAGCTTCCGATCAGCGAGATCGAGTGGTAAGGAGGCGGAACATGAGAAATCCCATGAATCGACGGCTTCCGCGCGAGCTGAAGTCGGACTTCGCCAAATACTTAGTGATCTTTCTGTTCATCGTCATGGTTGTCTCGGTCGTCTCGAGCTTCCTCGTCGCCAACGCGGGCGTCGCGAAGGCCTACAAGGACAATCTCAAGAACGGTCGTGTGGAAAATGGCCACCTCGCGTTCAACGTTCGCCCCGACGACGCGCTGCTCGCCGCGATCGAGGAGAAGGCCGGGATCAAGCTGTATCCCGCGGACTTCTTCGAGGAGACCAACGACGGCACGACGCTTCGCGTGTACAAGCTCGGAAGCGACGTGAACCTTCCGAATGTGACGGAGGGTCGGCTGCCGCAGAGCGCGGGCGAGATCGCGCTTGACAACCAGCATTCGGAGCAGGTCGGCATCAAGGTCGGCGACACCATCCCGGTGGACGGCCACACCGTGCTTGTCACGGGCCTTGTGGCATTGCCGAACTACAGTGCATTGTTCAAGGATAACGCGGATATCATGTTTGAGTCCGAGAAATTCGGCCTCGGCGTGATGTCGGCGGAGGGCTTCGAGGCATTTGACTCCGAGCACGTGACCGTCGGCTATGCGTGGAGATACAACACGCAGCCCGAGAGTGACAAGGAGAGCCGCGACGCGTCGGAGAAGGTGCTCACGGCACTGCGCGACGAGCTGATCGCGGTCAACGCGGAGATCCTGCAGCGCGCGATGGCCGGCGAGACCGGCCTCACAATGCTGGAGGCGAGCGATTTCCTGCCGGATTACGAGAACAAGTCGATCAACTTCGCGGGCGAGGATATGACCGGCGACGAGGCTGCGATGGTCGTGTTTTTGTACATCGTCGTGGCGGTGCTCGCATTTATCGTAGCAGTCACGACGCTCAACACAGTCACGAAGGAGGCCTCGGTCATCGGAACGCTGCGCGCGTCCGGCTACTCGCGCGGTGAGATGGTACGGCACTACATGATACTGCCGTTCGCATCATTTTTCGCGGGAATGGTTGTCGGCAACCTGCTCGGCTACACCGTGATGCGCGACTTTATGGTGAGCATATATCGCTCGATGTACTCGTTCGGCAAGACGGAGACGTTCTGGAACAGCGAGGCATTTCTCAAGACGACGCTTATTCCGAGCATCATCATGATCGTGATCAACGTCGTGATCCTCGTTTGGAAAATGCGTATCGGCCCGCTGCAGTTTCTGCGCCGCGAGACGTCCGGGCGCAAGAAGAAGCGCGCGCTTAAGCTGTCGCGCAGGCTTCCGTTCACGTGGCGCTTCCGCATCCGCATCCTGCTGCAGAATCTGCCGAACTACATCACCATGATGGTCGGAATCGTGCTGGCAGCGGCGATCATCATTTTCGGACTGATGTTCCAGCCGCTTCTCAAGGAAGTTGCGCACCGCATCGAGGACACGAGCATCAGCCGTTACCAATATATCCTGAAGACGCCCGAGGAGGCGACGGAGGGGACTGCCGAGCGGTTTGCGATCGGCACGCTCGAGACGACGCGCAAGGACTTCAAGACGGACGAGGTTTCGGTCTACGGCGTCTCGGCGGACAGCCGCTATGTGAAGACTGCGATCCCCGCGGGCAAGGCGCTCCTCTCGAACGGTTTTATGGACAAATACGGCGTGAAGGTCGGCGACACGGTCAGCCTCTACGACAAATACGCGGACCGGAACTACGACTTCATTGTCGCCGGCGAGTACCCGTATGAGGCGGCGCTCGCGGTGTTCATGAACCTCTCGGAGTTCAACGAGACGTTTGACAAGACGCCCGACTACTACAGCGGGTATTTTGCGGACGAGGAACTCGCGTCACTCACGAAATCGAACGTCTACATGACGCTCGACAGCAGCGACTTCAGCCATTTTGCGGACCAGCTGTGGAAGTCCTTTGCGGACTTCATGACTCCCGTCAAATGGTTCGGCGTGCTCATGTTCGTCCTCATGGTTTACCTGCTCGCAAAGCAGATCATTGAACGAAATGCGACAAGCATCTCCATGACGAAGATCCTCGGCTTCACCGGCGGCGAGATCGGCGGACTGTACATCGTCTCGACCTCCCTCGTCGTGGTTGCGAGCCTGCTGCTCGCGGTGCCGCTCGTCGACCGCCTGCTGCACCTGGTGTTCCGCGACTACCTCTACCAGCGCATGAGCGGCTACCTGCCGTACTGCATCAGCAATGACTGTTATTGGAAAATGATCCTGCTCGGCATCGGAAGCTACGCCGCCGTCGTGGCGCTGCAGCTGTGGAAGATCAGCCGGATTCCGAAGAGCGACGCGCTGAAGACGCTGGAATGATCCTGCAATTAAGACAAGCCTACAATAGATAAAAGGAAGACAGTAAAGGCCCCGGCTGGGATCAGCCGGGGCCTTTGGTCGCAGAATAGGCAAATATGATTTAACTCTTCTTGATCTTGTTGTACTTCGCAGAATTTCTTCTCGCGTAGCAGAACATGTAGTACAACGACTTGATGGAACCGAAGCGAAGCTTCTTATAAACATTGTAGTTCTTCTTCGCTGCAGCCCACTTGTTGCCGGAAGCGGAGTCGCGGTCGATACGATAGGTCATGAGAGGCTCGTCAATGCCGTATGCAACAAAGCCCTTCTTCAGGACGAGCAACCAAGCGTAGAAATCCTCGTGCAGGTTGCCGTCGACCGGGAACTTCTCCATAACGTTCTTGTTGACCAGTGCGGAGGAGAAGGAGATGACGTTCTGCTTGAGAAGCTTCTTATAAGTAACGGACTCGGGTGCGTGCAACACGTAGCCGTAGCGGTTGCCCTTGTAATCCATGTAAGCGGTGCCGGAGAAGATGATCGCAGGATACATCGGGTTCGGATCGCCGTTGTCGAGATACATCGGAACATCGCCGCGGAGCATGCGGTCGCGCAGGCTGACCTGCTTCTCGAGCTTGTCCTCACGCCAGATGTCGTCGCCGTCGAAGAAAGCGACCCACTCGGTCTTTGCGTGCTCAAGTCCGTAGTTGCGTACGTAAGCGACGCCCTGGTTCGTCTGCATGCGAACGTAGGTGATACGAGGGTCTTCCTTCGCGAAATTCTTCAATATGAAATCGGAACCGTCAGTCGAACAGTCGTCAATAATGAGAAGAGTAAGATTTCTGTAGGTCTGATTCAGTACGCTGCGGATCGTCTCTGTGATCGTAGCAGCTACATTATAAACGGCCATGATGACGGTAATGGTGTCTTTTGCCATGGTTAGAATCCTCCTTGCGTGGTCTTATATCAGATAATATCATAAAAGTGCCCAACAAACAATAGGTTACGCGTCGAAAATTGTATAAAAAACACAAACGAAAAATGACGCAATGCATTGCATTCCTATGCGTGTTTGACAGGCTTCTGGGAAGGCCTCAAAACGGCCGATGACAAATAACAAGCAAAGATTCGCCAAAAATAGTAAAAAATTTCCCTTGACAGAAAAACGATAAAAAAGTATTATGGCCGAGTGACAAAATCACGTCAAAAAATCGCTTGTTAACAAGAGTTTACAATTCGTTTACAAATGATGACGTGATATATTGCAAGAAACTTAAAAAATTCAAAACAAGGCGGATTCTGTTAAAAGAATATTTACAAACGAATCCGCTACTAATGGGTATCTTTATACATCGACACCACAATATGTTGTGTTTTCATGAAAATCGACACGCAAGAAGCCGATTTATACGATAATTTGCACAGTTTTTACCACGAAAACCTTGAACAATTTGTTCGAAAGTGGTATGATTTGGGTAAACAGAAGATTGCGTAGCGGTGTCGCACGCCGCTGCCGTTCGTATAAATAGATAGATTCGGGAGGGACCGCACATGGCCGGTGAGGTTTACCGCAGAAAGAAACGACTCGGTGATATGCTTCTTCAAGAAGGTGTCATCACACAGGAACAGCTGGAGCAGGCGCTCGAGGCGAAGCGCACGAGCGAGAAGCGTTTGGGCGAGATCCTTGTGGAGATGAACTTCACGACAGAAGCGAATATCACGAGAGCGCTCACGAGACAGCTTGGCGTTGAGATGGTAAATCCTACGCAGACGCCGATTTCAGACGAAATTCTGAACCTAGTTCCCGCAGCGGTTCTTCGCAAGTACATGCTGATCCCGTTTGCGTATGCGCCGAACAACCCGAACACCCTTCGCGTCGCAATGGTCGACCCGATGGATATGAATGCGCTTGATGACCTCCAGATGATCACACATCTGGAGATTGAACCATATATTGCTTCGGCTTCTGATGTCATGGTCTGCATCGACCGTAACTTTGGTAATGCCGACTCCCTCGCAGCTGCGGAAGCGTACACGAAGGAGCGCGAAAGCAAGATGCTCGCCGGCGAGGAAGAAGATGCAGACGAGACAAGCGACTCCCCGATCGTTGTGCTGGTTCGCAACATGATTGAGTCCGCAGCACGCCAGAGAGCATCCGATATTCACGTTGAGGCGCTTGAGACGAAGGTAAGAGTTCGGTACCGAATCGACGGTGCGCTCTTTGAACAGATTACTTATGATATCGGATTGCTTCCTGCAATCATTGCCCGACTGAAGATCATCGGCGGCATGGACATCTCCGAGAAGAGAAAACCGCAGGACGGTCGTATTAGCCAGACGGTTGACCGCGTTGAGTACGATATCCGCGTTTCCATCCTGCCGACCTATTACGGCGAGAAGTGCGTAATGCGACTCGCCATGAAGACGGCGCTTACAAGAAACAAGAAGGACCTCGGTTTCTCCGACGAGGAGATGAAGGTGTTTGACCACATTCTGTCGAACCCACACGGCATCATCCTTGTTACGGGTCCTACTGGTTCCGGTAAGTCGACAACGCTGTACACGGCGCTTTCGGAGTTGAACCGCGAAGAAGTAAACATCATCACCGTTGAGGACCCTGTCGAGGCGAACATCAACGGTATCAACCAGGTACATGTTAATGTGAAGGCGGGACTTACATTCGCGTCCGCACTTCGTTCCATTCTCCGTCAGGACCCGGACATCATCATGATCGGTGAGATCCGAGACGGCGAGACCGCAGGAATCGCCGTACAGGCGTCCATCACCGGTCACCTGGTTGTCAGCACGCTCCACACCAACAGCTCCGCGGCGACTATTGCCCGACTGATGGATATGGGTGTTGAGAGCTACCTGATCGCTGACTCCGTCGTCGGTGTTATCGCACAGCGACTTGTTCGCCGTCTCTGCCCGAAGTGCAAGAAGGAGCGCTTCGCGACCGAGGAGGAGAAGGAGACGATGGGCATTCCGGCAAGTGCCGGCAATGTTGTCCTGTATGATCCGGTCGGCTGCCCGAACTGCAACAAGGGTTACAAGGGTCGAATCGGCGTGTACGAGATCATGGAGATCACGCCCCGACTGAAGAAGATCATCTCACACAAGGAAGATTCCGAAGTGCTGAAGAAGGCCGCCCTCGAGGAAGGCATGAGCACGCTCCGCATGAGTTCCGTGCGCTGCTGCTTGCAGGGAATCACTTCTTACTCTGAGATGCTTCGCGTATCGTTTGAGGAATAATCTTTATTACATAGAAACAGGAAAGGAACTGACAGCTGTATGAGAGAGTTGGATGACATCCTCCAGGAGGCCGTCGACAGACATGCGTCCGATATACATATCACCGCAGGCCGACCGGTAATCTTCCGAATCGATGGAGACCTGAGACCGCTCGACGGCGACAAGCTGACACCCGAACAGATCGAAGAGCTCGTGGTTCCGCTGTTCGCAGACAACGACCGCTTGGTCGAGACCATGGAGAAGACCGGCGAGATTGACTTCGCGCACTCGCTGTACGGACGCGGACGTTTCCGTGTAAACGTATTTAAACAGCGCGGAACGCTCGCAATGGTCATGCGACTTCTTCCGTTTAAGATCCCGGCGCCGAGAGAGCTCGGACTTCCGGCATCCGTGCAGGAGTTGTGTCAGAGAAAGAGAGGACTTGTGCTCGTAACCGGTGCTACCGGTTCCGGTAAGTCCACAACGCTGGCGTCCCTGATCAACATGATCAACAAGACGTACAGCAAGCATATCATCACGCTGGAGGACCCGATCGAGTACCTTCATCGTCATGAGAAGTCGATCGTTAACCAGCGAGAGATCGGCGATGATACCGAGAGTTACGCGGGAGCGCTTCGAGCCGCCCTCCGTGAAGACCCGGACGTTATTCTTGTCGGTGAGATGCGAGACCTTGAGACGATCCAGACCGCCATCACGGCAGCCGAGACCGGTCACCTCGTATTCTCCAC
>JAFZMO010000025.1 GCA_017551165.1 Lachnospiraceae bacterium
AAATCGATTCAGTAGCGAAAGCGGCCGCACATCCTGTACCGTTTGTCAACAGCTTTAAGCAAAAAAACCGAAAAAAAGAGTTCCGTACCATCTCTGATACAGAACTCTAGATGCTGTCATCTTAACTTAATGACATTGGTCACCGTGACTGCCCTTGTTTTTTGCCATTCCAGCTTCCCCATCAAAGTCACCAATAACAGGTACCGTCATTTGTTTACTTTGACAGCGGAAAAACAAATCTCACATTATAAAACGCTCGTTCTGTAAAAAGCTCCCCTGTTTTCTTGGACTGAATGCGAATAGATACACACCGAAAAACATGCTAGACTCTTTTCAGGTGTCGCCTCCCAAGGTTGGCGGCGGTCAGCCTCTGTCTGCTTGGCTTGATTCTGACGAAAGGAGGTTTCAAATCCGGCAGAAAGGAGGTACTTCCCATATGGTTACGACAGAACTCATTCAGGTCATCGGATTTATGCTTGCATGTATCGGTCTTGGCATTGAGATCGGCAAATATATATCGAACGACAGATGCGGCAGACGTCGCAAACATAAAAAGAAGTGACCGCCACTCTTCCCAAAGAATCGGTCACTTCTGATCTACTACCAAGCAGACAGAGGTCGCCGCTAAGGGCGACACCCTTTCTGCTTATTATTCTATCTGATTGTCAAACTCATGTCAAGAGATTCTCACTCCACATACGCCGTCAGCGCCCCGTCGATCACGTCGATCACGATCGTGTCGCCGGCGTGCACCTGATCCTCGAGGATCATGCGGGCGCTCATGGTCTCCGCGTTAGTCTGCAGGTAGCGCTTCAGCGGACGCGCGCCGTAGACCGGATCGTACGCCTGCTCGCAGGCGAGATCGATCGCCGCGTCGGTGAAGCGGACGCTCACCTGGCGCTCATGCAGCCGCTCGTTCAGGCGGTTGGTGAGAAGCTTGATGATGCTTCGGATATTGTCCTTCGTGAGCGGTTTGAACAGGATCGTCTCGTCCAGACGGTTCAAAAACTCCGGACGGAAGTGCGCGCGCAGGTCTCTCATGACCGCGTCCGACGCCTCCTGCGAGATCGTGCCGTCCTCGCGAACGCCCGAGAGCAGATACTCCGAGCCGATGTTCGAGGTCATGATCAGGATCGTGTTCTTGAAGTCCACCGTGCGGCCCTGCGAGTCGGTGATCCGACCGTCGTCCAGCACCTGCAACAGCACGTTGAACACGTCGGGATGCGCCTTCTCCACCTCGTCGAACAACACGACGCTGTACGGCTTTCTGCGCACTGCCTCGGTCAGCTGACCGCCCTCGTCGTAGCCGACGTATCCGGGCGGCGCTCCGATCAGACGCGACACGGAGTATTTCTCCATGTACTCACTCATATCGATACGGACCATGTTCGTCTCGTTGTCAAACAATGCCTCGGCGAGCGCCTTCGCAAGCTCCGTCTTGCCGACACCGGTCGGTCCTAAGAACAGGAACGACCCGATCGGACGGTTGGGATCCTTGATGCCTGCTTTCGAGCGCATGATCGCCTCGGTCACACGCGCCACGGCCTCGTCCTGGCCGATGACGCGGCGATGCAGCTCATCCGCAAGGTGCAGCGTCTTGTTTCTCTCGCTCTCGTTGAGCTTCGAAACCGGAATGCCCGTCCACTTCGAGACGATCTTCGCAATCTCCTCCTCGTCGACGGTCTCATGCACCATCGTGTGTCCCTTCTCACGGATCGCCTCCTCCGCTGCCGCCAGCGCCTGCTTAAGCTGCGGCAGACGGCCGTACGTGAGCTCCGCGGCCTTATCCAGATTGTACGAGCGCTGTGCATCGGCGATCTGCCGGTTCACATCCTCGATCTCCTCCTTGATCTTCCGAACGCTCTCGAGCTCCGCCTTCTCGGCATCCCACTGCGCCTTCGCCTGCTCCCACTCCTCGCGGGCCTGTGCAAGCTCCTTCTGCAGCGCCGCAAGACGCTCTTTGCTCAGCGCGTCCTCCTCCTTCTTCAGAGCCGCCTCCTCGATCTCCAGCTGCATCATCGAGCGCTTCGCCTCGTCGAGCTCCGTCGGCATCGAGTCAAGCTCCGTCTTGATCAAAGCGCACGCCTCGTCCACGAGGTCGATCGCCTTGTCCGGCAGGAACCGGTCGCTGATGTAACGGTTCGACAGCACCGCCGCGCTCACCAGAGCGCCGTCGCTGATCTTCACGCCGTGGTACACCTCGTAGCGCTCCTTCAGTCCTCGCAAAATACTGATCGTATCCTCAACCGTAGGCTCGTCCACCATGACCGGCTGGAATCTGCGCTCCAGAGCCGCATCCTTCTCGACGTACTGGCGGTATTCATTGAGCGTCGTCGCACCGATGCAGTGCAGCTCGCCTCTTGCCAGCATCGGCTTGAGCATGTTGCCGGCATCCATCGCACCGTCCGTCTTGCCCGCACCGACGATCGTGTGAAGCTCGTCGATGAAGAGGATGATCTTGCCCTCGCTGTTCTTGACGTCCTCGAGGACCGCCTTCAGACGCTCCTCAAACTCGCCGCGGTATTTGGCACCCGCGACCAAAGCGCCCATGTCGAGCGCGAAAATGCTCTTATTTTTCAACCCCTCGGGCACGTCGCCCGCGACGATCCGCTGCGCAAGCCCCTCCACGACGGCAGTCTTGCCGACGCCAGGCTCACCGATCAGCACGGGGTTGTTCTTCGTCTTGCGGGACAGGATCCGCACGACGTTGCGGATCTCCGAGTCACGGCCGATGACCGGATCGAGCTTCTGTGCCTTCGCGCGCTCCACGAGGTCGTAGCCGTATTTGCCGAGGCTGT
>JAFZMO010000026.1 GCA_017551165.1 Lachnospiraceae bacterium
ACACCCATGAGACAGCGTCAGGCCGGGTTCATGGACACGATCGCCTCGGACAAGAGGATGACGGTGACGGAGAGCGTGAACGGTGACTTCCTCAAGAGCCGCGGCGCCGAATGCATGAGATATCTGCTGGATACTTACGGCAGAGATATAGACGTTGTTTTCAGCCACAACGACGAGATGACGCTCGGAGCGCTTCCCGAGATCGAGAACGCCGGTTTCGTGCCGGGCAAGGACATGATCATAATCTCGATCGACGGAGGGCAGGAAGCAATCGACGTACTCAAGGAGGGCAAGATCAACTGCGTTGTGGAGTGCACGCCCAAGCTCGGTACTGAGCTCATGGAAACCGCGATCAAGCTCAAGAACGGCGAAACCGTTGACACAGAGATACATCCGGTCGAGGAAGTGTTCAGCGACGAGATCGATGTTTCTCAGATCAAGGAACGAGGATATTGACGCATGAAGAGATCGAGAAACGAGAAAAGCATCATCGGCCGGATCAGTGACATGAGCCACAAGCTTGTGGTGATGCTTGTTGTTCCGATCATCATAAGCCTTGTCCTGATGCTCCTTTATGCCGCCAAGTACCACAGCTCCATCGTCAGGATGGAGACGATCGCCAACCTCAAACAGGTGGTAGAGGTGGATATACCGGGCGCGGCATGGGATATAGTCAGCGGACGCGACACGATCACCGGAACAAAGATCTACACACTTATACGTGACGTAAACGAAACTATCGAGAAGACGACCGAACAGTCCGACGCGGAGAACAGCCTCTCGCTCATCATCGCGGGCAGGACCATGACGACCCTTAGGAACTACGTGGATCGCATCAGGGACAACATCGAGCAGATGGTCCCCGTTGTTGAGAACGAGGAGGTCCAGGTCGAGATCAGGGATGTTGCGACGCTTGTCGGTAGTATGCTCAACGATTATATCGAGCAGGAGATCGCGCTTTCCGCCAAGATGAGCGTGAGCCTCATGCTGGTCATCGTGATGACGGCGGTCATGGAGATCCTGATTGTTCTGGCGGCGCTGCTCGTGCGAAACAGATCCGTGAAGGACACGACGGCTTTCGTCCGCCAGCCCATCGAAAGGCTTGAGGAGGTTACGGCGCTCCTCGCGGACGGAACTCTCGATGCGAGGATCACTGACACCGACGTTACGGAGCTGAGAAACCTCACTATTCAGGTCAACACGATGGCGGACCATCTTGAGACCATGATGGAGCGAAGCGTCAAAGACGCCAAGAACCTGAGAAAGGCGGAGCTGAGGACCCTTCAGGCGCAGATCAACCCGCACTTCCTCTACAACACGCTTGAGGCGATCGTCTGGAAGGCAGAGGCCGGAGACAAGGACGAGGTAATCCGTCTCACGAGCGCGCTGAGCGACTTCTTCAGGATCAGCCTTTCGTCCGGTGCGGATTGGATACCCATCAGTCAGGAGAAGAAGCATATCGAGGGCTATCTGAAGATCCAACAGACGCGTTACCGCGATATCCTTCGCTACGAGATCGATATACCCGATGAGATCGGGGAGTTTTATATGTTAAAGCTTATGCTGCAACCGCTTGTGGAGAATGCCATCTACCATGGCATCAAGATCAAGCGCGGCGGCGGACTCATTAAGGTTACCGGAAGACTATGTGAGGACGGCAACCTTGAATTCAGCGTGAGAGACACGGGTCTGGGCATGACCGAAGAGCAGCTCTCGCAGCTGAACGAACGCATGAAGAAGGGACAGCCCTCCGTCACCGAAAGATCGGGCGGCTTCGGGCTTGTCAATGTCAATCTTCGTATCAGACTTTACTATAACCTTGCGGACGGTCTGCGTATAACGAGCGGTCCG
>JAFZMO010000027.1 GCA_017551165.1 Lachnospiraceae bacterium
CGAACTACAGTGTAGATGACAATTGATCCGTTTTGTAGTATAATGACGTAGATGACGGTTATATTCCCGCGCGTATCGCGGGAATGACCGTTTCTGCGAGTGGGGTTTCTTACTCGAGAGAGGAGGACCGGGATGGCAAATACTTCCGGGAACGGGACGCGGCGCTTATCCAAGGCGGAACTTCGCCGAAGACGCCGGCGTCGTAAGAAGATACGCAAGTACGCGATCCTTGCGGGACTTGCGATCATACTGATACTGATCCTGATGTTGATCATCAAATTGATCTCCTGGATCTTCAGCGGTTCGGACGACGGCCTTGTCAAGAAGGTTGACGATATCAAGGTGACGCAGAAACTTCTGTCCGTCAATGATTTTACGAGGCCGGGAACGGAGCTGAAGAAGGTCGAGAAGATCGTGATCCACTATACCGGTGTGGAGATCAATTCCACGGCGATCGCACAGCGTGACCGCTATGAGGCGAAAAAGGATTCGCACAGCGACACGGACAGCCGTGAGAGCATGCATTTCATCATCGGTGCCGAGGGCGAGATCGTCCAGTGTATCCCGATCAACGAGGCGGCATATGCTTCCAAGGGAGACAACGGCAGGGCCATTTCCATCGAGTTCTGTAACACGGGCGTTGACGGAACCATGAGCAGCGACACCTATGCGAGCCTGGTGAAGCTTGTCGCGTACCTGTGCGATGAGTTCGATCTGACAGAGAAAAATGTGGAGCGCCACTATGATATCACCGGCGCGGCGTGCCCTCTGTATTTTGCGAAGAATCCGGACTCCTGGACACAGTTCAGGGAGGATGTCGCGAAGGCGATCAAGGGCAAATCCTTTGATACGTCGAACCCGATCGTGAAGCAGTAAAGCGATACGGAAAATGCTGCTGCAATCGCTTATACAGGCGAAATAAGGCATGAAACCGGTTTCGTCGGACAACCGCATATCAACAAAAGAAAACCTGCCGCAGGAGCTCCATAAGAGCCCTGAGGCAGGTCTTTTTTGTGTCGGGCAATGCCCGTTTCATTTTCCGAATATTACTCTGTACGGAGCGCCGTAACAGGATCCTTGCGTGCCGCGATGCGGGACGGGATAATGCCTGCGATCAGCGTGAGAACCATGCTGATGATGATCAGGATGACGCCGCCTGCCCACGGAAGCTTCGAGAGGTTGTGAACCTCCGCAATCTTGAAGATGATCATGTTGATCGGTATGTTCAGAAGAAGCGTGAGAGCGATACCGAGCGTACCTGCGACGAAACCGATGATCAGCGTCTCCGCGTTGAACACGCGGGCGATATCGCGCTTGGAAGCACCGATGGCTCGCAGGATACCGATCTCCTTCGTGCGCTCCAGCACGGAGATGTAGGTGATGATACCGATCATGATGGACGATACCACCAGGGAGATCGCCACGAATGCGATCAGAATGTATGTGATCGAGTTGATGATACGCGTGATCGAGGACATCAGAAGAGCAACATAGTCGGTGTAATCGATGCGCTCATCGTCGGTGCGGTCCTCATCGTTGTTGTACTCTGCAATAATATTGACGATGCGGTCCTTGGACTTGAAGTCCTTCGGGAAAATGCTGATGGAACTCGGGTCCTCGATGTCGTAGCTTCCGAGCTTCGCCATGTTGAGTTCGTAGGAGCTCACGGACTGACCGGAGTTCGCGTATTGCTTGAGCGATGTCATCAGGACCTCGTCCGGAAGGAGATTGAGCATCTCTTCGGGAGTGACCGTCTCACCGTTCTGGATTTTCTGCATGATCTCATCATAATTGCCCGAGGTGTCGGTCTGGAAGAAGGAGATCAACAGGCCGGAGATCCGCTGGATCTCTTCCTCGTTCATCTTCGAGAGTTGTAAGAGGAGCATCTGGCGGAGTTCGTCCGCGGAATATGCCTTCGGAACCTCGAAGGGACGTCCGGTAAATACATCGAGTTCCTTGTCCCGGATCTGCTGCTTGACGATGTCGCGCTTCGCGGTCTCGGCTACGATGTACTCCACGAGCTCGTGAGTGTAACCCATGGCACCGTTGACGGAGGTAGCCATCGCCTCCTCGCCGGGACGAACGATACCGACGACGGAGAGCGTTACGGCACGGCTGTTGTCCGTGAGGAGTGCGGCCATGTAATCGGTGTCCGTGGAACGGTCAACCCAGGTTTTGGTCGTCTCATCGTACGCGTAGTAGTCAGCCGGAATCACGAGGCGGAACTGAAGCGAGAGGAGATCCTGGTAGGAGAAGGAAACCTTCTCGCTCACGATCTGCTCCTGACGCATCATCGCGGAAAATGCCGCGGTCATCTCGTTCGGATCCTTCAGTGCAAGAGAGTAGAGCGTGTAATCACTCATCTCATTGTTCTTGTCAACGACAAGGATCACTTCGTTGTATGCGGAAGGCCAGCGACCGGCGAGCAGATCGTACTGCTCGTCCAGAAGAGCCTGGTTGTCAATGATCTCCGACCAGACGGACATCGAGTTGGTCGAACCGCCGACGCTCATCATCGAGGTCATCTCGGAGATGGACGATTCGGAGATACCGATGGACGCCCAGAACGCACCGAGTATGTTGCTCGGGTTCAGCTGGTAGACACCGTTCTGCGCCAGATCGTACTGATAGATCTGCGGAACAATACTGTAGGAGTAGCGGATGTCGGTGACGAGATCCTTCATCTCCTTATTGTTATCGAGGAAGTTCTTGAATTTCTTGAGGTCGTTGGTCTTGACCTCCGACATCATCGTGTTGATGATCTCGGTCAGCATGCTGTTGGAGTAGATGCGGCCGTCCTCATGGCGCTCGATATCATCGTTGGTGATACCCAATACGGCTGAGATGATCGCGGAGGAATCCGCAGTCATCTTCTGGATTGTGAGAGGGTAAGAGGAGAGTGTGTCCTCCTGAATACGCGTGATGTAATTGTTGACACCGTTGCTCAGCGAAAGGATGAGCGCGATGCCGATGATACCGATACTTCCGGCAAATGCGGTAAGGATCGTGCGCGCCTTCTTCGTCATCAGGTTGGTGAGAGAGAGTGAGAGCGCGGTGAAGAATGACATCGATGTATGGTTCGGCTTTTTGTCAATCTTCTGATCGATCTCCTCATCCGTGAGCGGAGCACTGTCGGAGGTGATCAGACCGTCGAGCAGGCAGATCGTGCGGGTTGCATACGTTTCCGCGAGATCGGGGTTGTGCGTGACCATGATGACAAGCTTGTCTTTCGCGACCTCCTTGAGGAGATCCATGATCTGAACGCTTGTCTCGGTGTCGAGAGCACCGGTCGGTTCGTCCGCGAGCACGATGTCGGGGTTGTTTACAAGCGCACGCGCGATCGCGACACGCTGCATCTGACCGCCGGAGAGCTGGTTCGGCTTCTTCTCAAGCTGGTCGCCCAGACCGACGTCCTCGAGGGCCTTGACGGCACGGCTTCGACGCTCTGCCTTGGACACACCGGAGATGGTGAGGGCAAGCTCCACGTTCTTAAGAACCGTCTGATGCGAGATCAGATTGTAGCTCTGGAACACAAAGCCGATGCTGTGGTTGCGGTATGCATCCCAGTCCTTGTCCTTGTACAGCTTGGTGGAGCGGCCGTTGATCACAAGATCACCCGACGTGTAATGGTCGAGGCCGCCGATGATGTTGAGAAGCGTTGTCTTGCCGCAGCCCGAA
>JAFZMO010000028.1 GCA_017551165.1 Lachnospiraceae bacterium
ATGCAGGGCTTCTGATGCCTCCGAAGTCCACGTGGTTCGAGCCGAAGCTCCGCAGCGGATTGTTCATTCACAAATTGGGGTAGTATGAGCATTCTTTCAGTGGAAAATCTTTCGCACGGCTTCGGTGACCGTGCCATATTTCGCGATGTCACGTTCCGACTCCTGGCCGGTGAGCACATCGGTCTTGTCGGAGCGAACGGCGAGGGCAAGAGTACATTTTTCAATATCATCATCGGCGATCTGATGCCGGATGAGGGAACGATCACGTGGGCGAAAAATGTCCGTGTCGGTTATCTGGACCAGCACACGGTATTAAAGCCCGGCATGACGATCCGGGACGTTTTGGCGTCCGCATTTTCCTGGCTCTACGAGAAGGAGGAGGAGATCAACGTCATCTGCGAGAAGATGGCGGACGCGGACGAGGAGACAATGACGGCGCTCATGGAAGAGATGGGCGTGTTGCAGGAGATGCTGGAGCAGCACGATTTCTACTCGATCGACACGAAGATCGACGAGATCGGGCGCGCGTTCGAGCTGGATGCGCTCGGTTTTGACCGGGACGTCAGCGAGCTCTCCGGCGGACAGAGAACGAAGGTTTTGCTGGCGAAGCTGTTGCTGGAGAAACCGGACATTCTCCTTCTGGACGAGCCGACTAACTATCTCGATGAGCAGCATATCGACTGGCTCAAGAGGTACCTAAACGGTTATGACAACGCGTTCATCCTGATCTCGCACGACATTCCTTTTTTGAACAGTGTCGTGAATGTCATCTGGCACGTGGAGCAGGCGACGCTGACGCGCTATCCCGGGGATTACGAGCATTTTCTCGAGGTCTACGAGATGCGCAGAAGCCAGATCGAGGCAGCGTACAACCGCCAGCAGCAGGAGATCAGGGAACTCAAGGATTTTGTGGCGCGCAACAAGTCGCGCGTAGCAACCCGCAACATGGCGATGTCCCGTCAGAAGAAGCTTGACCGGATGGATGTGATCGAGCTTGTGAAGGAGAACCCGAAGCCGGAGTTCTGCTTCAGGGAGGCGAGGGTACCGTCCCGCGTCGTGATCGAGACGAAGGATCTTGTGATCGGCTATGACAGACCGCTTTCGAGGCCTCTCAACATTCACATTGAGCGCGGCGCGAAGGTAGTTCTGCGAGGCGCGAACGGTATCGGCAAGACGACGCTTCTTCGCAGCATTCTCGGGGAGATCCCGGTGCTCGACGGAGAGGTATTGCTCGGCGATTACCTCTCCGTCGGATACTTCGAACAGGAGTTAAGCGGCGAAGGCACGAAGACATGCATGGACGAATTCTGGGATGAGTATCCGTCCTACACGAACTACGAGGTGCGCTCGGCGCTCGCCAAATGCGGCCTCACAACCAAACACATCGAAAGTCAGGTGCGTGTTCTCTCCGGCGGTGAGCAGGCAAAGGTCCGTCTTTGCAAGCTGATGAACCGCGAGAGCAACCTTCTCATCCTCGACGAGCCGACGAACCACCTGGACGTTGACGCGAAGGAAGCGCTGCACCGGGCACTTTCGGACTACAGGGGAACCATCATGATGGTTTGCCATGAACCGGAGTTTTACGAAGACATCGCCACGGAAGTCATCGACTGCGGCGAATGGAGTCTTCTCGCGTAGGAAAACCGTTTTATTTTGCGTAAGGCGGTGTCTTTCGACGGAGGCAAAACGATGGAAGAGAAGGAGAATCGGGATAACGTAAGAGTAGCGGACGAAGCGAAGCGTGCAAAAACGCTGAAGATCGTAGACCGCGTTCTGATGATCGCGGTTTTGCTCACGGTCGCTGTGTTGTTTATGGTTTACTTTATTGTACCGTTGTTCAACCTGCCGCCGGAGCCGAAGAAAAACCGGTCGACTTCGCCGGACGGCATTGAGCTTGACAGCGCGGAAGCGCTCGTCGCGTATGCCGAGGAACACTACGGCAAAGCGGAGATTTTGAGCACGCAGGAAACCGGAAGCGACGAGTTTCGACATCGCGAATGTGTGCTTCGGGATGTGGCGCACGGCTTTACGTACACGCTCTCATCGTACCCGGGCGTCGGCTTCTGGCTGGATACGGTCTGGTACTACGAGGGAACCAGGATTAAAGGAGACTACGAGGAACGATATGCCGAATGGCAGCAGGAGGATTTCAAAATGAAAAACAAAGAATTATTCGCAGGGATCACCCCGGCAGCAACTTTGAAGAACCCTACCGACAACAATCCGCTGATGGTACAGCGTTTGGGCGCCGATCCGTACGCGCTTGTGTATGACGGACGTGTGTACATCTACATGACGGGCGATGTGATCGAGACTCTGGGAAGCAAGCAGCTTGCGAACAGCTACCAGAAGATCAACACGATCAACGTGATCTCCTCGGACGATCTCGTCAACTGGACCGACCACGGCTCGATCCGGGCTGCAGGCTACACGGGCGCTGCCAAGTGGGGCGGAAACTCCTGGGCGCCTGCAGCGGCATGCAAGGAGATTGATGGGAAAATGCAGTTCTTCCTGTATTTTGCGAACAGCGGCAACGGCATCGGCGTGCTCCGCGCGGACAATCCGTGGGGACCGTTTGAGGATCCGATCGGCAAGGCGCTGATCAACCGTGATACGCCGAACTGCGCGAATGTGACATGGCTTTTCGACCCTGCTGTTCTGGTGGATGAGGACGGCTCCGCATACCTCTATGTCGGTGGCGGTGTTCCGGGCGGCAATCAGCCTACGGCAGACCAGATTGAGCATCCCGGCACGGCCCGCATGGTCAAGCTCGGCGATGACATGATCTCTCTAGACGGCGATCCGATCGCGCTTGATCCGCCGTTCCTCTTCGAGGATTCGGGCATCAACCGCATCGGCGACACATACTATTACAGCTACTGCAGCAACTTCAACGTTGACGGACACGCCAACGCCGGCAACTACAAGCTGCATAACGGACAGATCTGCTACATGACCTCGGACAGCCCGTACGGTCCGTTCACCTATCAGGGCGCGATCCTCAAGAACCCCGGTGAGTACTTCGGACCGGGCGGTAACAACCACCATTGCATCTTCGAGTTTAACGGCAAATACTACATCACCTACCATTCGCAGATCCTTGACAAGCCTCTCGGCACGGGCGGCGGATACCGCTGCACGCACATCGATGAGCTTCCGGTCAACGAGGATGGCACGATCTCGATGGGCAAGGGCACGAGAAAGGGTGTTGCGCAGCTGAAGTACTTCAACCCTTATACTGAGGTGAATGCCGCGACGATGCGCACCATGGCAGGTATCGATACGAAGCTGTTCGGCGGCGACTGGCGGTACGGCACGGGCGAGATGGTCGTGACTGCGATCGATGAGGGCGACTGGATCAACGTCGGCGGCGTAGATTTCGGTGCGACCGGCGCTGCGAAATTCACGGCGACCTTTACCGACAGTGAAGGTGCAAGCGGCGTAATCGCAATCCGTCTTGACAGCCTGGACGGTGAGGACGTCGGCTACGTGGAAGTGAACGGAAACGGCAAGGTTACGGCAGAGCTTTTGAAGCCTGTGACCGGTGTGCATGACATTTTCTTCATCTTCGCTGGTAGCGGTTACAACTGGAGAAGCTGGCAGTTCGAGCAGTGAGAAACGGACTGAATTCCGTTTTTAGCGGTCAGGGGAAAACAATATTCCACCATACTGAACGAAAAAGCATAAAATAAAGAAAATAAGGCTTGACTTTGTCGCGTTAAAGCGTTACACTTTCAATCGGCAAAGTCAGGCCCTTTTTGTTTGGCTGTCTTTGCATATACTCGAGTATATCTCAGGACGGCCGACGGGTTGTCCGAAACAGGGAGGAAATCATGCCGATTACTGATTTTTTGGTGCGCAATGCGCAGCTGTACAGCAACGAGGTCTGTCTGGTTGAGATCAACCCGGCAGAGCAGAAGAGCCGCACATGGCGCGAGTACGAATTGATTGAGAGCGACCGTGACGAGAAGTATCGCCGCGAGATGACCTGGGAGGATTTCGACCGCAAATCAAACCGGTTTGCGAACCTTCTCCTGAGCCGCGGCGTGAAGAAGGGCGACAAGGTCGCTATTTTACTGATGAACTGCCTTGAGTGGCTGCCGATCTACTTCGGCGTTCTCAAGACAGGAGCATTGGCTGTTCCGATGAACTACCGCTACACCGCGGATGAGATCAAGTACTGCCTTGACCTCGCGGACTGCAGCGTTCTCGTGTTTGGACCGGAGTTTGTCGGCCGCGTTGAGGACATTGCGGAGCGCATCCCGAAGGTGAAGGAGATGTTCTATGTCGGTGAGGACTGCCCGTCCTTTGCGGACAGCTACGAAAAATACGCTGCTTACTGCACGTCGAAGAACCCGGGCATCGCGCTCACGGACGATGACGATGCGGCAATCTATTTCTCGTCGGGCACGACCGGTTTCCCGAAGGCAATCCTGCACGCTCACAGAGCGCTTGTGTCGTCCTGCCTGACCGAGCAGAACCATCACGGCCAGACACACGACGATGTGTTCCTGTGCATTCCTCCGCTGTATCACACCGGCGCGAAGATGCACTGGTTCGGCAGCCTCCTTGTCGGCGGCAAGGCCGTTCTGCTGCGTGGTGTGAAGCCTGAGTGGATCCTGGAGACGGTATCCCGCGAGAAGGCGACGATCGTATGGCTTTTGGTGCCGTGGGCACAGGACATCCTTGACACGATCGACCGCGGCGAGATCGATATCACGAAGTATGAGCTTTCCCAGTGGAGACTGATGCATGTCGGAGCACAGCCCGTTCCGCCGAGCCTGATCAAGCGGTGGAAGGAGCATTTTCCGAATCATGATTACGATA
>JAFZMO010000029.1 GCA_017551165.1 Lachnospiraceae bacterium
ATTTGGGCAAAACCTCCTTCGTATTTTTTGTGCGGTTGGCGAACCAGCACTTATTATACCCCAGGAGGTTTTTTCCTTGAAGCTAAAGCTTACTGGGAACCCCCCTGCATAGCAGGGGGTTTATTTGGTTCTTGAAACCAACGAGAAAAGTCCGGGGCATATGTCCCGGACTTTATCACGCCCTTTATCTCTTTATCTAAGGGTCGGACGTATATTTCTGATCATGTCTTAGTTGAAAGGCCATCCTCCCTGGCCGCTCTGGCCGGGTATGGTTCCCCAATTGCCCCAGGATCCGAACGGATTCTCATTCTGGTCCTGATCCTGACTCTGATCCTGCTGTTGCTGCTCTGTCTTCTGCGTCTGCGTGCCGGTGCGGCGAACCGCCAGCGTTACCTCCACCTCGAGCGTCTCTCCCTTGCGGTAGATTGTCAGCGTCAGCTTATCGCCTTCCTTGCCGGCGGAGATCGCACTCTTCAGCTCATCCACGCTCTTGATCGCGGTACCGTTCACCTTCGTGATAACGTCATTTTCCTTAAGACCCGCCGCTGCCGCAGGGCTGCCTGCCTCAACCGAGGATACTACAGCGCCGGCAAGCCCGAACGCTTCGTAGGAGCTGTCGAGATCGTATACGGAAACGCCGATGTAAGGTTTCTCAACGTAGCCCTTCTCGATGATGCTCTTGAGAATGCCGATCGCATTGTCGATCGGGATCGCAAAACCGATGTTGTCGATGGACGTCTGGTAGCCGCTGCCGGAATACTTAGCGTTGACAATGCCCACAACCTCACCGTAGGCGTTGAACAGAGCGCCGCCCGAGTTGCCTGCGTTGATCGCACAGTCGGTCTGGATCAGCGTCATCGCATTGTTGTTGACCGTGATCTTGCGGTTCAGTGCGCTTACCGCGCCGTGCGTGAGGGAAAATGTCAGCTCGCCGAGAGGGTTGCCGATCGCGATCACGCTGTCGCCTACGCGGAGCTTGTCGGAGCTGCCGATCACCACCGTCTGAAGACCGGTCGCATCGATCTTGAGAACTGCGAGGTCGTTGCTGTCGTCGTAACCGACGAGCTTTGCATCGTACGCGGTGTCATCGTACAGCGTAACCTTGATCTTCGAGGCGTCCTCGATCACGTGGTAGTTCGTTGCAATGTAGCCGTCCGCCGTGAGGATGAAGCCCGAGCCGGACGCTGCCGACGTCGTCTGGTAACCGAAGTAGTTGGTCGTGACCTGCGTCGTGATGCCGACCGTGGCGTTTACGTTGGCCGCGTAGATATCAGCTGCCGTCATCTCCGTGCCGGTCGCAACGTACTTGATGTCGAGGGTGTTGTCCTCCCTCTGTCCGACGCGAAGCTCGGAGCTCGTTCCGCCGACCGCTGCCGTCGCTTCCTTGCGGAAGAATTTGTCGTAAGCGATCACGCCGCCCGCGCCGAGCAGTCCGCCGAGCAGCGAGCAGAGCACCAGGAGCGCCACAAGCGTGCCGGCGCGCTTCCTGCGCGGTTTCTCCGTCACCGGTGCGGTGTAGGTGTAATTCGTATTGTTCATTTCATTGTAGTTATTTTCCATATTTTCCATATCAAAGCCCACTCCTTTGCTTTTGTTGTGCTCATTGTAACCACCCAATCTTAAATCAACCTAAAAGAAACTGAAGTTTTTTAAATTTCGAAAAATGACCGCAAAAAAGCGGGGCTTCCAAGGAAATCCCCGCCTGTTTTCTTATCTCTTTCATTGTCTTCCGTCTGCACTCACACCGGAAAGCTCGCCATCACCGTGAACGACGCACCGTCCACGGTCGTCGCCGTGATCCTTCCGCCGTGGTCCTCAACGATCGCCTTCGCCATCGAAAGCCCGATGCCGTGGCCGCCGGTCTCGGAGTTGCGCGACGCGTCCATGCGGTAGAACCGCTCGAACACGTGGCGGATCTGCTCCTCGTCGACGGGAGTCTTGCTCCGGTTGCTCACCGACAGAACAAGGCGTCTGCCCTGCTTACCGAAGGAGAGTTGAATGGCGCTGTCCTCCGGCGAATATTTGATCGCGTTGTCGAGCAGGATGGAGACCACACGCTCGATCGCTTTCTCGTTGCCGCGCATCGTGTGCGACGGCTCGATATTGCTGTTCAGCCGCTTTCCCTGCGTCTGTGCGAGCGTCTCAAAGGGTTCCGCGGTGTCGCGAACGACGTCCGAAACCGCGAACTCTTCCATCGGGATCCTGCCCTCCGCCTCCTCCATCTTCGCAAGGTAGACGAGGTCGTTGGTCAGGCCGCCGAGGCGCCTGGTCTGTCTGCGGATCTCCTCGAGGTACTCATTTTCCCCGTTTTCCATCTCGAGCACGTCGGCGTTGGCGCTTATGATGGTGAGCGGCGTCTTGATCTCATGCCCCGCGTCCGTGATGAACCGCTTCTGCCGCTCGTAGCTCTCCGCGACGGGCCGCACGAACCTGCCGGCCACAATGCAGATGATCACCGCGAGGACGAGGTATCCGACGAGCGCCATCTTGACGCTGCTCACGATGAAGTCGTGCAGCATGTCGAGCTTGCGCCCGCAGTCGAGGAACGTGACCTGCGTCAGCCCGCCCTCCTCAACACGCCGGTATCGGAATTCGTCGTAAAATCCCCGATCGGCTTCCCGATCCAGCACCTCCTGCGCGTACACGACCGCCACCGAATCGTCCACCGTGTAGATCCGCGACGTGTCCACGGACACTGCAACGCCGTCGCTCGTCGTCACGACCGAAAAATACCGGCTCTCATACGCGACCTCCGGCGACATTCCCACAGGGAACCAGCTCTGCCAGCCTTCCAGCAGCTCGGGAAACTTTCCGCTGTTGTCGGAGATCAGCACCAGCGTCTCGTCCGCCTCCTCCTTCACGCTCCGGTAATTCAGCCAATACATACCGATCACGATAAATGCGAGCAGTGCGAACAGCGACACAAGCGCCAGCACTATGATTTTTCGCTTCAGCTTCCGGATCATTTCTTTTCCTCCAGGGAATAGCCCGCGTTGCGGGACGCTTTGACCGTGATATCGGCGCCGATCGCCTCCAGCTTCTTGCGGAGATTGGAGATGTACACCCAGACGACGTTGATCTCCACGTCGGAGTCATAGCCCCAGATCTTCTCCATAAACCGCTCCGCGGAGATCAGGTGGCCGGGGTTGGACATCAGAAACTCCATCATCTGAAACTCCTTGTTGGCAAGCCTCAGGCTGCCGTCCGCCGCAGTCAGCTCGAACGTGGAGCGGTCCAGCGTGACGTTGCCCATGCGGAGCTTGTTGTCCGTCACCGTGCGGCTTCTCGTGATCGCGCGGACTCGGGCAAGCAGCTCCTTCGTGTCGAACGGCTTCGGCAGATAATCGTTGGCGCCGCTGTCGAGGCCGAGCACCTTGTCCTCCACCTCGCCCTTGGCCGTCAGCATCAGGATCGGGATGTCGCAGCCCGCACTCCGCGCCTTCTTAAGGACCGTGATCCCGTCCATCTTCGGCATCATGATGTCGAGCACCGCCGCGTCGTAGTTGCCGGACAGCAGATACTCCAGTGCATCCTCCCCGTCATATACGGGATCGATCGAATAGTTGTTTTTCTCAAAGATCGTCACCAGAATCTTGGACAACGCCTTCTCATCCTCCGCCAGCAGCACGCGCATGTTCGCTCACCTCCGCAGTTTCTCCCCTCAAGTATCGCGTATGAAGATTAACTCTACCTAAAACTGTACCACATTTTCCGCAAGATATTCAACTTTTTTGAAAAATGGGCGACATTTTCCGGGTGCGAGTCGTTATCGAGGCAGAGGGCGATGCGTTTCGCCCGAATCCAACGAATCGAGGTAACGACAATGCACAAACTGTATCTGATCCTTATGATGGTCCTTCTTCTGCTGCTCACCGGCTGCGGTGGCAACAAAACGCAGACCGCAAGCAAGAACTCCGACAAGAACAATGATAAGAAGGCGACCGCGACGCCGACCAAGGCTGCGGACACGCCCGTGAACACGCCCTCCGGCGTCACACCCGAGTCGCTCGAGGCCGCCATCCGGCAGGCGCTCGGCGACGGCTACGTGGCGGACATGGACACCCCTGCGGACGAGCTGCCGCTCACGATGCTCGGCGGGATCGACCTCTCGAAGATCGACTCCTACGTAGCCAAGCAAAATGCGGTCCCGTCCGTGCACGCGGACACCGTGATCATCGTTCGCTGCAAGGACGCCTCGTATGCGGACACCGTGGTTGCGGCCTTCAACGAGTTCGTGGACCGCGCCCACAAGCAGGCCAAGATCTACCCGCTGGAGCCGTTTAAGCAGATGGAGGCGCGCCTCTACAAGGCCGGCGACATCGTGATGTACATCATGGCGGGCGCGCCGCTTCCCGAGGACAGCCGCCTGGACGACATGCAGCAGTATCAGTATGCGGTCGACGAGTACAAGAAGATCGATGACGCCCTGAAGAGCCTCCTCGGCTACCTGCCCGAGAATCTTCTCTCCGACGGCAGCGAGGGCGGTGACGGCGAAGGCGGCGAGGACAACGGCGCTGCCTTCTCAAACGAAATTGAGACGATTGACGGGGCGTTTGTGCCCGAGGAGTAAACTTCCATGGTATTTTCCGGGCTGACATTTCTGTTCTGCTTTTTGCCTGCGGCGCTGCTTCTGTATTACGCGGCGCCGCGGCCGGCGAAGCATGCGGTTCTGTTCCTCGCGAGCCTTCTCTTCTACGCCTGGGGCGAGCCCGTGTACGTCGTTCTGATGATCTTCTCGACCGTGCTCGACTACACCTGCGGGCGGCTCGTCGAGCGCTTCCGCGGGACGAAGCTTTCCAAGCTCGGCCTGATCGTGTCGCTGTGCGGCAACCTCGGGCTTCTGATGTTCTTCAAGTACACCGACTTCCTCCTCGGCACGGTCGGCGGGCTTCTCGGGCTCAGCGTCCCGAAGCTCGGACTGCCGCTGCCGATCGGGATCTCATTTTACACATTCCAGACGATGAGTTACACGATCGACGTGTACCGCGGAGAGGTGCCGGCGCAGCGAAACATCATCACGTTCGGCGCCTACGTCTCGCTCTTCCCGCAGCTGATCGCGGGCCCGATCGTGCGCTACCGCGACGTGGCCGCACAGCTGGCGGCGCCGGAGCGAAACTTTGACGCCTTCGGCGAGGGAGCGCGCCGTTTCGTCCGCGGCCTTGCGAAGAAGGTGCTGCTCGCAAACAACGCCGGCCTCATCCGGTCCGCATGCACCGCTGCCGGCACCGCCTCACTCACCTGCGTCGGCGCGTGGCTCGGGATTGTTGCGTTCGCGTTCCAGATCTACTTTGACTTCTCGGGTTACTCCGACATGGCGATCGGGCTCGGGCGGATGTTCGGCTTCACCTTCCCCGAGAACTTCGACCACCCGTACGTCGCCGCGAGCGTGACCGAGTTCTGGCGCCGCTGGCACATAAGCCTCGGCAGCTGGTTCCGCGACTACGTCTACATCCCGCTCGGCGGCAACCGAAACGGCCTCGTTAAACAGCTTCGCAACATCGCGATCGTCTGGCTTCTGACCGGTCTGTGGCACGGCGCGAGCGCAAACTTCCTGCTGTGGGGCGCCTGGTACGGCCTTCTCCTCATCGTCGAAAAATGCTTCCTGCTCCGCCGGTTGCGCCGCCTTCCCTCCCTCATCGGCCGTCTGTACACGGCCCTCGCGGTGCTGATCGGCTGGGTGTGGTTTTCGTACGACCGCATCGGGGACGGTTTTGCCCACCTGCGCGTAATGTTCGGCGGCGGCGCCTTCGTGAACAGCGATACGATGTATCGCCTGACCTCGGCGCTTCCTCTCCTTGTCGTGTGTACCGTTGCTGCGACGCCGCTGCCCCGGAGGCTCGCTTCCGCCCTGCAGCGTCGGGGCGTCCTCCTCACCGCTGCGGAGCTTACGGGGATGACGCTTCTGATGGTGCTCTCGGTCGCGTACCTGATCAGCGGCTCGTACAATCCGTTCTTGTATTTCCGGTTCTGAGGAAGACATCTTCTTCCAGCCATCTCACAATGTTTCGGAGGCTAACCTATGCGCAATAAACTGACAACCTTCCTGTTCCTTGCCCTGTTACTCGGAGGGGCCCTCACGGGCCTCTTCCTGCCGGACAAGGCATACTCCGCAAGCGAGAAAAGAAAGCTCGCACAGGCGCCGACAGCCTCGTGGAGAGCGATCCGCTCCGGGCAGTTCGGAAGCGACCTCGAGTCGTACCTTGCGGACCAGTTTCCCGCACGTGACCGCTGGGTGACGGTCAAGACGATCACCGAGCGTGTAATGGGAAAGCGGGAAAGCGGTGGGGTGTATTTTGCGGATGACGGTTACCTGATCGATATCCACACCGCATTTTACAAAAAACAGCTCGACACCAACATCGCTGCGATCCGCAAGCTCACCGAGTCCCTCGCGGAGGACAACATCCCCGTCTCCGTGATGCTCGTGCCGACGGCCGCCTGCGTGCTGGCAGACAAGCTTCCGCCATACGCACCCAACGCCGACCAGCGCGCTGTGATCGCGTATGCGAAGAAGCAGGGACTCCCGATCGTCGACGTGACCGATGCGCTGCTCGCACATAAGGACGAGTATCTCTACTACCGCACCGACCACCATTGGACATCGCTCGGCGCCTACTACGCGTACGCCGCGTGGCGTGAAAGCCGCGGGCTTGACGTTGCGCCGCTGTCCGACTGGACGAGGGAGGTGCTGTGCGACAACTTCCGCGGGACCACGTACAACAAGACCGAGGACCCGTTCGCCGCGTACGACACGATCGAAGCGTACTACAAAACACTTGCGCACCGTGTCGACTACAACGGCGGCTATCAGATCACGGACTCGATCTACGAGAGAAGCTTTCTTGAGGGCACAAACCAGTACGGAGTGTTTTTGAACTCCAATCAGTCTACAACAGTAGTATTTAGTAAAGGTAAGGGAAAGCTGCTAATCATCAAGGATTCCTACGCCAACACCTTCGCGCAGTTTGCGATCGAGGATTACGCCGAGACGCACCTGATCGACATGCGATTCTTCCGCGGTTCGGTCCTCAATTACATCCGCAAAAACGGGATCACCGAGGTTCTTGTGCTCTACAACGCGCCGAACGCCACGACCGATGCCGATCTTGCGCGCGTCGGCCGGTGAGGTGCTCTCATTTTCCGAAAAAGCACAAAAACAGGGACTTGCAAGCATGCTTGCAGTCCCCGTTCTTTCAGGTTCCGGGCTTTCCGCTCCCCCCACGGACCGTCCCCCTCATGTGATTGTTGCACCGTTCCCGCGGGATTACTTGATCACCGTGAGAACAGACTCTCTCAGGACCCTGGAGTCATGATCGGTATCCACCGTCTCCGCTGTCATGCCGGACAGTTTGCCGTCTTTGTCATAGGTGTATCGGTACGTTGTCCTGTAATGAAGATCGCTTTCATTTGCCCCAGCCATGACCACCCTCAGGTTGCGTACGCGCTCGACGAGCATGCCGTCCTTGTCGTATGTATACCCGACGGTTTTGAAATC
Organism: Lachnospiraceae bacterium; assembly: GCA_017551165.1. Taxonomy (GTDB): domain Bacteria; phylum Bacillota; class Clostridia; order Lachnospirales; family Lachnospiraceae; genus ISDg. The sequence continues at coordinate 7,496 of JAFZMO010000029.1, forward strand.
CTCGAAATCCCCGTATGTTTCTTTGATCAGACGCTTCTGATCATCATACTCATAATCGTAGTTGATACCGGCATATGTTCCTGTCACAAAGCTTGTCAGCAAACCGTCATTCGTCGTCTCCACACGTTTCGCGCACCAGATCTCCTCGCCGGCGAAACTGAACGTGTCAGCGTCCAGCTGCTCTTTGCTGAACTCCCCGATGCAGAATATGAACGAAGCAGTATCTTCTCTGTATGCCACAGGGGTTCCGAAGAAGCTGTC
>JAFZMO010000004.1 GCA_017551165.1 Lachnospiraceae bacterium
CGCAATCTCGCCGTGTTACACACGGCTTCTTGCTCGCGTTTGTTCTTCGTTCATAAGGCCGTGAATGACAACGGTGATTGTCATTCACGGCCTTATTTCTCTCAGTATCATTCGAACTGAGCGTTATACAATGAAAAATATCTACCTTTTTGGGCCATCAGCTCTTCGTGCGTTCCGGCCTCGACAACGGTTCCGTTGCCGATCACGAGGATCGTGTCGGCGTTCTGGATCGTCGAGAGGCGGTGGGCGATGACGAAGCAGGTCTTGTCCTGCATCAGGGTGCGCATTGCCTTCTGGATGCGGCGCTCGGTGCGCGTGTCGACGTTGCTGGTTGCCTCGTCGAGGATGAGCATCTTCGCGTCGTAGAGCATCGCGCGGGCGATCGTGAGGAGCTGCTTCTGGCCCTTCGAGATGTTGCCGCCGTCCTCGGTGATCACGGTGTCGTAGCCCTGCGGCAGACACATGATGTAATGGTGGATGTGAGCGGCCTTCGCGGCGGCGACGACCTCATCGCGCGTGGCGCCGATGCGTCCGTAGGCGATGTTGTCGTAGATGGTGCCGTGGAAGACCCAGGTGTCCTGCAGTACGAGCGCGTACGCCTTGCGCAGCGACTCCATCGTAAAATGTTCGTGCGGCGTGTCGTCGACGTAGATCTGTCCGGACACGGGCTCGTAAAATCGCATGAGAAGGTTGATGATGGTCGTCTTGCCGGAGCCCGTTGGCCCGACGATGGCGATCATTTTTCCTGCCTCCGCGTGGATGTTGATGTCGCGAAGGATCGGCTTCTCAGGGCGATACGAGAAGTTGACGTCCTCGAGCTCGACCTCGCCGCGGACATCGGTCAGCTCGACTGCGTCCTTGAGGTCGGCGATCTCGTCCGACTCGTTTAAAAGGTTGAACACGCGCTCGGCAGCGGCCAGCGACGAGAGGATCTCGTTCGCGATGTTAGCGACCTCGTTGATCGGGCCGGAGAACTTGCGCGTGTACAGCACAAACGACGAGATCTGACTGAGGTCGATGATGCTCTTCATGTAGAAGATGGAACCGAACATCGCCGTCAGGGCGAGCGATAAATTGTTGATAAATCCGATCGAAGGACCGATCTTTGAGGAAATGTAGTCTGCATTGAAAAATGCTTCGCACGTCTTCTCGTTGATGCCGTCAAACTCATCGAGCGTGAGCTCCTCGTGCGCGTAGGCCTGAATGGTCTTCTGGCCGGAGAACATCTCCTCGGAGTAGCCGTTCATCTCGCCGTACATCGCGGAGCGCGCGGACAGAAGCGGGCGCGCCTTCCTTGTGATGTAGCGCGTGTAGAAGATCGACAGCGGGATCGTGATCAGCACCGCGAGAACGAGCGGCGGGCAGATCACGAGCATCATGATGAATGCACCGATGACCGTGATCAAACTCGACAGGATCTGCACCACGTCCGTGGAGAGCGAGTTGCTGATGACGTCAATGTCGTAGGAGACGCGGCTGATGATGTCGCCGGTCTGGTGCGTGTCGAAGTAGCCGACAGGCATAGTCATGAGCTTGTCAAACACCTCGCTGCGGAGCTTCTTGCCGACGGAGCGGCCGACCTTCATCATCAGGACGGAGAGAAGGAACGTGCACACCGCAGAGCCGACATACAGCAGCAACAAAAGTTTCAGGTAGTGATAGATGCGCGTAAAATTCGCTTCGCCAGCGCCCGCACCGATCGCACCGATCGCCTTGCCGGCGAGGTTCGGTCCGAAGAGGGCGAAGAGGTTGCCCGCGAGGGACAAGATAAGTCCGATCGCCATCGGTACCCGGTAAGCATTCAGGTAGGAGAGAAGGCGCCGAAGCGTGCCCTTCGTGTCCTTCGGTCTTGCAGTCTTGTTACTAAGCAGAGGCATTCGCGTCACCTCCTGTCTGTGAGATGTAGATGTCGCGATAGACCTCGCAGGAATCGAGCAGCTCATCGTGCGTGCCGTACCCGAGGATCTGACCGTTTTCCATAACAAGGATGCGGTCCATGCTCATGACGGAGCTGATGCGCTGTGCGATCGTGATGGTCGTCGTGTCGGGATAGTTCGTGCGGATGGCCTTGCGGAGCGCGGCGTCGGTCTTGTAGTCGAGGGCGCTCGAGGCGTCGTCGAGGATCAGCAGATCCGGATGCCCCGCGAGGGCGCGCGCGATCAGCACACGCTGCTTCTCGCCGCCGCTTAGGTTGGCGCCGGCCTTGGTCGCACGGTAATCGTAGCGCTCGGGCTGAGCCTCGATCATCTGTGCGATGTTGGCGTCGGCAGCGGCCTGTGCCATCGTCTCATCCGTGACTTCCCGTCCGAAAATGATATTGTTGCGCAGGGTGTCTGCGAAGATCGTGTCGTTCTGGAACACGACGCTCATCGTGCGGCGCAGGTCCTCCGGAGCGTAGGTGCGCACGTCGCGGCCGTTGTAGTAGACGTGGCCGTCGGTGACGTCGTAGAAGCGCATCAGAAGGTTGAGAAGCGTCGTCTTGCCGCAGCCGGTGGCACCGATGATGCCGAGCGTCTCTCCGCGGCCGATGGAGAAGGAAATGTTGCTGATCGCATTTTCCCGATTCTCGTCGACCTTCTCCTGCTGGAGCACGGGGTAGGCGAAGCTCACGTCGTCAAATACCACGAGCGGAGCGTTGCTGTCCGCGTCGAGGCAACGAGCGGGCAGGCGCGTTGTATCGTCAAGCTCGAGCACGGGCTGAACGTCGTCCGCGAGAACGATGACCTCGCCGATACGGTTGGCGGAGGCAGCGGCCTTCGTGGACTGGATGAAGATGCGGTTCATACCCATGATCGCCTGAAGGATCATATTAAAGTAGGAGAGGAACGCGATGATGACGCCGGGCTGGGTGAGGCCGTTGTTGACGCGGCCTGCGCCGATCAGGATGACGGTCGCCATACCGATGTTGAGACACAGGTTCATGATCGGGTTCGGGAGAGCCATCGTGATGCCGGTGCGAAGGTCGGTCGTCGTGAGGTCGTCGTTGGCTTTCTCGTAGCGCTCGGTCTCGTACTCCTCGCGGGAGAGAGCCTTCACGACGCGCACGCCGGTGATATTTTCCCGAAGAACCCGCGTGATGTCGTCCACCTTCTCCTGGACGCGGCGGTACATCGGGATACCTTTCGTGGAGATGAAGAGGATGATGCCGGCCATGACGGGAACCATGCCGACCATGACGAGCGCGAGCACCGGATCCAGCAGGACAGCCATGAAGATGCCGCCGAGAAGCATGATGCAGGCGCGGACGCCCATGCGCTGGATCATCCCGATGAAATTCTGCACGTTGTACGTGTCGGAGGTCATTCGGGAAATGAGGGACGGCAGCGTCACGTAGTCGAACTGCGAGCCCGTGAGGTGCACGGTCGTGTCGAAGAGGTCGTGCCTAAGGTCGCGGATGCAGTCGCGCGCAACCGCGGTCGCCCGGCGGTTCGCGTTGATGTTGATCGTGCGGACCAGCACGGCCGTCACGATCATGAGCAAGCCGAAGATGATGACCATGCGGACCTGACCGGTCGGGACGACGTCATCGAGAATGTACTCGAGCAGGAACGGGAGCATCAGCTCGCCGATCGTGCCCAGGAATTTGATGGACATGCCGAGCGCGACTCGCCCCCGGTAGCGGCCCATGTAGTGTAGGATCCATTTCATGTCGGTACCCCTGAACTTGTAGTTACTGTATTATCGGAAAATGATCATCCCTTCATCAAGGCAAGGATGTCACTGATATCCATGTTGAACACCTCGGCCATCTGCGTGACCAGGATGTCGCCGCGCTCTCTCGCGAACTCGCGGATCGTCTCGCGGGAGTTACCGACGTAGTTGAGGCTCGTCCAGATCGGATCGCCGCCCCAGCCGCCGCGGCCGTTGTACGTCTTCTTCATGGCCTCGATGTAGTACGCGAGCTCGTCGCCCTGCTCGGCGACCATGGTGTCGATCTCGTCGCAGATCGACTCGTAGGAAAATGCTCCGTCGATGAGGCGAAGGACGCTTCTTATAAAGTAGTTGCGGCAATCGGTGCGCTTGAGGATCGCCGCGAAGAGCGGCGCGTTGCGCTGTCCCTCGGAGAGGACGGTCGCGAGATAGTTCGCGGTCACGGGACACTCCTCAGGCCGGTTGTAAATGTTGTAGCAGTAGTCCATGTCGTGCGGGAGGAAGCGCCAGCGGCCGTCGTAGACGCCCTCGCCGTAGTCCCCGAGGTCGTCCGCGTAGTAGCGGTAGACCTTGTAGTTGTTGTGCGGCCAGTCGTAGTTGCAGACGAAGATGTTGGCCGCGTAGTAGTCGAGGTAGTTCTCGACGTCCATGAAGGCGCACAGCCGCGCGTAGTTGGAATCGATCGTGAAGTCCAGATCTCGCAGCTGGTCGTAGACCGCATTAAATTCGTTGCACTCGAAAACGTCGTTGCGGTCCTCGTCGGGGTCCTTGCGCGTCTCCTTGCCGCCGATCACGACGAAGGTGCCGTTCATCGAGTCATCCGGGAATTTCTGTTTGAAGTAGGTGTCGCAGTAGCTCTCGTGCATCCACACGAAATTGTAGAACATGCCGTTGAGGTAGACGATCGCGGGGCGGACCTCCTCGTAACAGTCGTAGCCCGCCTTGCCGAGAAGGCGCTGGTTGAGCTCATCGCGCAGGAATGCGAACTGCCAGTCGTTGCCGTAGCTGCGGAGCACAAGCTTGTCGTAGGAGTCGACCGGGTTGCCCTCGGTGTCCGTCGTGCCGAAGAAATCATATTTGAATTTGCCGATGCCGGAGCCGTATTCCTTGCGCGCGAAGAGCTTGAAGGATTTGACTGCGTTCTGGCGGGAATACGCGCCGTAGATGCGCGCGCCCGCGTACTGGCTCACGAGCGTGTTGCCCTCCGCGTCGAAGATCTCCACGTGGCACGGGCGCTCGCTGGCGTCACCGCGCAACTTGTAGTTCTGGCCGTAGAGAAGACCGTCGGGGCTCTCCGTGAAATCTGCCGCGTCGCCGACCATGCTCACGATGAGCAGCCGGTCCGACGAGCTTGTGAAGCGGGAGCGGATCCCCTCGGACACGAAAAATGTGTGCACCGCGGTCGGGGAGACCGTGCCGTCCGCATAGAACGACTTCGCCTTGATCACGTAGGCCTGCGGGTAGTTGCCCTCCGTCGTCTCCATGGAGAGAGGGTTTTCATATTCATAGGATCCGGGGCGCCCGGGGTACGGCTCGCTGCCGTCGAAGGTGTAGTAGAGAATGCCGTTGGCCGCACTGTTCGAGATGAACAGGTCGATGCCGCCCTCATAGAAGTGGCCGGTCTCATTGAAGACCGGAGCCTCGCCGAATTCCTCCGCGCCCGAGTAGTCGATGTCCTTTGCGGAAAATGCGGGCGTCGGCGTGGAGGTCATATTTTCTGCCCGCTTTGCCTTCGGGGTCTTCACCTCGGGGTTGTCGCCGCCGGAGCAACCGACGAGAAACGCGAGGGCGAAAACCGCGGCAAACGCGAGACGAATTCGATTCTTTTTCATAGAAAAAACGGAATCCGGAACGCGCCTTTGCAAGCGGCCGGGAACACTCCTTTCCGGGCAGAATGATCACGTGGTTTATCATATCACAACCGCCTGTCAAAAGCGAATGTCTTATCTCATATTTCGGCAAAAAAATAGGATGGGATCGCTTTTATACTACGCGCGTAGAATGAAATGTGACTTTCTCACAGTAAAATGCATGTTTTTTCGCGAAAAACCCCTGTTTCCCTTACAAATACGCATTGACTATGCGGGAAATGCGTGCTATATTCAAAAGTAGGTTATCATCCGATAGCCTCGCTTTGTGTTCTCTTCATTTTGTACTACGAACGTAGAACACAGCGCATTTTTGAGACAGATGGGAACACGGTGAATGTCATTTCCGAGGAAAAAACTGGATATGGGTCAACTGATCCTGGAGGAGCGTTCGTGCGAGGTCATCGAGACCTGCGCAAAGAAGTTTTATCCGGACTGGGATTTCAATCGTTTTGAGGCGATCCAGTGCAACGCGGCGGACGCATCGCCGGAGGACGGCAATCGCTACGACGCGTCGTACATTTTCCATATCGCAGGACCGGCGCTTGACAATCTCGACCGTGAGATCCCGTTTCTGTTTCCGTTAGAAAGAGGAAAGCACTATTTGTGGGAGTTGTTTACGGAGCTCCCGAAGAGCGGCGGCAGCCGATCGTCCAGACAGTTTTGGAACCGGTTGTCACGCGCCATGTCGTCGATCGAACTGCCGATCACGACGGACGAGCTCGTCGCGGATTTCGAGCAGGCCTCGCTGGCGCTGCTGGACCGGTCCGTGGATCTGGGCGACCGATTCTATCTTCCGGAGCTGGACTACGGCGGATGGAACGGAGGATTTGTCACAAAGGATTTTTTGATCGAAGGGTTGAGGATGCTCGCGGCGAAGTTGGAGGCCACGGGCGGAGACAGGAAGAAGAGCGAAAAGACTGACAGGACCGAGACTATTACCGAAGGGGGTAACAAGGATGAAGGTGTATCCGGACAAGAAAACGGAGCTGATCTGTAATTGCCTGTTTTACGGAAGTATTGCGGTAGGAGGACTCAACATTGTGATGGCAGTGTTGACGGCACTCCTCGGAAAGGGGAAATGGCACGTTGCGCTCTGCACGATCGCTTACGTTATGTTGGCGGCCGGCTGCGGGCTTTTTGCCTATGCCGCGCGCATCGGTATGCGCCCGAAGTTCGGTAAGATCTTCTTCATCGCGAGCATCGCGGTGTTCCTGGGCGGCGCTGCATTTGCCGGTGACTACGGTCGCCTGTTCGGCAGCGACACCTCGCTGCAGGCGCTGTGCGTAGTATTCGCACTGTTGATCATGGTGCTGGTGCTGCTCTCGTCCGTGCTGCTGTTCGGCGTAGTCGGTAAGGACGGTATCGATAATTTCTTCGAGCTGACCAACGACCGCAAGATGTGTATCGGTTTTGTGGGAAGCATTGCGGCTTCCGGTCTGATGGCGATCCTCGCATCGATCATCAAGAAGGGCGACGCATGGCCGGCGATCTGGGAAGTGATCGGAATGTTCCTGCTTCTCACCGCGGTGTTTGCGATCCCGCTCATTTTCCTTCTCGGATGCAACCGCATCAACGACCCGATCACCGACCGTGAGTTGGAAGAGGGCTTCAAGATGGCGGATTCGCCGAAGACGCTGACGATCAAGGATGCGAAGGCGAAGAACGAGAAGAAGGACGACAAGAAGGACGACAAGAAGAATCCGAAGAAGGACGACAAGTTCCCGAAGAAGGGCAACGACAAGGCAGACAAGAAGGATGCCGAGAAGAAGCCCGAGGATAAGAAGGACAAGCCTGAGGACAAGAAGGAAGACAATAAGAAGGAAGACGACAACAAGAAGGGCGGATTCCTTTCCAAGAAGGATAAGAAGGACAAGAAGAAGGGCCACGACAATAAGAAAAATGACAACGACGCAACCGACGTGATCTCGACGACGAGCAAGAAGCCGGTCAAGAGCACGAACCCGAACGATCTGGACGCCTTCCTGCGCATGGCGGAGGAGGAAGAGGAGCGCAAGGAGCGTGACGCTGCCTGGGAGGCTGCCCGCGAGAAGAAGGAAGCCGAGAAGAAAGAGCTTGTTGAGGCCGTTGAGGCGGTGAAGAGCGCGGAGGAGGCTGCGAGCGCACCTGCCGCTGAGCCGGAGACCTTGTTCACCGACAAGAATTCCAAGAAGAAGGATAAGAAGAAGGACAAGGAACGCCGCAAGAAGGAGAAAGAGAAGGATAAGGAGCTCAAGGGTGTCAACACGGCACTGTTCGTCAACCCCAGAGAGCGCAATGACAAGAAATACATCCCGACCTCGAGCGTCGGCCTGAACAGCAATGCCGAGGAGGAGAAGGAAGAGCTTGAGGCAGCGGCTGAGGCGGTCGAGACGAAGACCGAGGACGTTGTAGCTGAGACGGTTGAGACGATCGAGAATGCAGAGACGGCTGTGACGGACGCTTTGGACGAGACGATCGAGAGCGCGGCACAGGGCGAGGGAAGCTTCTTCGGTGAGGTCGACAGCAAGATCTTCGAGGAACTCGAGGCTGACACCGCAGCGGCGGACGCAGCGGCAGCGGCAGCGAGAGCAGCCGAGGAGGTTGCCGGCCAGTCGGCAGGTGCATTTGACATCGTGGAAGACGCCGTGGAGGAGGTCGTCTCCGAGGAGGAGCAGCTCCGCGCGGATCAGGAAGACGCCTTCCGCAAGCTTCAGGAAGAGATCGAGAGCAAGCTCGAGGAGCGCAGAGACAGCGCCGAAGAGTTTGTTGACGCAGTAGAAGAGAATACCGAGACCGCCGAGGAGGCTGCCGAAGAGGTAACCGAGACGATCGACGAGTTTGCAGAGACGGCCGAGGAAGCTGTCGAAGAGACGACCGAGAGCATCGAGGATGTGACGGAGTCCGCTGAGGAAGCGGCAGAGTCGTTCTTCGACAACGCGGAAGAGACCGTGAAGGATACGGCAGAGTCGTTCTTCGGTAACGTGGAAGAGACCGTAGAGGAGGCGACTGAGGCGGTAGAGGAAGCGGCCGAGGAGACCGCAGAGGAAGTTGCCGAGGAGGCTGCTCCGAAGGAGGAGTCGCTGTCCGAGATGCTTCGCAGACTCGGCCTTGCCAAGGATGAGCCTGCCGAGGCTGCTGAGGCTGCAAGCGAGGTTGCTGAGGCTGCGGAAGAGACCGTAGAAGAGGCTGCAGAAGAGGTTGCAGAGACTGCCCGGGAAGCGGCGAACGAGTTTGAGGAGACCGTCGAGGAGAAGGTTGAGGCAGCGGAGGAGACGGTTGAGGAAACCGTGGACACGTTTGCGGACGCATTTTCCGAGAGAGTTGTCGCACCGGTTCGACCTCTGTTCGAGGAGGCGACCGAGGCAGCGGAGGAGATCGAGGAGGAAGCAGACGATCTGTTCAGCCCGGTCAGCATGACCGCGAGCAAGCCGGTTGAGCCTGCTGTGACCAAGGTGGAGACGGAGGAAGAGGATACCTTCTCCTTCAAGCCTACGGAGTTTGTGAAGTCGAGTTTTGATAAGATCACGAAGCCGATCGTCGAGGAGGCCGAGGAGGCTGCGGACGACGCGTACGATCTGTTTGCACCGGCCGGAACCCGTCCGGAGAAGCCGGTTGTTCCGGAGGTAAAGGAAGAGCCCGCCGCTGTCGAGGAGACGACGGAGGGGCCCGAGAACGAGCTCCCGGACTACGAGAGAGCACCGGAGATCTCCAATGCGAACCAGGCGATCCTGTGGGCGCTGAAGCACGGCAATTCGTTTGCGGACGCAGCGAAGGAGAGTGCTGCGGAGGCAGAGGCGAAGGCCCGCGCCGAGGCGGAGGAGCAGGTCGAGGAGATCACAGAGACTGTAGAAGAGAAGACCGAGGACGTCGCAGAGGCGTTCGAGGAGAAGATCGAAGAGCTGCCTGAGGCTGTCGAGGAAGTGACCGAAGAAGTCGAAGAGGCTGCTGAGGAAGTGACCGAGGCTGTGGAAGAGGTTGTTGAGACCGCTGAGGAGACCGTGGAGGAGGAACCGTCCTCGTTCGCGGAGGCAATGGCGGAAGCACTGGCAAGCTCTGCGGAGGTGACTGTCACCGAGGCAGTGGAAGAGCCTGAGCCGATCGTGATCTCGGATGCGAACAGTGCGATCCTTGCAGCGATGGAAGCTGCGAGAGGCCGTCGCCCGGAGGAGCCCGAGGAGGTTGCCGAGGAAGTGACCGAGCAGGCGGAAGAGATCGCCGAGGAAGCTGTGGAAGAGATCGAGGATACGTTCGAGGAAGCGGCAGAGACGGCGGACGATATCGAGGAGGCTGCAGAGGATTTCTCGCAGACACTCGAAGCAGCGCGTGAGCGTTGGGCCGATCTTGAGGACGGCGATGACACCGACGACGATGAGTCCGAGGAAGAGGATGAGATCGGCGAAGACGAGGAAGGCGAGGACGAGATCGAGGAAGAACCTGTCTCCGAAGGCCCGATCGTTCCGGAGTACCTGCAGAAGCAGACGATGGCCATGAGCCCTGAGGAGCGCGCGAGAAGAGCCGCAGCGAAGGCGACGGCGACCAAGAGCGCACCGAAGCCGCAGAAGCAAGCCGCATCCGTGGACAACTCGATGGATGAGTTCACCAAGAAGCTGAAGGCACTCAAGATGGCGTATGAGAACGATCTCATCACCGAGGAGGAGTTTGCCGAGGCGAAGAAGCACCTGCTCGAGCTGCTGTAAACAGCGCGGTCTGAGCCGGTAACATTCTAAGAAGACACATCGATGCCCCACCTCAATGCGAGGAGGGGCATCGTTCGTTTTGAAAAAAGTTGAAAAAAATTCAAATTACCTATTGACATACTAGGCGGATGGTGTTAACATTGCGCCATCACCTGTTGAAAGGAGGCGCGAACGATGAAGCGGTTTACGACGTACAGCTACAATGCGATGTGTTGTCGAATGCAGATAATTTCCCGAGCAGATTCCATGGCCGGGGCGTTCGACTGCTTTTCGATGCGCCTTAACAGTGTAGCTTGTCGATGTCAGTGATAGGACAACGACGGCAGATACGAATATGCCATGTGCTCGGGAGCTTCCGATAGGGGCTCCTGTTTTTGTTGCCATTTTTCGACAAAAAGCCGCACAGAGGCGGCAAAATACACTGAATTTCGAGGGTAAAAATATGAGTTTAGCATTGAATTCCCTGCTGATCCACGGCGGGGTTGACGGAGACAAGACGACCGGAGCGGTGAACGTTCCGATCTACCAGACATCGACATACAAGCAGAGCGAGCTCGGGGTCAACACCGGCTGGGAGTACTCCAGAACCGGCAACCCGACGAGAGCGGCGCTCGAAGCACTGATCGCAGACCTGGAGGGCGGCGAGTACGGACTGGCATTTGCCTCGGGGCTTGCAGCCATCCACACGGTTCTCTCGCTGTTCACGGCGGGCGACAAGATCATCATCTCTGACAACATCTATGGCGGAACATTCCGAATCCTGGACAAGGTGTTCAAACCGCTCGGACTTGCGTACGAGATCACGGACACCACCGACACCGCGAAGATCGCGGCGGCGATCGATTCGAATACGAAGGCCATCTATATCGAAACACCGGCCAACCCGTTGCTCAGCGTCACGGACATTCAGGCAACCGCGGAGTTGGCAAGGAAGGCCGGCGTCCTCCTGATCGTTGACAACACGTTCCTCACGCCGTACCTGCAGCGGCCGCTCACACTCGGAGCGGACATCGTCATCCACAGCGGCACGAAGTATCTCGGCGGACACAGCGACACGATCTCGGGCCTTGTGGCACTCAAGGACAAGGCGATCGCGGAACGGTTGTTTTTTTTGCAAAATGCGATCGGCGGAGTTCTCTCCCCGTTCGACAGCTTCCTCGTCATCCGCGGTATCAAGACGCTCGGCGTTCGCATGGACCGTCATGTGGAAAATGCGCAGCGCATCGCGGAGTGGCTGGAGACAAGCGGTTACGTGAAGAAAGTGTATTTTCCGGGGCTTGCCTCGGATCCGGGTTACGCCGTGCAGAAGAAGCAGGCGGACGGCCCGGGCGCGATGATCTCCTTCGTCTTGAACGAGGAATTTGACTACCGCGCATTCTTCCGGAACCTGAAGCTCATCACGCTGGCGGAGAGCCTGGGCGGCGTCGAGTCGCTCGTGTGCCACCCGGCAAGCATGACGCACGCATCCATCCCCGCTGACATCCGGCATAAGACCGGTATCGTGGACGAGCTCATTCGCTTCTCCGTCGGCATCGAGGATGTTAACGACCTGATAGACGATCTGCAGCAGGCAATTGAGGCTGCAAGGATCGTGAACGACAAGATGGGGGGTGGTGTTTAATGGATGTTTATATGGACATCCGCAGTATGATCGGGAACACACCGATCCTCCGACTGCAGAATTTTGAGACGAAGAAGGACGTGAGGCTGTACGCAAAGCTCGAGCTTGCGAACCCGGCCGGCAGCGTCAAGGACCGCGTCGGGATGTACATGATCGACGATGCAAAGCGAAGAGGGCTTCTCAGGGAGGGAAGCACGATCGTGGACGCCACGGCGGGAAACACCGGGATCGGCATCGCGATCGCGGCGCTCAACCAGGGATACCGGGTCATCTTCACAGTCCCCGAAAAATTCTCGCAGGAGAAGCAAAAGGTTCTTCGTGCGCTCGGCGCTGAGATCGTCAACACGCCGCGCGAGGACGGAATGCTCGGAGCGTCGCGGGAGGCGGAGCGGATCATTGCTACGATCCCCGGTGCGATCTCACTAAAGCAGTTCGACAACCCCGCCAACCCGCAGGCACACTACGAGACCACGGGACCGGAGATCTGGCGACAGCTCGAAGGCGACGTTGACTACTTCGTGGCAGGCGCCGGCAGCGGCGGAACCTTCAGCGGCATTGTCCGCTACTTAAAAGAACAAAAGCCTTCCGTAGCGGGAGTGCTTGCGGATCCGGTCGGTTCGACGATCGGCGGAGGCGAGCATGCGGACTACGACATCGAGGGCATCGGCAACGACTTCATTGCCAAAACAATGGACATGTCGTTGGTCGACGAGGTTATCAAGGTGACGGACACGGAGGCATTTGCCACCGTGAAGGAGCTGGCGCGCAGGGAAGGCGTCCTGGCCGGTTCCTCGTCGGGAGCGGCGCTTACGGCGGCCTTGCGGCTGGCTGAGCGCATCGATCACGGCAGTATCGTCACTGTCTTCCCGGACCGCGGCGACCGGTATATCAGCAAAGGATTATACGATTGAGAGGCACGGACAGGAATGGAAACGGTGAATGAAACGGACAACTTCATAAAGGATGACGAACCGGTCACCGTGTTTGAACTGGATCGGGTTTCGAAGACGTATCGAAATGAAGGAAAGGATTTTACGGCACTTCGCGATGTGAGTTTTTCCATTCGCGAGGGAGAGATCTTTGGAATCATCGGAATGAGCGGCGCAGGCAAATCGACGCTGGTACGCACGCTGAACCGGCTCACGGATGTGAGCGACGGAAGCGTCCGGTATTTCGGAAGGGACCTGGCTGAACTGAAGGCGAGGGAACTCCGGAAGGTGCGTCGCTCGATCGCGATGATATTTCAGGGATTCAACCTGCTGCAACAACGGACCGTGATCAAAAATGTGGAGCAGCCGCTTCGCATCGCGGGAGTGGGGCGCAGGGAGAGAAAGGAGACGGCACGGCGCATGCTTGAGGTCGTCGGGCTCTCCGAGAAAGAAAAAGAATATCCCGCGAGACTGTCCGGCGGACAGCGGCAGCGGGTGGCCATAGCAAGAGCACTTGCGGCCAATCCCAAGGTATTGCTCTGCGACGAGGCGACAAGCGCGCTCGACCCGAAGATCACGGGCGAGATCCTGGAGCTTCTGCAGAAGATCAACCGGGAGCAAAAGCTGACCATCGTGATCATCACGCACGAGATGTCCGTGGTGGAGCGGATCTGCGACAGAGTCGCGATCATCGACGAAGGCAATCTGGCGGAGGTCGGAGACGTGAAGGAGGTCTTCCGGGCGCCGAAGTCGAGGGCAGCGAAGAAGCTGGTGTTCCCGAGCAATCCGTACGATCCGTCGGATGAGAACAGCCGTCTGATCCGGATCGCATTTGACGGGCTCTCCGCGAAGGAACCGTTCATTGCGGATCTCGTGGCGACGACGGGACAGAAGGTCAACATCCTGAGCGCGAACACCAAGAGCGTGGGCGGCGTCGGATACGGCCAGATGGTCCTTGAGCTGCCGCCGGAGGAAAAAGACAGAGCCGTGGTTGTGGAGTACTTCCGCAGCAAGGGACTCGCGATATCGGAGGTGGACGAATGAGTGACTACATCGTGGAAGCCATCAAAAACGGCGTCTGGGAGACGCTGCGGATGACGGCATACGCATCTCTGTACGCGTATATCGTGGGACTTCCGGTCGGCGTGATCCTGTACGCGACCGCGAAGGGGAGGCTGTTGCAGAACCGTCCGGTCAACATCGTGATCGGTGTGATCACGGACATCATGCGGTCCCTGCCGTTCCTCATCCTGCTCGTGCTGCTGATCCCGTTCACACGGTGGGTGACAGGCTCGTCCATCGGAACGACGGCGGCGATCGTACCGCTCACGGTCGGAGCAATCCCGATCGTAGCGCGAATGGTGGAAGCGTCGCTCTGTGAGGTACAGCCCGGGATCATCGAGGCGGCGACCTCCATGGGAGCATCGCCGGTGCACATCATTTTACACTTCATCCTGCCGGAGGCGGCACCGTCGCTTCTGCAGGGAGCAGCCATCAACGTAGCTACGGTTCTCGGCTACTCGGCGATGGCGGGCGTGATCGGCGGAGGCGGACTCGGAGCCATCGCTCTGCAGTACGGTTACTACCGCTATCAGAAAGACGTCCTCTGGACGACCGTCATACTGCTTGTGATCATGGTCATGGTCATTCAGGCGGCGGGCGGGATCCTCTCGAAGATCCGGCGCAAGGCCTGATCGACGGGTTCACAATAAACGCGGTGCAACAGGCAAAGCATATAACAGTATTGGAAAATAAAACAAAAAACAATCCAAAGGAGATTACCATCATGAAAAGAAGAATTTTTATCGCAGCTATCACACTTATTTTTACCCTCGCGCTTGTCGGATGCGGAAAGAACGCACAATCCGCATCCGACGGCAAGACCATTAAGGTCGGTGCCAACATTGTGCCCCACGCGGAGATCCTCGAGTACGTAAAGCCGATCCTCAAGGAGAAGGGCTACACGCTTGAGATCGTCCGCCTGGAGGATTCCATCACCCCGAACACGGGTGTGATCGAGGGCAGCCTGGATGCAAACTATTTCCAGCACGTTCCGTACCTGGAGCAGTTCAATAAGGAAAATGGCAGCGACCTCGTTTCGATCGGTGCGATCCACTACGAGCCCTTCGGCATCTACGCAGGACGTACGAAGAACCTGGCAGACCTTCCGGACGGCGCGATCGTGGCTGTTCCCAACAATGTGACGAACGAGGCGAGAGCACTTCTTCTGCTTGCACAGGAGGGCATCATCACCCTGAAGGACGGCGCAGGCATCACCGCAACGATCGCCGATATCGCAACGAACCCGAAGAACATTCAGTTCAAGGAGCTTGCTCCGGAGCAGCTCGTCGCAGCACTTCCCGACGTTGACGTTGCGGTCATCAACGGCAACTACGCGATCGAGGGCGGTCTCCATGTGAGCCAGGCGCTCGCGGTTGAGGCAAATGACGGCCTCGCAGCACAGACCTACGGCAACATCATTGCGACGGTTCCCGGCAAGAAGGACAACGAGGCTCTGAAGGTTCTGGTTGAGGTTCTGCAGAGCGCAGACGTAAAGAAGTTTATCGAAGAGAAGTACGACGGTGCGGTAGTTCCGCTCAAGTAATCCGAAAGAAAGGACAGACCCATGATCGGTTTTACGTATTACAATCCGGCGAAGATCGTGTTCGGGGAGGGGAGCGAGCGGCAGCTCGCCGAACTCCTCCGCGAGAACAAAGCGACATCGCTTCTTCTGGTATACAGCGGCGATTTCGTGAAGAAACTCGGGATCTACGACGCGGTACTGGATGCGGTGAAGGAGCTCGGGATCGCATTTTCCGAGAGCGGAGAAGTGGTTCCGAACCCGAGCATCGAACTGGTACGGAAGCTCACGGAGCAGGGACGCGCCAACCGTGTGGACTTCGTGCTCGCCGTCGGCGGCGGAAGCTCCATCGACACCGCGAAGGCGGTGGCACTAGGGATACCCTATGGCGGAGACGTCTGGGATTTCTTCGAGAAGGGCGTGTCGCCGGAGAGCGTATTGCCGATCGGCGTGATCGCAACGACGGCTTCGAGCGGTTCGGAGACGTCGAACGCAGCCATTCTCTCGAACGGAGAGTGGAAGCTCGGTTTTGAGGACGACCGGATCATTCCCCGGTTCGCCATC
>JAFZMO010000030.1 GCA_017551165.1 Lachnospiraceae bacterium
ACGTAGATGATGCCGGTTGACCGCTGCGTGGGTGCCGCGGGCCGACAGCTGCCTAATTAGGCAGCAAGTGCAAATTTGTTATCTGCGTTTATATTTAGGTTTTCCGGTTATTTACATGGTCCGGTACATGAATGGCTTCCATAATCTCAAAACACCCGTCGAAACCGGTACAAGCCCGGATAAATGCGGGCAATCTCTCGATTGCCCGCTCATCATATCTCATCCTTCGGCAAATGTCAAGTGCTTCCGGTCCGCGTCACTGTCTCCGCTTCGGGACCTTGATCGTGCACGTGAAGATCTGTCTCATCCTGTCATACGACAGCTTCATTTTCCATCCGTGCTGTTCGACGATCGTGTTGGCGATGGACAGCCCAAGCCCGGTTCCCTTGCCCGTGGTTCTGCTCTCATCTCCCATCTCCAGCGGCTCCAGAAGTTTGTTGATGTTCTTCGCATAGCTGAGGCTCGCAGAGTTTCCATTATGTTCTGTTGTCTGACTGCCGAAGCTTCTCTTCGTCCGCCCTCCGGATCGCCGCGCGGTTGATCTTGCCGCTCGAGCTCCGCGGGAGGTCATCGACATACACGATCATGCGCGGGTACTTATACACCGCGCCGTTCTTCTTCACGTAGTCCTGCAGCTCGGTCGTCAGCCGCTGGTCGCCGGCGAAGCCGTCCTTGAGGACGATGCTCGCTTTCACTACGGTTCCGCGCGTTTTGCTGGGATACCCCGTCACGGCGCAGAATTTCACCGCCTCGTGCTGCATCAGCAGATTCTCCACCTCCGAGGGTCCGATGCGGTAACCGCTCGACTTGATGACGTCGTCGTTTCGCCCGAAGAAGTAGAAGTTACCGTCCGCATCCCGCTTCGCGCGGTCGCCCGTGTGGTACGCGCCGCCGCGCCACACCTCGCGGTATCGCTCCTCCTCGCCGAGGTACCCGCAGAAGATACCGATCGGGCGCTCACTGCCCTGCGGCACGATCACAAGCTCACCCTCCTCGCCGTCCGGCAGGAAATTCCCCTGCTCATCCGCGATCTCGATGCGGTACAACGGCGAGGCCTTGCCGATCGAGCCGGGCACCGGGTTGCTGCCGACCGGCGTGCAGATCTGCAGCGCCGTCTCCGTCTGCCCGAAGCCGTCCCGCACGGTCACTCCGGTCGCCTCCGCAAAGCTCTTTGCAACCGCAGTCGGCATCGGTTCTCCTGCCGTCGCGGCGCACCGAAGCGCCGACCAGTCATATTGCAACAGATCCTCCATGACCAAGTATTTGTAGATCGTCGGAGGTGCGCAAAATGTGTTCACCTTAAGCTCCGTGAGCAGCGACAAAAACTCGCCCGCGTAGAAGCGGTCATAGTCGTACACGAGGATCCTCGCCCCGAGGAACCACTGCCCGTACAGCTTGCCCCACGCAGTCTTCGCCCAGCCCGAGTCCGCCACGGTCAGGTGCAGGTCGCCGTCCTTGATCCCGTGCCAATGTTTCGCGGTGTAGATGTGCGCGACCGGATACGACCAGTCGTGGATGACCGCCTTCGGTTCCCCGTTCGTCCCCGACGTAAAGTAATATAACATCGGGTCGCTCACGTCGGTCTCAACGCGCTCCCATATCTTGCCGGATCTCTTCGCCCCGCTCATCAGATCGTCCCAGAACCGGAACTCCCCGTAGCGCTCGCCGACTGCGATCGGGATCACGCAGGTGCCGCGCACGGCAGTCTCCACCTTCTCGCAGATGTGCTCCGAGTTCACGCACAGGATTGCCTTTGTATGGGCCTTCTCCGCGCGGCGCGCGATGTCCTCCGCGGAGACCATATGCGAGGTCGGCACCGCGATCGCCCCGAGCTTGTGGAGCGCCAGCATCGCGATCCAGAACTCGTACCGCCGCTTCAGAAGAAGCATCACCGCATCCCCCCTGCAGACTCCGACCTCCGACAGCGCGATCGCCGCCTCGTCGGAAAGCCGTTTCATGTCGCCGAACGTGAACTCTGTCAACGCGCCGTTGATGCTCTTGTGAAGCAGTGCCGGCTTGTCCGGAGTTCTCTCTGCGAACCAATCCACGACATCATATGCAAAATTGAAATGTGCCGGTACGCTCGTCTCGATGCGCTCTATGGCCCCGTCCTTTGCCCGGATCTCGCGATAGTATTTTTCGAAGACATAATCTTCACTCATTCTGATATCCCGCCCTCCGGAATCTCTGATACCGCTCTTCCAGCAGATCGGCGTCGCTCATTGCCACGAGGATCGTGATCTCCTCCTCGATCTCCGCGGCAAGCTTTCCCGGATTGTCCTTTTTACAGATTCGGTCGATCAATCCCATCCGAAGCAGCTTCGGCGCCGTCAGAGCGAGTGCTTCCGCAGCCTCCGCCGCGCGGCCCGTGTCCTTCCACAGGATGTTCGCACAGCTCTCCGGCGAGACGACGCTGAAGTACGCGTCCTCGACCATCCAGATGCGGTCCGCGTGACACAGAGCGAGCGCTCCGCCGCTGCCGCCCTCGCCGATGATCACCGAGAGGATCGGCGTCCGCAGCTCGGACATCTGCGCGAGGCTGTCCGCGATCGCGCGTCCCTGCCCGTGCTCCTCCGCGTCCACTCCGCAAAATGCTCCCGCCGTGTCGACGAGGCACACGATCGGCCGGTGAAACTTCTCCGCCTGGCGCATCAGCCGAAGCGCCTTTCGGTACCCCTCCGGGTGTGCGCTTCCGAAGTTGTGCCGGATCCGTTCCTCCGTCGTGTGGCCCTTCTCCAGGGCGATCACCGTGACCGGGTATCGCCCTAGCGTCCCGATCCCGCCGACCACCGCGGGGTCGTCCCCGTACAGCCGGTCGCCGTGCAACTCCGTAAAATCGGGCACGAGTTTGCGCAGGTAATCCCGCGCTGTGAGCCTTCGCTCGCTCCGTGCCCCGAGTACAATATCGTAATCCTTCATTCGTTTCTCCGATCCCTCGTCACACCGTCACGCGGTGCAGCGACAGGATTTTCCCGATAAACTCTTTCTGCTCGCGCCGCGGCACGATCGCGTCGATGAAGCCGCACCGAAGCACCTGCTCCGCCCTCTGAAAATCCTTCGGGAGCGCCTGGTTTAGGCTCTTCTCGATGACACGCGGCCCCGCAAACCCGACACGCGCGCCGGGCTCCGCCAGCGTGATGTCCCCGAGCATCGCAAAGCTCGCATCCACGCCTCCGGTCGTCGGGTCCGTCAACAGCACAACGTAGAGATTGCCGGCGTTCGAGTGCCTCTGCACCGCTGCCGACACCTTCGACATCTGCAGTAAGGAGATCATCCCCTCCTGCATCCTAGCGCCGCCCGAGACCGTCACGCCGACCACCGGCAGATGCCGCGCCGTCGCATACTCGAACAGCCTTGTGATCTTCTCCCCGACTACGGCTCCCATCGAGCCCATCATAAAATTCGCATCCATCGCAAAGATGCACGTCGGCTGTCCCTCCACGGTCGCCGTTCCGCACACCACTCCCTCGTTCTCGCGGCTGTTCTCCCGCGCAGCCTCCAGCTTCTCGTCATACTGCGGAAAATGAAGCACATTTCGCGAGGTCATCTCACGGTCATGCTCGACGAAGCTCCGCCGGTCCGTGAGCATCAGGATGCGACGTCTCGCGCGCACCGTCATGTACCGCCCGCAGCCCGGGCAGATAAAGTACTCGCGGCGCACGCGCACCACGGAGATCCTCCGCCCGCAGCCCTTGCAGGTGATAAATCTTCCGAACAGCATGCCGGTGCTCTCCGGCGCATTGTTCGCCTTGAGGAAAAATGATTTCAGGTTCATTCTCTGACAACCCTCCCTGCGATCCCGGTGTCATACCGTCCGGCAAGGAAGCTCCCGTCCTCCATAAACTTCATATGCATCTCCCGGTTGTTCGGTACTCCTACGAGGACGAACTCCGAGAGTGCGCATTTCATTTTCCGGATCGCCGCATCGCGCGTGTTCGCACACACGACAAGCTTCCCCAGAAGCGAGTCGTAGTACGGCGTGATCTCGCAGTTTGCGTAGAGCGCGGAGTCAAACCGCACATCCACGCCGCCCGGCACGTGAAGCATCGCAACGCGCCCCGTTGCCGGAAGGCAGTCCTTCCCCGACTCCGCGCAGATGCGGCACTCGATGGCGTGGCGACCGCTTGCGATCTGCTCCTGCGTGTACGGGATCGCCGCCCCCGCTGCCGTGCGGATCTGCCACTCGACGATGTCGATGCCGGTGACCATCTCGGTCACGGAGTGCTCCACCTGCAGTCTTGTATTCATCTCGAGGAACCAGAATTCCCCGCCTCTCACCAGAAATTCCACGGTGCCGACCGTCACGTAGCTGACGGCCTTCGCCAGCGAGCGCGCCGCCTCGTGCAGCCGTGCCCTCAAGTCATCCGACAACTCCGGCGCCGGGCACTCCTCGATCAGCTTTTGGTTGCGCCGCTGCACCGAGCAGTCGCGGTCCCCGAGCACGAGCACCGTGCCGTCGCGGTCCGCGAGCAATTGTACCTCCACATGCCGTACGTTCTCGAGGTATCGCTCCAGGAACACGCCGTCGTCGCCGAACGCTCCCGCTGCCTCCTTCTGTACCTCGTCAAATGCTCCCGCAACCGCCGTTTCCTCCCGCACGATGCGGATGCCCTTGCCGCCCCCGCCGGACCGTGCCTTGAGGATCACCGGGTAGCCGACCTTGTTTGCTGCTGCCACAGCCTCCGCTGCGTCGGCAAGGATGTCGCTGCCCTCCGCGATCGGAACGCCCGCGCCTCGTGCGATCTCGCGCGCGATCTCCTTCTGGCCCATCGCCTCCGTGACGCGCGCTCCCGGCCCGATCAGCGTGATGCCGTTCTCCTCACATCTGGCGGCGAACTCCGCATTTTCCGCAAGCATACCGTAGCCGGGATGGATCGCATCCGCACCCACGCGCAGTGCAAGCGTCAGGATCGCATCCATGTTGAGGTAGCTGTCCCTCGCGGCCGGCCCGCCGATGCAATAGCTCTCGTCGGCCATGCTCACGTGCAGCGCCTCCGCGTCCGCCTCCGAGTACACGGCGACGGTCTCGATGCCCATCTCCTTGCACGCGCGGATCACGCGGACGGCAACCTCGCCCCGGTTCGCAATCAGAATTTTCCCAAACATCGCTGCCCTCCTATGAAGACACCTTCGTGACCGCAAACGACAGATCGCCGCTCGTGCACAGCTGTCCGTCCACGCGCAGCTCCGCATGCACCGTATATAACGGCGGGCACGCGCGAAGCGGCTTCGTCTCAATACAGACCGTGTCGCCCGGCTTCACCTGCCTGCGGAACCGAACCTTGTCAATGCCCGTGTACACGGCGAGCGTCCCTTCCTTCGACAGCTCATCCGCAAACAGCATGCACGCGGACTGCGCCATCATTTCGCACTGGATCACCCCCGGCACGATCGGATTGTTCGGAAAATGTCCCTGCAGAAAGAACTCGTCCCCCCGCACCGTATATTTTGCCCTTGCCGCGCCGTCCTCCGTGCGCTCCGCCTCGTCGAGGAGAAGCATCGGATCGCGGTGCGGCAGGATCGTCATGATCTCTTCCCGGTTCATCGTTACCCCCCGTTACAAGCTGCTGTCACTCCAGGATGAACAACTCCCGGTGATACTCCACAAGCGCCCCTTCGGACGCACAGACCTCGGTGATCACGCCGTCGCGCGGCGCCGTCACTTCATTCATCATCTTCATCGCCTCGATCGTGCAGAGCGCCTCACCCTTGCGCACGGTGTCCCCGACCGCAAGTGCGGCTCCGCTGCTCCTTGCATGGAAGATCCCGAGAAGCGGCGCAAGCACTGCCTCACCCTTGCGCTCCGGTTTGGGGGCGTCCTGTGCCTGTGTTGAGGCATCCTCTGTTACCGTTGACTGTTGTGACAACTGCGGCATCTGCTGCATTGCTATCTGCGGCATCATCGACATCTGCGGCATAACATGCACGCACGCCTGTGTCATCGGATTCCCTGCGCTCGGTGCTGTGTTCCTGCGAAGCGTCAGCTTCTGATCACCGTCCTCCACCGACAACTCCGTCAATTGCAACCGCTCAAAGATATCCGCGTATTCCTGCAATGTGTTCATGGTCATCCCTCCGCCTTGCGAAACGCGATGCACGCGTTGTGCCCGCCGAACCCGAGCGATGTGCTGATCGCGCAGCTCAGGTCGGCTTGAACCGCCTTGTTCGGCGTGTAATCAAGGTCGCACTCCTCGTCCGGCTCGACGTAGTTGATCGTCGGCGGAACAACACCCTCCGAGAGAGCAAGAACCGAGGCGATCGCCTCCACGGCGCCGGTCGCACCCATCATGTGGCCGGTCATCGACTTGGTAGAGCTCACGTGAAGCTTGTAAGCATTTTCCCCGAACACGGTCTTGAGCGCCTTCGTCTCCATCGCGTCGTTTAAGTGCGTTCCGGTTCCGTGCGCGTTGACATAGATCGTGTCCTTCGCCGAGATACCGGCCTCCGCAACAGCTGTGCGGATCGCGCGGACGGCACCGTCCCCCTCGGGATCGGGAGCCGTGATGTGGTACGCATCCGACGAGTTTCCGTAACCGACAACCTCCGCGAGGATCTTTGCGCCGCGCTTCTTCGCATGCTCGTACTCCTCGAGGACAAGAATGCCCGCGCCCTCGCCCATGACGAATCCCGCCCTTCTCTTGTCGAAAGGAAGGCTGCCCTCGTTCGGGTCCTCCGCGAGGTTGAGCGCCTGACAGTTGATAAATCCTGCCATCGCAAGTTCATTGATGGAAGCCTCGCTGCCGCCTGCGATGATCGCATCCGCGTATCCATGCTTGATGGCGCGAAATGCCTCGCCGATCGTGTGCGTCGAAGTCGCACATGCGGTGACGACCGGCAGTGTCGGTCCCTTGGCTCCGAACCGGATCGAGATCGCGCCTGCCGCCATGTTGCTGATCATCATCGGCACAAAGAACGGGGAGATCAGATCAGGTCCTTTCTCCGCTAACTTCATCGTCTCGCGGATCGTCGAGTTGATGCCCCCGATGCCCGATCCGACATACACGCCGAATCTCTCGCGATCGAGGTCACTCTCAAGGATCCCGCTCTGCTCGACCGCCTGCTTCGCCGCGCCCATCGCGTACTGCATATAGAGGTCCGACTTGCGGATCTCCTGTACGGTGTCGTACCATGCCTTCGGCTCAAACTCCTTGACCTCCGCGTCGAGCGAAACCTTGAGGCGCGATGCGTCAAACCGCTTGATGCGGTCCACGCCGCACACGCCGTTCGTCAGGCTGTCCCAGAACGTCTCGATCGAATTTCCCACGGGCGAGATCACGCCCATTCCCGTCACAACTACTCTTGCCATATTCCCTCCGTCCACACGTTAAATGTACATTCCGCCATCCACGGAGATCACTTCCCCCGTGATGTACGATGCCGCGTCACTCGCCAGAAACAGCGCCAGTGCTGCGACATCCTCGGGCCTGCCGAGCCGTCCGAGCGGCAGCTGCTTTGCGATCTCCTCGGACTTCTCCGCACCGAGCGCAGCCGTCATCTCCGTCGCGATATACCCCGGTGCGATCGCGTTGCAGCGGATGTTTCTCCTCCCGTACTCCTTCGCGACCGATTTTGTAAAACCGATGACGCCGGCCTTGGAAGCCGCATAGTTCGTCTGTCCGCTGTTGCCCATCAACCCGACGACCGAGCTGATGTTGAGGATCACTCCCGAGCGCTGTTTCGCCATCGCACGGATGAACGCCCGCGTGACCCGGATCGTGCCCTTTAGGTTCACATCGATCACGTCATCGATGTCCGATTCACCAAGTCCCGGGAGCAGATTGTCCCGCGTGATCCCCGCGTTGTTCACGAGGATGTCGACGTGTCCGTAATCCGTCAGGATCTGCGCCATCACTCTTGTGACCGCCTCAGGATCACTCACATCGCAGGCATACAGCCTTGCATTGCTTCCCTTCGCGACCAGCTCCGCGATAACCGCCTCCGCGGCCTCCGAGCATTTTGTCGCGACGATCGCAACCTCGGCTCCCTGTTCCGCGAAAGCCAAAGCGATCGCCCGTCCGATCCCGCGGGATCCTCCGGTCACCACTGCTGTTTTTCCCTGTAGCATATCTCCCCCTGTCCGCTGCAAACCGAATGCGTTTGCCGCCTCATCCTCATACAGTATTTCAACTTTCAAGTTCCCTGACCGCCTTTTTGACTCTTGATCCGAACGGGTCTCAGACCGCCTTCCGCAGCGTCGTCAGATAGTCCGAAAGCGAAGCCACGTCGCCGACCGAATACACGCGCGCCTCGGGAAGCGTCTTGTGCACAAGCCCCGCGAGCGTCTTGCCCGGACCGCATTCGATGAACTCCTCAACGCCGTCCGCCGCCATCGCGCGGATCGTATCCTCCCACAGCACGCTGTTCGCGACCTGCGCCGTGATCAGCGAGATCTGCCCTTTGGCGTCTCCCGGATACGGCTGTGCCGTTCGGTTTGCGTACAGAGGAACTGCGGGCGCATGAAGCGTCATTGTCGCGAGCTCCCCGCGAAGAGTCTCCGATGCCTCACTCATGTACGGTGTGTGAAATGCTCCTCCTACGGCAAGCGGGATAAACCGAACTCCCTTTGCCGACAGCAGCTCTTTCATCGCATCGATCTTCCCGATCTCCCCGGCGACCACGATCTGTCCCGGGCAGTTGTAATTGACGGCATACACACCGCACTCTGCGCACATGCTCTCCACCGCGCTTCGCTCCGCGCGGAGCACCGCGAGCATGGCTCCCGGAGTCTTCTCCGCCGCTCGTTGCATGCTTTCTCCGCGGGCGCACACGAGCCGGAACGCATCCCCCGCATCCAGAACGTTCGCCTCCGCAAGCGCGGCGATCTCACCGAGTGAGAAACCGGCGACCGCATCCGGCACAATGCCGTGTGCGCGCAGCGCGATCGCTGCCGCCAGATCCGCCAGAAACAGGCACGGCTGCGTGTTGTCCGTCTGTTTCAATTCCTCCGCGCTTCCGTCAAACATCATGGCGAGCGTTCCCGGACGCTGCGCCTCGGCCCGGTCAAAGAGCGCCCGCACATTGTCCTCCGCTGTATACAGATCCTGTGCCATACCGGGAAACTGACTTCCCTGGCCGGCCATGAGAAATGCTCTCTTTCCCACGTCACACCTCCTATGCGCGAGCCTTCAGGACACGCAATGCATCCTCACAGATCCCGTGTACGATCTCCTCACAGGTTCCCTCGCTCTTCACGAGTCCCGCGATCTGGCCGCACATACAAGAGCCGTTCTTAACATCGCCCTCGACAGCCGCTCTGCGGAGAGCACCGGCTCCCATCGCCTCAAGCTGATCCTGCGTCGTCGCAGGGTCATTTTCCAGGCGCTGGAACTCGCGCGTCATCGCATTTTTCAAAGCGCGGACCGGATGGCCGAGCGTGCGTCCCGTGACGATCGTGTCATGGTCCTTCGCGGCCAGCACCTTCGCCTTGTAGTTCTCGTGTACGTTGCACTCCGCGGCAGTCAGGAATCTCGTTCCCATCTGCACCGCGCACGCGCCGAGCATGAACGAGGCTGCCATACCTCGCCCGTCCGCGATACCGCCCGCAGCGATCACGGGAATGCTCACCGCGTCGACCACCTGCGGCACGAGCGCCATCGTCGTTGTCTCTCCGACGTGTCCGCCGGACTCACAGCCTTCTGCGACAACCGCGGTCGCTCCCATGCGCTCCGCCATCACCGCGAGCGCCACGCTCGCAACGACGCAGATCACCTTCACGCCGGCTGCATTCAACTTCTCCATGTATTTTGCGGGGTTGCCGGCGCCGGTCGTGACAATCTTCACGCCCTCCTCGCAGACAACCTCGACGGCCTCCTCAATGTACGGGCTCATGAGCATCAGATTCACGCCGAACGGACGGTCCGTCAGCTCCTTTGCGCGCCTGATCTGCACGCGGAGCTGCTCACCGTTCGAGTTCATCGCCGCGATCAGCCCGAGGCCGCCGGCGTTCGAGACCGCCGCCGCCAGCTGTGCGTCGGCGATCCACGCCATGCCTCCCTGCAACACCGGATAGTCGATGCCGAGGGCCCGACACACCGGATTGTTTCTCCACACATTTTCCGTCATAGTATCCTCCGTAAACCGGCAGCGACTTACTGCTGTTCCGAGATGACCTCCGCAAGCTTGCCGATCGTCGTGATCTCCTGCGTCAGTTCGATCTTGCAGTCAAACTCCTCCTGCATCTGCATGACAAGCTCCATGATGTCAAGGGAATCCAGGCCGATGTCCGTAAAACGGTCGTCCGCCGAGAGCTCCGACTCCTCCTTGCCGAGGTACTCCGCAATGATCCGAATGATTCCGTTGGTGATGTCCTTCATGGTATTCTCCTTTACTTAACCGCGAGTTTGCGGTTGAATTTTCCAAGTTCGCTGCTATAATAATCTTGGGGGTAACCCCCAGGTCAAGACGATTTATCAAAATTTAATAAATCGTTTTTTGACGCGATCTTTCGCATTCGGAGGTGTTTTCATGAGCCGCAACAACACAGGATTTCACGCGTTATCCGAACCGAGATCCGAGTACACTCTCACGGTGGGCCAGTTCGCCAAGCTGTGCGGTACCACGCGCGACACGCTGCGTCATTACTATGAGCAAAATGTTCTCACGCCGTGGCTCGACCCGTCGAACGGCTACCACTACTATGCGACCTCGCAGATCAGCTCGTTCTACTTCATCGCGACAATGCAGCAGTCCGGCTGCTCTCTCGCCGACATCCGCGACGTGATCCACAATCCCTCCAAGAGCGGCCTCGTGAACCTGATCAACGCGCGCATCCTCGAGATGCAGCGCGAGCTCTTCAGCATAACCAAAAAAATAAGTGCCCTTCATCTGGGCACCTGGCTTTTGGAACAATTCGGCACGCACCGTCCCGGCACGCCGTTTCTCGCGGAGATCCCGGAGATGAGTTACCGCGAGACGCGCATCCGCAACAAGGATGCCTCGTACCATGCGGCGGACATCGCAAGCGACATCGGCGCGCACTTGAACAAGTCGACCGAGGAGGCGTATCTCACGTCCTTCCCCTCGGGTGTCACGATCGCCCATGAGGATTTTGTGCGGGGCAACTATGTCTACAACCGCGTCGTCACGCTCTCGCTGCTCCCCGCGGACGGCGTCGACACGCTCCCGCTCCCGGGGCGCCGCGCCATCCTGTGCTCGCACGACCACAACGAGCCCGACATCGAGCGCACGTACCGCCGGATTGCCCACTACACAAAAAGGAACAGGCTCAAGGCCTGTTCCGATCTGTTCTCCATCAGTCTCATCAACCTCTACGAGGTCGGGACGGATCATAAGTATTACAAATATCTGCTGCTCTGTGTCGAGTGACATCAGATGTTGAAATCCTCCGAGTGGATCTTTCTCGCTCCGCTCAGTCTTGCCATTGCGCGCGCCATCGCGGCGTTGGAGATGTTGTACTCCACCATGCTCTGCTTGCGCTGCAATTCTTCCCTCGCCATGTCGAGCGCGACCTGCGCGCGGTGGGCGTCGATCTCGTCCGGTCTCTCTGCGGAGAATGCGAGCAGTGTCACTTCGTTGTCCGCCGTCTTGATCATCCCATCCGACACGATCACCGCCTGCGTCTTGCCCTCCGCATCGCGGAAGCGCACCTCACCCACGGCGACGGTCGTCGCCATCGGAGCATGGTTTGCCTGGATCTCCATCAATCCGTCGAATCCCGGGAAAATGATGGATTCGCACGGACCGTCGAAGAAGACCCGGTCGCAGGTGATGATTTTCAGGTGAAATGTATTCATTCGGCTTCCCCTAAATCACAAGCAATACTCTTACAGCGTCTCCGCCTTCTTGCGCACATCCTCGATCGTACCGACGTTGAAGAAAGCATTTTCCGGACAATCGTCAAGCTCGCCGTTTAAGATCGCCTTGAAGCCGCGGATGGTCTCGGCAACCGGCACATAAACGCCGGGAACGCCGGTGAAGTTCTCCGCAACATGGAACGGCTGCGAGAGGAATCTCTGTACCTTGCGGGCGCGGTAGACGATGACCTTGTCGTCCTCGGAGAGCTCGTCCATACCGAGGATCGCGATGATGTCCTGAAGCTCCTTGTAGCGCTGCAGGATCTCCTGCACGCGGCGCGCGGTCTCATAGTGCTCTTCGCCGACCACGGATGCCTCGAGGATACGGGAGCCGGACGCGAGCGGGTCAACCGCCGGGTAGATACCCTGCTCCACGATCTTACGCGAGAGAACGGTCGTCGCATCGAGGTGCGAGAACGTCGTCGCGGGCGCGGGGTCAGTCAGGTCATCGGCAGGCACATAGACGGCCTGCACACTGGTGACGGAGCCGTGGCGCGTCGAGGTGATGCGCTCCTGCAGCTCGCCGAGGTCGGTCGCGAGCGTCGGCTGGTAACCGACGGCCGAGGGCATGCGCCCGAGAAGGGCCGAAACCTCGGAACCGGCCTGGATAAATCGGAAAATGTTATCGATGAATAGGAGCACGTTCTGCTGCTTCTCATCGCGGAAATACTCTGCCATCGTGAGTCCCGTCTCGGCGACGCGCATACGGACGCCGGGCGACTCGTTCATCTGTCCGAACACGAGCGCGGTCTTGGCGAGAACGCCGGACTCCTTCATCTCGCGCCACAGGTCGTTACCCTCGCGGGAACGCTCGCCGACGCCGGTGAAGATCGAGTAGCCGCCGTGTTCGGTCGCGATGTTGTGGATCAGCTCCTGGATCAGCACGGTCTTGCCTACGCCGGCACCGCCGAAGAGACCGATCTTACCGCCCTTGGCGTACGGCTCGAGAAGGTCGATGACCTTGATTCCGGTCTCCAGCATCTCCTCCACCGGGCTCTGCTCCTCAAACGTCGGAGCCTCGCGGTGAATGCACCGAAACTCCGCGGTCTTGTTGTTGTCAAGCGACGGACCGCCGTCGAGCGGATCGCCGAGCGCGTTGAACACACGCCCCAGAACGTGCTCCCCGACCGGCACCATGATGCCGCTTCCGGTGGACACGACCGGCATGCCCTTCGCAAGGCCTTCGCTCGGTGCAAGCATGATGCAGCGCACAACACCTCCGCCGACATGTTGCGCAACTTCCATCTTGAGAGCCTTCTCATCGAGCGTGACGATGAGCGCCTCCTTGATGGACGGCAACTCGCCCCGCTCGAACTCCACATCCACTACGGGACCGGAGATCTGCACGATTTTACCGATATGATTCATGTTTCCTCCGCAACCTTCGCAGGCCGCTTCTTGTTTTTCTTCTTTCGCAGCGCTCTCGCGCCTCCCACAACCTCATTGATCTCCTGCGTGATCGCCGCCTGACGGAACTGATTGTATTGTCGCGACAGCTCTGCGAGCATCGCGTCGGCGTTGTCCGTCGCGGTCTTCATGGACATCATTCGCGCGCTTTCCTCGGACGCCTGGCTCTCCACCATCGCGCCGTACAGAAGACCGGTCACGGTGTTGCGCACGAGCGTCTCCAGCACGAGCTCCGGCGAGGGATGGATCTCCATCTCCGGGGCAGCCGCATCATTGTTCATCTGACCGCGCAGATACCGGCTGGTGCGGAACGGCAGCAGCTGTTCCACATGAACGGTCGAGGCGATGCTGTTTCGCATGCGCGTGTAGATGATATAGATCTCGTCGACCTCCTCCGCGCGATACCGCTCGAGAAGGATCTCCGCCATCAGACGCGCGCGGTGCACCGAGGGGTTGTTCGATGACATCCGAAAATCCCGGTTCACCGGCAGCTTCTCCGCCAGGAACACGTGACGCCCGGTCTCGCCCACGGCGTAGATCTGGTAATCCTCCGCCGTCTCGAACCGCTTGCGCGCTTCCTTGATCACGTTGAGATTGTACGGTCCGGCCATGCCCTTGTCACCCGTGATGACGACATAGATCCGGCGCTTCACGACCTCAAGATTATCCTCCGGACGGTTGTCGAAGAACAGGTGCGTCATCTCCGGAAAATGAAGCAGCACATCCGTAATCTGTTCCTGCAGGGAATTGAAGTACGGCAGCGTCTCCTCCAGCTTGCGCTTGGCCTTCTGAACCTTCATCGACGAGACCATGTACATGGCCTTCGTGATCTTCATTGTGTCGCGGATGCTCTTGATGCGGCCGAGTATCTCATGTGCATTCGCCATTGTGTCTACTCCTGTCCGCGCTGCGCAAGCCATTTGGCGCCGGCGTCATCGATGTGCTCCAGCTGGGACTTGCGAAGCTTATCCCCCTCTGCGATCTCCGTGAGGATCTCCGGGTAGTTAACCTTCATAAACTTCAGATAATCGTACTTGCACGCCGCCAGTTCGCGGACGCTTAAGTCCTCAAACAGCCTGCGGTTCGCGGCCTGCAGCAGGAGCACCTGCTCCGGCATTGAGAGCGCGTGTCCGAGCGGCTGCTTCAGCAGTTCCATCAGCGCACGGCCGTGTGCCAGCTGGCGCTTCGTGCTCTCATCGAGCTCCGAGGAGAACTGTGTGAACACTTCCATCTCGCGGTACTGTGCAAGGTCGATACGGACCGTGCCGGACGCCTGCTTCATCACGGACGCCTGCGCGGCGCCGCCGACTCGGGATACCGACAGACCGACGTTGACGGCCGGCCGCTGGCCCTCGAAGAACAGCTCGCTCTCCAGGTAGATCTGACCGTCGGTGATCGAGATCACGTTGGTCGGAATGTATGCGGATACATCGCCGTTCTGCGTCTCGATGATCGGCAGTGCGGTGATCGAACCGCCGCCGAGCTCGTCGCTTAGGCGGCTCGCTCTCTCGAGCAGTCTCGAGTGCAGGTAGAACACGTCGCCGGGATATGCCTCACGGCCGGGCGAGC
Source organism: Lachnospiraceae bacterium (assembly GCA_017551165.1). Lineage (GTDB taxonomy): Bacteria > Bacillota > Clostridia > Lachnospirales > Lachnospiraceae > ISDg. The sequence continues at coordinate 14,790 of JAFZMO010000030.1, forward strand.
GCTCCAACAGAAGCGAGATCGCACGGTACGAAACCGCGTGCTTCGAGAGGTCGTCGTACACGATGAGCACGTCCCGTCCGGAGTACATGAAATACTCCGCGAGCGCCGTGCCCGAGTACGGCGCGATATATTGTAACGGCGCGGGCTCGGATGCGGTCGATGTCACGATGACCGTGTAGTCCATCGCACCTGCCTCGCGCAGTCTGGTAACCATTTTCGCGATCGTCGACGCCTTCTGACCGATGGCGACGTAGATGCAAACAACGTTCTTGCCCTTCTGGTTCAGGATCGTGTCGAGAGCGATCGACGTCTTGCCGGTCTGGCGGTCGCCGATGATCAACTCGCGCTGTCCGCGTCCGATCGGAAACATCGAGTCGATGGCGAGGATTCCGGTCTCCAGTGATGTCGTGACCGGCTGGCGATCCATGATGCCGGGCGCCGGGTTCTCGAGCGGACGGAAGTCCGACGATACGATCTCCCCGAGACCGTCGAGCGGGTTGCCGAGCGCATCCACGATGCGGCCGATGAAGCTGTCGCCGACCGGCATACCTGCCATGCGGCCCGTCCTCGTGACCTGGCTTCCCTCAAAGATCTCGGTATCACGACCGAACAGGATCACGCCGATCTCCTCGCGGCGAATGTCCATGACCATGCCCTTGACTCCGCAGGCAAATGTCACGATCTCGCCGTAGCAGGCGTGGTCGAGTCCCGTAACAACCGCAATGCCGTCGCCGACGAAGGACACGGTACCGTACTCCTTCTCACCGGCGGCAAGTTCAAATTCCTCAATACATTTCTTCAGATTGGCGACCGTCTTCTTCGGGCGTCTTCCGTGGACCACGCCGAGCGCACCGCGCAGCTGTTCCACGCGGCCGTACATGCTCCAATCGTACACCTTGCTCTCGGTGCGCAGGATAAATCCGCTCACCAGCGAGGTTTCGATCTCCACGTCGAGCACGATGTCCGGATCGCCTTCCTCCTTCGCGAGGAACGCCTTCATGCGCGCAAGCTGAGCCTCCGACGGAGGCGTCACGCAATACAGTGTTGCATGCTTCATTTCTTGTCCTCCATCGTGTTCAGGAACGCGTCATACAGCTCCGACTCCTCAACGTTTCCGAGGATCTTCGTCGTCGCCGCTGCGATCATGTCACCGATCTCCTTGCCGGCCTCCGAGATGATGCGCTGCTTGCGCTTCTCACCCTCGGTGCTGGCTTCCTTCTTGATGATCTCCGCCTCGGAACGGGCCTCGACAAGCATCTTCTGATACTCGTCATCCGCCTGCTTGCGCGCCTCCGAAAGGATCTTCTCGCGCTCTGCTTCGGTCTTCGCAACCGCCTTGTCCAGATCGGCCTTGCGTTGCTCCGCCTCCGCCTTGCTCGCCGCAGCTTCCTTGGCCGCCGCATCGGCTTCCTCCTGCCGCTTGGCGATGATATTCCGCACCGGTTTGAAGAGGAATATCTTCATCGCGACAAAAAGAATCACCAGATTGATGACGGTGAAAAGAATGCTCCAAAAATCAATTTCCGGCATACTGGTTCTCCTCCGTACTGCACGCCATTATTTCAGCATAATGATGATCAACAAAGCGATAACGAAGCCGTAAATAGCCGTTGCCTCCGCGAGTGCGCAGCCGAGGATCAGGTTCTTGCTGATCTTGCTCTCCGCCTCAGGCTGTCTTGCGATGGCCTCCACTGCCTTGCCCGTTGCGATACCGATACCGATACCGGCTCCGACTGCGGCCAGAACCGCGATTCCCGCTCCGATTGCGATCAATGTTGTACTCATGATGATTTCCTCGTTTCCTTGATATTGTTGCGCCGCCTACCGATTGCGGCGAGTCCTTCGTTGTTCTTTCATTTTGCGGAAAATTCTTTCCTCTTCGGAAGAGGTTCCCCCGCTACTCCACTGCTTCCGTGATATACAGGCCCGTCAGGAAGACGAACACATACGCCTGCAGCAGGCCGTCGAAAAAGTCGAAATACAGGCTGAATACCATCGGGATTCCGATCGGCACCAGGATCTCCAAAAGCGCCATGATGACAAATGCACCCATGACGTTACCGAAGAGTCGCATACACAGCGACAGCGGCTTCGTGACAAGCTCCAGCAGGTTGATCGGAAGCACGACCGGCATCGGCTCGATGAACTTGTGCAGATGCTTCTTGAGTCCCAGGAAATAGATGCCTGCCGCCTCCACGAGCACGATGCTCATCACGGCGAGCGCGATCGTCACGCTCAGGTCCTTCGTCGGTGACTTCAATCCGAAAATTCCGACGATGTTCGCAAAACCGATGTACAACAGCACGGTCGTCAAATACTCTCCGAACGCCTTCGCGTGTCCGCCGACCATGCCCCCGACGATGCCGTCGAGCTTGGTCACCATCCACTCGAGAAATGCCTGTCGCTTGCTGATGTTGTTCGTGCGAAGCCCTCGCGTCATCACGATCGCGAGTACGATGAACACTGCCATGATGATCCACGTCACAACGACGGATTCCTTCACGGGAATTCCGCCGAAGAGCGGGATTGTGAAGACTTCCTTCACTTCCAGTTTTTCCATCAATTCTTCCGTCATGGCGTCAGCATCCACCCCCTTTCGCCTGCTGTTTCGTGTGTTTCGGCGGTCCCGGTTTCGACCGCCCGGCAGTTCGTAAGTATCATTTTATATCATACCGCAAACGGCCGTGAATATCAAGAATACAAGGCAATCTTTTTCAATGTAACACAATAAAGCAGGAGCCGCCGAAGACTTAAAAAAAGAAGCCCCTGTGAGAGCTTCTTAAGATCGGCAACACTGTAAGCCGGGTTCTGTCTTGGGTGATCATCTGTCTTGACTGCGCGTCACCGCGCAGCTCCTCCGCGCCCTTCCGAACGCGGAACGCAACCTACCCGGAAGCACGACGGGCCGCCGTATCGCTTCCTGTCTGGTCTTGCTATGAGTGGGGTTTACACAGCCCTTCCCGTTACCGGCAAGGCGGTAGTCTCTTACACTGCCATTCCACCCTTACCTCCGAAGAGGCGGTTTCTTTTCTGTTGCACTTTCCTTGGAGTTACCTCCACCGGACGTTATCCGGCACCCTGCCCTGTATAGCCCGGACTTTCCTCGCCGTGAAGCGCGATCACCCGTGTTACCGATGGCTGATTGTAGCACATTTTCCGCGAGAAGACAAGTCCCCGCTCTCACCGCAGGGAAACGAACCACAGAAGTCCCAGGTTGAAAAGCTCCCCGAGCCCGAAGGAAACTGCGTTGAAGTAAAATGCGAACAACAGCGGATGCTTCATCTCCGGCTCCTTGATCCACCGCTTGAACATGGCACCCTCGACGAAGACGACCGCGATCTCCAGCAGGCCGAGCACAACGCGCCAGGTCCATCCGTCGTCATTGCAGTACCGCACCGCCCACACGATCGTCACGAGGATCGGGTTGGTGATGCAGTTCACAAGCGCCACGATGCGCAGATGCTCCAAGCTGCGCAGCTTCGCCATCCACGCCAGCGTCAGCTCGAAGAAAAGCGTCAGCACAAGCGAGGCGACCATACAAATGATCAGTTCCCGAGCCTCTGTCATCCTCTCACACCCTCGCTCATCACCGCACCAGAATATCCAACACCACGAACGCGATCAGGCACGCGGTCTCCGCAAAATACGCCAGCTTCTTCTTGCCCATCAGCCATGCGACGAACCCGCCGTAGGCGAACACGAAGCCGGCCGCGCAGGCGACGATGTTGATCGTCGTGAACAAACTGTTCTTGGACATGACCGACATGACTGCGAACAGCATCGCGTGTGCCGCCATGAACAGCGAAAAGAATCCGAACCGCTCCGCGGTCTTGCGGCTCTCGCTCACCCGTGCCGACGGTGCCTTCGTGGTCTTCGACGTCACGATCGTGATCGCCGCCGACAGAAACGCCAGAAACGACACGGCGAACACAAGCACAGACAACAACAGCATCGCGATCAAAAAGTAATCTCCCATATATCCCTCCGCGTGACAAGGGGACGGTTCTTTTGTCACCATCCCCCGTTACACTGTTTCATTTTTCAAACCGTACCACAGAAGCCCCGCCGACAGTAACGTTGTGCCGACCAGCACCGGCAGGGAAAACAGCGCAGCTCCGACGCCCAGCAGGGCCGGAAGCGCGCCGACAAAAAGTGCGACCGTCGTCATCCCGAACGCCATGCCCTTGTTCGCCTCAAAGCGGTTGGCGAGCGCTGTCAGGGTGATCGGCATGGACATGTTGAACAGCAATATCGCGGTCACGCCGCACACCATGCTGTCAAACGAGAAGACGAACAACACCGCCGCGACCAGCAGCGACCCGACGGTCACTCTGCGCCATCCGAAGCGGTCCCCCGCGATGCCGCCGAGCATTTTCCCAAAAACCACGGCGCTGACCGTGATCAGCCCCGCCGTGAACGAGCTCTTCCACTCGTAGTTCATCACCAGCCCGATGCATCCGCGGATCAGGATTGTGATCAGCATGCACCAGGCGATGTACACCTCGGGCTTCGCCATCCTTCGGAAAATGACCTCCGCATTGCGGATGCCGAACTCTCCCTTGGCCTTTTTGTACAGCCACACAAGCGCAGCCGCGGCGAGTATCAGCATAAGGATCGCCGCTGCACTGAGGACCTTTCCGTCACTGTCGAGAAATGATATCGGTATCCCGGACACGTGGAACCGCGCGGCGTTCGATCCGAGGAACAGGCCCATCGCGCCGGTCGCCACGAAGATTCCCGGGAGGGTCGCCTTGTGATCTGAGATATTCAGAACATCGATCCCGCCGCCGATGTGGAACATCGCATTGCCGATGCCGGCGACGACGGCGGCGAGCACACCCAGCGGGCTCAGCGCGAATGCGAGAGCGACGGTCAGACAGCCGGTCGCTGAGACAAGCGCATTGCAATCAAGAATATCGGCCAGAATACCGATCGGCAGCTGCATCGCAAACGCGAAGAAATTGTATGCGATGAACGAGATCAGCAAGATCCCCGGCCGCGCCCCGTACTGCGTTGTCACCCACAGTGTGAGAAGCGTCGCGCACGCAAAGTCGACAAGCGCGTGCACCAGGCTGTAGATCCCGACCACACAAACCTTACGTTTCATGGCATCTCCGCCCTCCGTCCGCTCATCACATCGTGTAGTACAGCCACAGGATCAGAGCTTCCGTGAGCACCATCGCCAGAGCGGCAAGCTTGCGCTTCCTAAGGCCCCACAGACAGAGCACCGTGATCGCGCCTGCGATGGTCCACGCGGTCTTCTCGTCATAGGTATCACAGTACGACGAAACCACGAACGCAAGTCCTGCACCGAGGCCGAAATCGGCCGCATATCGCAGGTAAGCTGCGCTGCTCCCCCGAACCTCATCGCTCTTCGCCTTGCGGTACAGGATCGCCATGAAAAGCGCACCGATCGCACATGATGCCAGCCCGATCGTCAAAACAAAGAAACTGTAAATATAGACCTCATCGTCCCTGCTTGCAAACGCCATGATCAGCAATGCCGCAAAGAAAAGGATAAAGGACAGTTTCTTCTTTCTGCAGATACGCGCGATCAGCGAACCGATCAACCCCCATAGGGCAACGATCGTCAACAAAAGCACATACCGGTAATGCATGGCGACAACGGTCATAAACAACACCATCACCACCGCGAGCACCATACAGAACGCATACAGGAAGCTCCCCGCCAAGGCAAGCCATCTGTCCGCTCGTTTCGCATCCTCCTCTCCGGTCTGACTTACACGTCCGATGACGCCGATCAGGCCGAGCACGGTTCCCACCAGCAAAAGCGCGCACAACAGACCGATGGAAAGGAGCTCGAACCATTCCTCATCCAACACATACTCTGCCACCGGATGGGCGGCAACATCCGCAAACAGGATCCGTTCGGCAAACCACCCCAAAGCCACCATGGTTATTACCTCCTGCCCTTGTAGATAAACGTCTCATAGACATCGTTCAAAAGCGGTGTCAGGGCACCGGCCCACCACGAGAGCAATGCGCCGATCACAACGAGGATCAAAGCCTTTCTTCGCTCGTTGCCGAACCATTTGATCAGCGAGATCACAAGAAAGACTGCCGCCGGGATCTGTGTTATCAGGTACCACAGACTGTGCAAGGCTACCATCATCCCGCCGCACGATACGAGCAGGCCGATCAAGCACACATAGAGGACTGCCTGCGCGACCCGTTCCGCCGCAGAGGGCTCGTGCTTCTTACTCTCGCCCGCCGGCCTCTTCTCCACGCGTCGGAACCACCTCGAAACGATCGCCACTACGACCGTTACACCGATGTAGATCCCCAGCATTGTATCTGCGGACTCTGCGCCGTGCTCGCCCGCTTCCACGAGGGGCTGAGCCATCACAAATACCGCAGCAGCCGAGAGCAGGATGTAAGACGCCTTTTTCTTCTTGACCAGCCATGCGATCAGCGCCATCGTGGCAAGCACCAGTCCCGGGATTCCGAATTCATCGAAAAATGACAACTCCAGCGCCGCGATCCCCCATACCGCCAACACGGTACCGAGATACGTAAGCAGCGCGCCGCGATCACGAAACTGCTGTTTCGCCTCCTCACTCTCGCGCTTGTTTGCCATCCCGGTCATACAAAGGCCGGCGATGATCATCGCAAGGATCACCGCACCGATCAGGCAGATCACGCCGATCATGGTCTCCTGTGTATGACCGACGTACACATCCGCAAAACACAAACTCTGCTTCACACTCATTTTTCATTATCCCCCAATTAACTTTATTACAAGGGTGACAGGGGGACGGTTCTCATGCCACCTCTCCCTGTCACCTTGTATACATCATCACACGCGGAATACGCTTCCGCCGATAAACTCCCGAAGGATCGCATTGTGCGGCACTCCCTCCGACGGCATCGCCAGGAAATACGAGAGCATCTTGAGAAGGCGATTGGCCTCCAGATACTCCGCCGAATCCTCGGGAACGCCGTACAGAAGCGGCTCAATGTAGGTCTTGAGCACCGCGAGCTCATAGATGGCCGCCGAGTTGTACATCACGTCCGCGGACTCCTGGTGCGGGAAGATGTGTGTCTCCTCGCCGCGGCGCACCGAATACCACATGGCGATCGTCTCCGTCGCGGACGAACCGCGCGTTCTCGCATCGCGCACGATGCGGCGGATCAGCCGCACGTCCGTCGTCGGAATGCGGTTGTGGCGGTCGATGTTGATCTCCGTAAGCGCACTGATGTAGATGCGGAACTTGCTCTCCGCAGGCAGCGAATACGACAGACGGTCGTTCAGGCCGTGGATGCCCTCGATGACGAGGATGTCGTCCGGTCCGAGCTGCAGGAAATTGCCCTTGTACTCAGGCTTGCCGGTCTTGAAGTTGAACTCCGGCATCTCCACGCGCTCGCCCGCCAGCAGCTGCGTCATCTGCTTGTTGAACAGCTCGACGTCCAGCGCCTCGAGGCACTCGAAATCATAGTTGCCGTACTCGTCGCGCGGACAGAACTCGCGGTCCTTATAGTAGTTGTCAAGGCCAATCGGATGCGGCTTGAAGCCGATGGTCCGAAGCTGGATCGACAGTCTGTGGGAAAATGATGTTTTGCCCGACGAGGAAGGTCCCGCGATCATGACAAACTTCTTGCCGCCCGCCTCGCGGATCATCTCCGCGATCTCCGCGACGCGCTTCTCAAACAGCGCCTCCTGCAGAAGGATCAGGTCTTCCGCGCCGCCGTTAGCGATGCAGTCGTTGAGGTCGCCGACCAGCTCGATGCCGACGGCGTTGCTCCACGTGTTCGTCTTCTGCAGCGTGTCAAACAGCTTGTCGGAGCTCTTGGGCTCCGCCACTGTCATGCCGCCCTCGCGGTCCGGCATCAGCACCATGATGCCGTCCTCGTATTTTACGATGTCCCATGCGGTCAGAACGCCTGTCGACGCCGGCATGTATCCGTAGAAATAGTCGGTGTAGCCGTTCATGGAGTAGACGTTGACCTTCGACGCGCAGTGGTAACGCATCAGGCGCACCTTGTCGTCCATACCGTTCTTCTGGAACAGACGGACCGCGTTCGCCTTGTTCATGCTCTTCTTCTCGATCGCGCGGTCGGCCGCCACAAACTCCTTCATCTTCGCCTTGACGGTGTCGATAAACTCCTGCGTGACCGGCTCTCCGCTCTTCTTGCAGAATATGCCGTCCCCGATCGAATGCTCGACCGAGATCTCGTTGCACACGCTCATCCCGTAGCAGTCATTGACCGCCGCGAGCATCACGAAAAGCACGCCGCGCACGTACGTCCTGCGCGCGTCCGAGTTCGAGAGATCCAGAAACTCGATCGTGCTGTCCCAATAGCAGTTTTTGAACATTTCCTGCAGCTTGCCGTTCACCTTCGCGAGGATCAGTTGCTCGCGCCCCTTGGTGACAAATGCATCCGCAATCTTGGAGAGGGAAGTGCCCTCGGCGATCTCCCTCGTCTCATTACCCACGGTAATCTTCATTCTCTTCCTCCGGATTGTATCTTATTTCCTCTTGCCCGGTCCGATCGCCCTCACCGGGACTTTGGTCATTCGTAAAATGACCGCATCACCACCGCGAGTTCCGCAAGCTCCGCCGCCGCGCTTTCGATCCGCGCCCCGGCTGCCTCCGTGCCCGCCTCCGCGAGCCGCTTTAGCATCGCCGTCTTCTTCTCGCACTCGGCCGTGAGCCACGCGAGATAGGTCATGTCCTTCTTCCGCGGCAGGATCCGACCGTAGCGGTATTCCGCCGTATCGTACGGCTTCTCACCCGCGACCGAGACGGCATCGGCGATGCGCTCCGCCCGCATGGCGACATAGTATTTTCCGTCTTCAAACACACAGCGCTCGTCCGTGATCGCGAAGCCGAGTTCGTACACGCGGCGACGAACGAGCTCCCAGTCGGACTGCGGCTGCAGCACAAGGCACTTTGCCGCCTTCGCACACTCGCTTCCGTCCGTGAGAATGCGGTTCGTCAGCTCTCCGCCCATGCCGGCCATCACGATGACCTGCGCATCGCCCGGGCGAAGTCCCGCGAGTCCGTCGCAGAGGACGGTCTGTGCGCGCTCCTGCATGTGAAAGAAACGAATGGTCTCGGCTGCCTTCGCGAGCGGACCGACGCGCACATCGCACGCATATGCGTACTGCGCGACGCCTCCGCGAAGAAGCCACACACTCAGGTACGCGTGGTCGCAGCCGACATCGGCCACCGCCTCACAGGGCGGCACCAGATCGGCGACCATGCGCAACCGGTTCGATAATCTCATGCTGTATCGCTTACTCCTTGGTCTTAATCGTTCAAATAGTCATACAGCTTGCGGCTGCGGTTCGGATGGTGCAGCTTGCGGATCGCCTTCGCCTCGATCTGACGGATGCGCTCACGCGTCACGTTGAAGATCTTGCCGACCTCCTCAAGCGTCTTGGGCACCTCGCCGTTGAGGCCGTAGCGCAGGATGAGCACCTTGCGCTCGCGGTCCGTGAGCGTCTGCATGACTTCCATCAGCTGCTCGTGAAGGAACGAGCTCGCCGCCGCGTCCTCCGGCTGCAGCGTCTTGTCGTCCTCGAGGAAGTCGCCGAGATGGCTGTCCTCCTCCTCGCCGATCGGGGTCTCCATCGAGACGGGCTCCTGCGCGATCTTCATGATCTCCTCGACACGGCGGACGGGCATCTTCATGCGCGCCGCGATCTCGTCGATGCTCGGCTCGCGTCCGAGCTCCTGCAGAAGCTGGCGCTCCATGCGGTTCACGCGGTTGATCGTCTCCACCATGTGCACGGGAATGCGGATCGTGCGCGCCTGGTCGGCGATGGCACGCGTGATGGACTGACGGATCCACCACGTCGCATATGTGGAAAATTTGTATCCCTTGCGGTAGTCGAATTTTTCGACAGCCTTCAGAAGACCGAGGTTGCCCTCCTGGATCAGATCCTGCAGGTGCATACCGCGGCCGATATACTTCTTGGCAATGCTGACCACGAGACGAAGATTGGCTTCCGCCAGGCGCTTGCGCGCATGCTCATCGCCCTGCTCCTTGCGCTCGGCGAGGCTCATCTCCTCCTCCGCGGACAGAAGCGGTATCGTACCGATCTCCTTCAAGTACATCCGCACGGAGTCCTCGGTCGCAAAATCCTCCGACGTCTCGCCCTCGAGCGAATGCTCGATCGCACCGGCGTCATCGTTGATGATCGTCACGCCCTTGCCCGCGCAGTACTCGTAGATGTCGGCGAGCGTCTCCGGGTTGACGGTGCTTCCCTTCACAGCCTCCTCGATCTCCTGCCAGTCGATCTCGTTGCCCTTCTCCAGCGCAGCGGCGATCAGCTCGTCCAGCTTCGACTGCACGCGCTCAAAGCGCTCACGGCGCTTCTCCGGCGACTCCGTCTCCGGAGCATCGGCCTCCTCCAGAAGAAGTGCGTCCTCATCGGTGAGCCCGAGGTCGACGTCGAGTTCCTCAAAATCGTCGCCCTCAAAGGAAATGTCATCGTCCACATTGCTCATGAAATCCGGCTCAAACTCTTCCTCTTCCGACTCCGTGAATTCCTCATCGCCCTCCTCGCGCAGTTCCTCCTCCTGCTCGATCAGTTCTTCCTTGGAAACTTTCTTCTTCGCCATTGTTGTAACCCCTTTCATCCGTAAACCTCTGTGCGAAGCTGCCTGCGCAGCGCCTCCGTCTCCTTGCGGCTCTCCCGGATCAGCCGGGACGCCTCGTTCAGATTGTTTTCCTCCTTCGCCTTCGCGATCTTCTCCTCCGTCCGCCGCTTGTGGATCTTCATCACGGCGTCCTCGACGGCCTTGGACACATCGCCCGTTCGCAGCGCCATCTCATCGGAGAGCATGTCGGCAGCCAGCCGCTGCTCCTCCGCTGTCTCGAATCGGCTGACGATCGTCGCGACATCCGCGGTCTCACCCTCCGGCAATTCGTAGCAGCGCTTCACGACGTCCCGGTACACATTTCCCGTAAAATCGTCGACCGACAGATATTTGCGGACGACACGCCGCGCCCTCGGGCGGCTCCCCAAAATGGTAACCAGGTAGTCCTGCGTATTCAGGATCTCGTCTCTCTTGCCTGCCTTGCCGTTCGGTGCGACCTGTGCCTCACCGTCTCCGTCCAGTACCTCCGCGGCCCTCGCAGCCTCCGCCTGCGCTCTCGCCGCATCCGCCGCAGCGCGCCCCGCCGCCTCCGCGCCGATGGTGTTCACCTTGCGCGTAAACGCCTGATAGCTGACCTTATAGTCTGCGCAAAATGCCTTCATATAGGTCTCGCGCTCCAGCTCATCCTCCTGCCGGACCATCCATCTCGCCGCGGCGTCGATAAATGCGTTCATGCCGTCGGTGTTGTCCGAACTGTTGATATCTCCGTACTGCGTCTGCAGGTATTCCATTTCAAAACGATAGCTTGACCTCGCCTCGCGGATGCGCTTCTCATACTCCTCCGCGCCGAGGTTCTTGATGAATTCATCGGGGTCCTTGTACGGCTTCATGTCGACCACGCGCGCCCGGATGCCCGCCCCGTAGAGGATGGGGATCGCGCGGCTGATGGCCGTCTGCCCGGCGCCGTCCGAGTCGTACGTGAGAACGACGTCCTTGGTAAATCTCGCAATGATCTGTGCCTGCTGTTCCGTGAGCGCGGTGCCGAGCGTCGCGATCGCATTGTCGAAGCCCGCCTGCGTCAGCGAGATCACGTCCATGTAACCCTCGCACAGGATCAGGTAGCCGCGCCGGCTCTTGCGCGCCGCGTTCAGGTGGTACAGATTGCGGCTTTTATTGAAAATGAGTGACTCCGGCGAGTTCAGGTACTTGGGCTTCGCGTCGCCCATCACGCGCCCGCCGAAGGCGATCACACGACCGTTGTTGTCAAAGATCGGGAACATAACGCGGTTGAAGAATTTGTCGCCCGCACCGCCGTTTTCCCGGAAGGTGAACAGTCCGCTCTCCCGCAGAAACTCGTCCTCGTAGCGGTCCTTGATCTCGTTGTACAGCTTGCCGTCGCTGTAGCCGAGACCGAACTGCCGCATCGTCTCCGCGTTGAGCTCGCGACCGACAAAGTATTCCATTCCGTAGCGCCCGACATCGGATCGAAGCTTGCGGTAGTAGTACTCCGCGGCCTCCTTGTACAGGGCGAGCATGCGCTCTCTCTTGTTCCGAAGCTCCGCGCTCTTCTCCGAGTAGTCCACCTTCGGAAGCTCGTAGCCGACGCGGTCCGCGAGAATGCGAAGCGCCTCGGGGAAAGAGACATTTTCGTACTCCATCACAAACGTAAAGACGTTGCCGCCCTTCTGGCAGCCGAAGCACTTGTACGTCTGGCGCGACGGCGTGACATGGAAGGAAGGCGTCTTCTCGCTGTGGAACGGGCACAGCCCCTGATAGCCGGATCCCGCACGCTTCAGCGTCACATACTGGCCGACCACAGAGACAATGTCGTTTCTGCTCCGCACTTCATCGATGACTGAATCCGGATAATACATCAATACACACCCCAGGCTTTCGGAATCATAAGCTCTTCATAGGTCATGACGGCAAATTTGTCCGTCATGCCGGCAACATAGTCCGCCACGACGCGCTCCTTCCGCTCCCCCTCCGCGATCATGCGGCGGAATTCGTCGGGAAGACGGTCCGTGTCGGCGTTATAGTAGGCGTACAACTGCTCCACGAGCCGCTCGGCCTTGGCCTCCTGCCCCTTCGCGACCGGGTTCGTATATACGCTTGCAAACATGTACTCACGAAGCTTCGTCAGAGCGGTTCTGACGCGGTCGGACATAACGATCTCGTCCTTGTCCCCGCTGTGGATCACGACGTCGTGCACGAGCGTGTTGAGACGCTCCTTGAGCGAGTGCCCGAGCACGTCGGTCAGCTCCTTCGGGATATCCTCCTCGCAAATGATATGGCCGCGGATCGCATCGTCGATGTCGTGGTTGACGTACGCCATCTTGTCCGCCAGCTGCACCACGCGCCCCTCCAGCGTGAAGGGACTTCCCTCGGTCTGATGGTTGAGGATACCGTCGAGCACCTCTCTCGTCAGGTTCAGCCCCTTGCCGTCCTTCTCCAGGATCGACACGACGCGGATGCTCTGTTCATTGTGCGCAAACCCGAGCGGACACGCCCTGTCCAGCGCTCTCTCCCCGGCATGGCCGAACGGCGTGTGCCCGAGATCATGTCCGAGCGCGATCGCCTCCGTCAGGTCCTCGTTCAGAAGAAGCGCCTTGGAGATCGATCTCGCGATCTGCGCCACCTCGAGGGTATGCGTCAGGCGTGTGCGGTAATGGTCACCGTCCGGCGTCAGGAAGACCTGCGTCTTGTCCTTCAGTCTTCGGAACGACTTCGAATGGATGATCCTGTCGCGGTCGCGCTGAAACACCGTGCGGATATCGCACTGTTCTTCCTCGCGGATCCGACCGAGCGAACGGTCGGAATGCGCAGCGCATTCGCGGAGCATCAGATGTTCCCGCTCTTCCAGCATGATCCGAATGTTCGACGCCATGAAACACTCCCCCTTATAAAATGTTATTTGTCATTATACCACAGACGCGCGAAAAATACTTCTATTTTTATAAAATTCTTCCAATTCCTCATTTTTCCCCCTCAACCGACGCTCCGCCGCTCTGTACTGACAGTTTGCCTTTACCACTACGCGGAAAAATGCAGTCCTTCCGTGCTGTCTCGCTCCACGGCTGTTATCGAGGACAGAGTTCGTTGCCTCGCTCCGCGGTTGAAGAGTACTAGGCGACCGTTACATGCTCATGGCAAGGGGCGTTGCTCGCGAACTCGCTACGCTCAAACACACTCGCAACGCCCCTATTTGCACTCACGCTCGCCAAGGACTCTTCACATGCTGCGCTGCGGCAATCGAACTCTGTCCTCAAGCCGCGGAGCGAGACGCCCCGGAATTGCATTTCTTTCCGCGTAGTGGCACATTTCAGCCCGGCAGTGAATCGGCGGCGCGACGGCCGCCCCCCACGCCGGACCCCCTTGCGGATCATGCACCTTGTCGCGAGTCGTCGCCTCCACTCGTAAAGTTCCGTTACGGGCATGTCATGTCTTCTCCTGCCATAATCTGCGCTTTATGCGCGACTGCCGCATCCTCGCGCTTTCACCGCAGGCGCGAATCGGCAACCTGCCCCTCCCCGGCTTGTGCAGCGTGCATACGATTGCCGACGTAAAGGAGCGGTCACGACTCGCTTGCCGCAACGAAGCATGCGAAGAGCACTTGACGGGCGTGAGTGCGAGCGGGTGAGGCGCGAGTGTGTTTGAGCGAAGCGAGTTCGCGAGCGCCGCGCCCTGATGCGAGCACGAGACGGCCGACTAGTACTCTTCGGCCTGCGTAGTGAGGCATCGAGTCGTGACCGCCGGACCTTCCGCTGAGGCAATTCGTATGCACGCTGCCATCCCAGTGCCCCGGCAGGTTGCCGATTCCGAAGACCTGTGGTATAATACAGGCGAGGATGCGGCAGTCGCGCATGGCTGCGGAGCATCGGGGGAGGAAGACATGCATGCGCTAACGAACACACTCAAAACGTTTCTGGACAGCTCGCCGGCTTTTACGGAGAGCTTTACTGCTCTTGTCCGGATCGCACTCCCCATACTTTCATTGCTGATACTCTCCGGTGCGTTTCTCTCCCTGTTCACGCTCCCGCGCGGCAAGGAGGTTTTCGCCCGTCTCACGCTTGCGAACGCAAGCGCTTCTTACCCGGTCAACCATCTGGAAGCCCTGATCGGGCGCTCGAACTCCGCGGACATCGTGCTGAACGACAAGTCCGTCGACCGCATTCATGCGACGATCTCGGGCAACGGCCACGATGAGTGGGTGATCTACGACATCGATTCCAAGACCGGCACCTACGTCAACGACCAGGAGGTGACCGACGGCTATCCGCTTCACTACGGCGACCGCATCCGCTTCGGCTCGGTCGAGACCGTGTTCCAGCCGGTGCACTCCTCCGAGGAGGCAGCCGTGCTGCGCGTGCGCCGCGGTGTCCGGCCGCTCCCGCCGTGGACGGCGCTGATCCTTCTGTCCATCATGCAGGCGCTTCTCTGCATTCAGCTCGTCATTGCGAAAAATGCTCAGGCCACATTCAACATCGTGTCCGTGTTTGTCGGGTTCACTCTCCTGATGTGGGTCTATTTTTCGGTCATGAAGCTGTTCCGCGTCAGCGGTTTCGAGCTGGAGATCATTGCATTTTATCTGAATTCCATCTGTCTGTCCGTGACGGCGACGTGCAACTGGACGCTGCTTCCGAAGCAGCTGCTGTCGATCCCTCTCGGCATCATCCTGATGCTTGTCATCGGACGCCTCTTGGCGGACCTCGACCGGATCCGGCGCTACCGCTGGATCATGGCCGCGCTCGCGCTCGCGCTGATGGCAATCACGCTTCTGCTCGGAAGCTTCAAGAACGGCGCGACAAACTGGATCCGCATCGCCGGCTTCAGTTTCCAGCCCTCCGAGCTCGCCAAGCTCTGTTATATCTTCGCGGGCTCCGCGACGCTTGACCGTCTGTTTCGAAAGCGCAACCTGGGACTGTTCCTCGCGCTCTCATTTTCGATCATCCTAAGCCTCGCGCTCATGAACGACTTCGGCACGGCCGCCATCTTCTTTGTGACGTTCCTTGTGATCTCGTTCCTGCGCTCGGGCGATTTTGCGACACTGCTTCTCATGCTCGGCGGCGCCGTGTCGGCCGGCTCATTGGTGCTGGCCGCCAAGCCGTACATCTGGGCCAGATTTTCCACATGGAGACATGCGATGGAGTACGCCTCCGAGGGCGGCTACCAGCAGGCGCGCACGCTCACGGCGATCGCCTCGGGCGGCCTGTTCGGAACGGCTCCGGGCGGCGGTTTTCTGAAGCGCGTCGTCGCATCGGACACGGACCTTGTGTTCGGCATCATCTGTGAGGAATGGGGCCTGATCGCCGCGATCCTTGCGGTTTTGTGCATCATCGCGCTGTCCGCATTTGCCATCCGCACCGCCATGTCGTGCCGCTCGTCCTTCTACATGATCGCGGCGTGCTCCGCGACGACGATGCTGATCTTCCAGACCGCGCTCAACGTGTTCGGCTGCACCGATATTCTGCCGCTCACGGGCGTGACGTTCCCGTTCGTCTCGAACGGCGGTTCCTCGATGTTCCTCTCCTGGGGTCTGCTCGCCTTCCTGAAGGCTGCCGACACCCGCCCCGGCGCAAGCTTCGTATACCGCAGCACCGACCGCGCTCAGCGGCGTCGCCTGCGCGATGTCTCCGCGATGGAGGGTGAGGAGGACTGGGACGTTGACGACGATGAGGGAGGTGACGAAGAATGAGAAAAATCCGCTCCCGCATCGGCATCTGTTCCGTTGTGCTCGCACTCTTTCTGGCAGGTATCCTGTACCTGATGAATGCGTACCGGCGCAACGCCTCGGACTGGTTCCTCACGTCCTACAACCGGCATCTGTACTCATCCGACTACGTGCTCCTCACGGGCACCGTGGTCGATCGAAACGGCGTGACGCTCTCCTATGTGAGCGACGGCACGCGCCTCTATAACGGCGATGCGGACATCCGCAAGGCCACGCTGCACGTCGTCGGCGACCCGTACAACAAGATCGGTACCTCGACGCTCGCAACGATGCGAAACGACCTCGTCTCGTTCAGCGCGATGCAGGGGATCGCCTCGGTCGACGAGGCCGGCAACACGGTCGTGCTCACGCTGGACGCCAAGCTGACCGCCGCGGCGTACCGCGCTCTCGACGGCAAAAACGGCACCGTGTGCCTGTACAATTACCAAACCGGTGAGATCCTCGCCATCGTTTCGACACCGACCTACGATCCGATGAACATCCCCGAAGATCTCGAGGATAACCGCGACTACAGCGGCGCCTACTTAAACCGCTTCTTCTCCACGACGGCGACGCCCGGCTCGGTGATGAAGCCCGTCATCCTGCAGGCGGCACTCGAGACCATGCAGGCATCCGACTGGGATCCCGCGCAGACCGGTCCGCTCGCGGACAGCATCTTCAACTGCAAGGGCACGATCAGCTTTGCGGACGGCTATGTCAACTGTCCGAAGGTCCACGGAAAGCAATCGCTCACGGAGACGCTCGCGAACTCCTGCAACTGTGCGTACGCTTCTCTCGCGGTTACGCTGGGCGGCGAGACCGTCTCGGAGTTCATCCAAAAATGCGGACTCACCAAATCCTACCGCGTCGGCAACATCAGCACCGCGCGCGGCACGTTTGAGATCACGGGCATCGCGGACTACCGTCTCGGCTACGCCGGCGTCGGTCTCTACCATGATCAGGTCAATCCCTGCAGCCTTCTCGTCTACTACGGCGCGATCGCAGGCGGCGGAAAGGCCGCGGTTCCCAACACCGTGCTCGAGGTCCGCGACAGCTCCGGCAAGACGCTGCGAAAGCCCGAAGCAGTCATGTCGGACAAGCTCATGGAAGCCTCCACCGCAGAGTACCTTCGCAAGGCTCTCTCTGAGGATGTCCGCCTCACCTACGGCAAGGACCGCTTCCCGTGCAACATCGCCGCCAAATCCGGCACCGTGTCGCAATCGAGCGGCGCTTCCAACTGCTGGTTCGCCGGCTTCACGACCGATCCCGATATGCCCTACGCGTTCGTCGTCTACATCGAGCACGGCGGCTCCGGCAGCCGTGCCGCGGGCGATGTCGCGGCCGCATTGTTGCGCGAACTCGTAAAATGATCACAACAACACGACAAGCAAGGCGTTATGTCCTCACCCGAAGACATAACGCCTTGATCATTTTCCGAAATCATATAAAACTTAACTTGCAATATTCTCCATTCTCAGCCTGCAATCACTGCATTCCGACAACGTTCGCCTGATAGAGGTTGCGGTCCACGAGAAGCCCCGTGATCACGCTCACGATGATCTCCATGTCCTGGCGCAGGTCTGCGATCTGACGGTCGAAGTTGCCGTTCTTCGGCGACGACGGCTCCATCGAGTCGCGGTGCGTGTCCACGAGCACATGCAACGTGTTGTCGACATATGCGATCATCATTTTGTACGGAAGCACTTCCGAGAGCTTCAGGATCGACTGCATCAGCTGCGGCGTCAGCAGATAGAACGCCTCCGCGTCGTTCTGGCACATGCACTGGAAGCTCTTGTTGAACGCTACGTCCTCGGTCTCAAGCACATGGCGGCGTTCCTGCTTGCGCGTGAAGATGCTCTTCCTGCGGTTTGTGAACCCGAAGCCCTTCTGAATGATCTGCAAATCCGTGTTGAACATCTTGTTCGGCTTGATCTCCAGCCACTGTCCGCGGAAATACACCGTCGTCGAGCTGTTGCCGTCCGAGTCGGTGGTCGTGTCCGCGATATACACGTCCGATCTGGTGAACTCCACACCGTTGTACACGCCCTGCAGCGTGTCCTCGCTGGTGTAGTCGCTGCCGAACTGCATGATGCCGAGGCTCTTCAGATAACTTCTCTCAAAGCCCTTGTCCGGCAGGTACCGGTATTCCGAAAAATACTCCCTCGCAACACGGTCCACCAGCGTTCCCTTGTACATCTCGCGGTACTTCTTGCCGAGGCCCGCGTTCGTGACGATCATGAGGATGACTGCCGCGATGCAAACGCCGATGCCGATGACAAAATACGGAGTTCCGAACAAAAGGATCGCCGTCACAACGCCGGCAATACCGACCAGGATACTGATCCGGTCGCGCCTCTTAATCCGGTTTCCAAGGTCCAATAATTCCTGCAAACCATTGTCCATCTTTTCTTCCTCCCACTGTTGCAGGCAACCGCGCCCGGTCGCCGTCAAACACTTTCCCAATTTCGCACATTATTCCGCAAATATTTTCCGATCGATAGCCAAGGAGTCCACAATGTTCGTGATGATCTTGAGCTCGCGGCGGGTCTTCTCGACCTCAGCCTCTTTGCTCGTGCTCGAAAACAGAGGCGGCTCCATATTATTATTACCCGAATTGATCGCAAAATGCAACCGATTCTGCACAAATCCGACCATGAATTCACATCCGAACTCGGATTTTAGGAGCATAAGCATCTGCATCACGTGCGGCGTCAGCAGGTAGAATGCCTCTGCGTCGTTCTGGCAGGTGCACGTAAACTGCGCGTTGAACTCCTCATTTTCCGTCTCAAATTTATGTCTGCGCTCCTCCTTTAAGGTAAACAGACGGCTGGTCTTCTTGTTCGAATAACCGAAGCCCTTCGACATGATCTGCAGGTCGGAGATGAAGTTTTTGTTGTACGTGAACGTGAGCCAGGTGCCGCGCAGATACACGACCGTGTAGCTGCTCTTGCCGTTGCTGTGGTAGTGAGCAATGTACATGTCGGCTCTCTTGAATGAGACGCCCTTGTAGGCACCCTCGATGAGGTCCTCACTGTTGTACCGGTTGCCCATGCTCATGATGCCCGTCGCGCGGATCTCATCGCTGTCGAAGCCTGCATCGGGAGTGTACACATAGCGGTCAAACATTCCCTGCGCCGCCTGGTCCACAACAACGCTCTTATACGCCTTCCGATAAGCCTTGTTGCAACGGCAGAACAAAACCCAGAAAATTCCTGCGGGGACCAGCAACAGCAACATTACAAACGGCTTGCCGGTCTGCATGATGGTATAGAAACCGTAAATAACTCCGAACGCAGTAAGAGCGATCGCGATCAGCGCCCAGAGGCGGGCACTGTTTTGCTTCTGCTCAACATCTGCCCATGAGGTGGTATACATCGTAACATATCCTTTCATGCGTCGTGCCGGAGATTGCTCCCCGGCACGCACAGTAACAATCTACTTCTTTACACACGATCTCAGATGGTGATCTTGACGTCGACATCCTCGCGCTTATGCGACTCTGCCTCGAAGAACTCCTCTGCGTGAATGCCGCTCATACCTGCAACAATGCTGGTAGGGAACGTCACGATCTTGCGGTTCAACAGGGAAACATTGCTGTTGTATGCTCTGCGAGCGCCCTGAAGATGCTCTTCCACGTCCATGATCGCTACCTGCAGCTGACGGAAGTTCTCATTCGAGTGCAGCTGAGGATAGTTCTCAGCGAGGAAATTCAACTCTCTCGCAGCCTGCTCCATCGAAGCAGCTGCCTTGTTTCTCTCGCTCATGCTCATGCCGCTGCGAAGCTTGATCGCCTCGAGGATCGTGGCCTTCTCAAACGTCGCATAGGACTTTGCAACATCGACCATCTTGGTCAGAACATCGTAACGCTTCGTGAGCGCTACATCAATTCCGGAAACCGCTTCCTGGATCTTCACCTTCGTCTGGCGAAGTCCGTTCAGGGTTCCGATATACCAGAGTAAAATGATCAGTACAACAGCTGCAACTGCAACAATGACCACATTGCCACCGGAAATTCCGAAAAGTAAAGACTTAATCATATGCTTTTTGCACGTGCCCGGCCACTCGCCGTTCACGTTCCTCCTTTCGATTTCCTGCAGTATATCACACGTAAGCGTAATTTACCATAGTTTGATATCAAATTTAACAAATTATTAACATCTTACGGAATTGTTATATTGGTAATCTGAAACAACTCACTCCCGCTGTCCATGACGACCCGGATCGACGATGCTCCTCCACGGACCTCATCCAGTTTATATACGGTATTGTTGTCGCGGCCGGTCCCGGTCTCATGCAGCAATACCCACGCAGCGCCGGCGGGCGGCGTCAACTCCGGGATCTTCTCATCCGACATAGTCCAGGCAATCTTCCCGCCGACCGGATTGTTGTCCGCGTCCAGCCAGCTGAGCTCATAGCTCATGTCCTTTGGCCTCGCTTCGATCGTAACCGTCACATCAACATTCTTGAGTGATTCATCGTCGCCCTCCCAGGAGACATCGCTTGTCAGTACCTTGTGCAGAGACATGGACTGCCCGCTGAAGTACTCGGTGCCCATGCCCTCATGCTTTATGTAAAGTGTTCCGTCCGACCGTTCATACACTATGTAGAACATATAGTAAG
The DNA here is from genome assembly GCA_017551165.1 of Lachnospiraceae bacterium. Taxonomy (GTDB): domain Bacteria; phylum Bacillota; class Clostridia; order Lachnospirales; family Lachnospiraceae; genus ISDg. The sequence goes on from JAFZMO010000030.1 coordinate 35,688, forward strand.
CCCCGCCATCGCAGTTTGTGTAACCGGTCGCCTCAAGCGTTGATGTCTCGATTGTCTGCTCGGGCTTTTTCGTATAGTCGAACTCGTTTCCTGCGAAGGCGTCCTCTCCGTACAGGTTTTTGGTGTTGAACGTTACGCTGCTGCCGTACAAGCCTCCGGAAAATACGACACGCCTTGAAAAATATCCGTGCGAGGTGTTGGTGTCCGGTTCGATGTACATTGCGCTCATGTAGACCTTGCGCTTGTCACTTGTCGTAATATTCGTAAAATCCTTCTTTCCGTCCACCACCGGGATCAGCAGCTCATCATTGCTCCGTGCGCCGAACGCCTCGACCTTGGCATCATCATCCCAGGCGAAGTCCTTGACATTATCGTCCCAGGTACCGTTGAACTCCTCCTCGGTAAGTTTGATGAAGCAGATCCCGATCGGGATATTGCCCTCTTCCTCCGTATCCACCGACCGTACCGCCAAGCTTCCATTGCATCCACACAAGCCGCACACAAGTACCAGTAACACAAATAAACTAATCGTCTTCTTCATTGTTCAACTCCCCGTCAAATTTCAAAATGTCACCCACATCGCACTGCAGATAGTAACAGATCTTGTTGATCGTCTCAAACCGCACGCCCTTGGCCTTCCCGCTTCGCAGGATCGAGAGGTTGGCCTCCGTGATACCGATCATGGCGCACAGTTCCTTGGACGTCATCCCGTTTTTCTTCAGGACATCCTCTAAATATACTTTGATTGCCATGCTCTTCTCCTATATGTACAACGAATTCTCTTCCTTCACCTCACGCGTCTCCCGCATCATGTGGAGCGCCGCCGGGATGAACGCGATCACCACGAGCTCCGACACCGGCAGGATCAGACTGATGTCAAACGACAGCAGCCGGTTGATGCACAGCAGCTGTCCCACGTTGAACGCCGCAACGCCGAGCAGATACAGGACGATCGCGACGATGCAGAACACCGTGAACTTGCGCACTCTCTTCTCGTTCGCCTCGGTTGCACCATCGATCCGGTAGCGACGAACGATGAGTCCTGTGAGAAGCAGCGTGACCGCCAGTCCGAGCTGCGTGATCGCGGAAAATGTTCCCTTCCATACAGCGAACGCCCGGTCCGCCGTGTCCGTCTTCGGCATCTTCTTCACGGTGTCCGCAAACTCGATCACGTCGAAGACGGCAAACACCAGGATCGCAACAAACGCGAGCACGCACAGGCGAACGATCTGGCGGAACGTCTCCTCCCTCGAGCCTTTAAGCAGCTTGATGCAGAACCGAAGAACAAGGTAGCACATCAAAAGCGAGTAAAACGACGCTCCGATGGTTGCGATCCTCATATCCGCGTCCACCAGCGGCTTCGTGTACATGTCCCAGTCTCCGATCAACAGCGGGTTGACGGACAGATAGAGCGCTGCCGCCTCCGCGATCGCGATCGGGATCAGACAGAAATCAATCTTTTTCGCCTTCTTGCGGGCGATCAGTGCAATGAGCACAGCGACCGGGATCAGGCACAGGATCACGTATATCCCCCACGCACATACATTGCCTGATGTTCCGGACAGCGACATGTTTCGCAGCAGTTCCCCCACTTGGCGAAACGGAAATCCCAATACTTTCATAGGCACCTCCATAGTGCAAATTATTGTTTTACGATAATAACTTACCATTCGAATTATCGTTTGTCAATAATTTCTTTTCATTTTTTGAAAAATAATGAGGCCGCCGCTGCCGGTGACCTCATCTGCTTTTCGTGTTTGATTTTTCTGTAACTGCCGTCAACCGCCCGTACGCTGCTCATTTCTCTCCCGCGCGATCGCGTCGCGCTTGGAGTACACACAGCCGCAGTAGTTCTGGCGGTACAGTCCGTACACCTCCGAGAGACGCACCGATTCCAGATAGCCGCCCTTCTTCTTGAAGTCAGTGGCCAGGTATCTCGGAAGGCTGCTGTCTTCGGTTTTCTCTTCGCTGTCAACAGCAGTCAACATTCCGACAAGCTCCGCCGCTGCCTCCTCGCCGATGCGGTTAAGAAGCTCTGCGTCCTTCTGCGGACTGATCGTGAGCGTCGTCGCAAAATACTCCGCTCCCATCTCCGCCGCTGCCTTCGCCGCGTGCGACAGGCGAAGCCTAAAACACGCCTCGCAACGCTTTCCGCGCTCCGGCTCCTGCTCCAGCCCCTTCGCGATCTCGTAGAACTCCTCCGGTTTATACTCCGGCACCACGACGGTCACGGGGTGCTTCACCGGCAGCTCGCGCACAAGCCTCCTGAGCTCTTCCGCGCGCTTGTCAAACTCCGCTGCCTCAGTGATATTCGGGTTATAGTAGAACACCGTCACATGAAAATGCTCCGCCAAAACCGTCAGACAGTAGCTGCTGCACGGCGCACAACAGGCGTGTAAAAGCAACGAAGGGACATGCCCGTCCGCGTCGATCCGGGCGAGCATGTCCTCCAATTCCTTTTGATAGTTCCTTCGGTTCATCGTATGATTTCCTTAAGCGCCGCGATCAGCGCGTCCATCTCCTCATCGGTTCCCACCGTGATGCGAAGCCAGTTGTCGATGCGCGGTTTCTTCCAGTGGCGCACGAAGATATCTCTCTTCTTCAGCTCCTCGAAGATCACATCGGCCGGCACCGTCCCGTGCGACGCAAAATAAAAGTTCGTCGACGACGGGAGCACCGTAAAGCCGAGTTCCTGCAGCTTCGGAAGGAACTTTTCGCGCGTTGCGACTACCTTCGCGACCGTCTTCTTCCAGTACTCGGTATCACGCATGGAAGCGGCGCCCGCGCGGATCGTCACATGGTCCATCGTGTACGAGTTATATGCGAATTTGATGTCCGAGAGCGCCTTGATCATCTCTTTGCTTCCGATGGCAAAGCCGATGCGGCTTCCCGCCATGCTGCGCGACTTCGAATATGTCTGCACGACGAGGAGGTTGTCATACTCCGCAAGGAGCGGAAGGCAGCTCTCGCCGCCGAAGTCGACATACGCCTCGTCGACGATCACGGTCACGTCGCGGTTCGCATCCAGAATACGGCGAATGTCTTTCTGCGACATTGCAATTGAAGTCGGCGCGTTCGGATTAGCGATAACGATACCGCCATTTTCCACCATGTAATCCTCAGGACGGATCCGGAAATTCTCGTCGAGCGGGATCATGCGGTACGGGATCCGGTACAGCTCAGCCCATACGTCGTAAAATGAGTACGTCACGTCGGGGAACAGGATCGGCTTGTCTCCGTTGAAAAATGTGAGGAACGACATTCCGAGAACGTCGTCCGAGCCGACGCCGACGAACACCTGGTCCTTGTCCACGCCGTACACATCGGCGATCGCGGTCACAAGCTCCGTCGCCGAAGGGTCGGGATATTTGCGAGACATATCGCTGTTAAATTCCCTCACGGCCGCTGCCGCTGCCGGCGACGGCGGATAGGGATTTTCGTTTGTATTTAATTTGATCACGGGACGCTGCGGTTGCTCCCCCGGAACATAGGGGGCTACGCGGCGCACGTTATCCTGCCATGTTGCCATAATTCTTCCTTTCGTTGCCTTACTTCAGGCCGTACTCCTCCGCGAGCGCCTTGAAGCCCGGGAGCGAGCGCTCGATCATGTCGTACGATACGCAGTATGCAAGTCTCACATAGCCCGGACCGCCGAAGCCCGTGCCTGCTACCATGAGGATGCGGTGCTTCTTCGCCGCTGCGACAAACGCCTTGTCGTCTCCGTCCGGAGCCTTCACAAACAGGTAGAACGCGCCCTGCGGCTTGATGCAGGAGAAGCCGTACTCGGTGAGCTTTCCGTAGAGAAGCTCGCGGTTTCTATTGTAGATCTCCACATCCACCTTCGCGTCCTGGCAGCGTCCTACTGCCTTCTGAATCAGCGACGGCGCGTTGACGAAACCGAGCACGCGGTTTGCCGCCGTAGCGCCCGGGATGATCTCGTCGGCGTCATCAAGCTCGTCCGGCAGCACCAGATAACCGATGCGCTCGCCGGGAAGCGAGAGCGACTTGCTGTAAGAGTAACCCACAACGGTGTTGTGGTAGTATTTCGTAAGATACGGCACGGTGACTCCGTCATACACGAGCTCACGGTACGGCTCGTCCGCGATCATGTAGATGCTCGTCCCGTACTCCTTCTCCTTCGCGCACAGAACCTCAGCGATCTTTTTGATCATCTCCTCGGGGTACACAACGCCCGTAGGGTTGTTCGGCGTGTTGATGATGAGAGCCTTCGTCTTCGGTGTGATCACGGAAGCAAGCACTTCCGGAACCGGCATGAACGTGTCGGTATCGGTCGCGGCCGTCACGAGTACGCCGTCCACGTTGCGAACGTAGTTGCGGTACTCGCCGAAGAACGGAGCGAACGTGATGACCTCATCGCCCGGGTTAACGAGCGTCTTCAGGATAACGTTCAAGCCGCCGGCAGCACCGACCGTCATCAGAATATTTTTCGCGGAAAATGCGGTGCCGAACTCCTTGTTGAGATGCTCGGCGATCGCGGTGCGGACATCCTCAAAGCCCGCATTGTTCATATATCCGTGCAGCACGTTCTCGTCCTCGTGGGCGATAATGTCGAGAAGCGTCTCGCGGATCTCCGCGGGCGGAACTACGCTCGGGTTGCCGAGGCTGTAGTCGTAGACGTTCTCTCGTCCGAACTCCTTCGCCATCTTCGCGCCTTCCTCAAACATCGCGCGGATGGCGGAACCGTTTCTGTTGAGATCGAGAATCATGGAATTGATCATTGTGTTTCACCTTACCCTTTCATTTTCGTCGCGGTCCTCCCGCGATACGTGTTATTTTACCACGCTGCCCCGTGGAAGTAAATAGACGAAATCCGTTTGTCTTTCCCCTGTATATATGATATAATGGGACGAAATGTTTTCGCGGAGGTGCGGTCCATATGCTTGACGGCAAGATTGAATTTGACCAGAACTGGATTTTGAACCAGAGAGACGCGGAGAAACTGCCCGTAGATACGATCCGGGACAAGCTTCTCGCGCTGTTCGGCGACAGCCTTACGGTGGAGCAGGAAGACTACGCTCTCCTCACATTTTCCCTCGACTCGGGCGCGGTGGAACAGACCGCTTCACAGATCAACTCGATGCTGCAGCAGGAGTTCTCGCTCGAGGAAGGCCGCCAGTTCCACGAGTCCGCGAACTCGGTTTACTACGTCTATCCCGAGGTGATGCTCGCAATGACCGCCGCTGCCGGTGAATGCGACGGCTCACCTCTCACCTATTTCGACAACCTGATCGGCTGGGACGAGTTCAAGAAGCTCTGCTGCGAGATCTCGCGCGTTGCACCGCAGATCCGCTCGCACAACACGCAGGTCAGTTTCCAGCATCAGAACTATCTCTTCTCCGTCAACGAGGGTGCCGGCCTGACGACGATGCTCAACACGTTCGTCGACTTCATCACGGCTCTTGAGCTGTTCCCGTTCTGCAAGGAATCGCCGGTCGAGGAGATCAAGCTCGGCGTGCGCACCGAGGACGGCTTCACCTCCCCTTACGACGCCATCACTTCCCTTGGGAAGATCGAATCCCGCAACCGTCTGGTATGCTTTGACATCCGCGCTTTCACCGAGCGCACGCGCATCGGCGATCTGAAGGCATTCCTTCGCCAGCTGCTGCCTCTTGAGAGCGATTACATCTTTGCGTTCCGCGTCTCCTACATCGAGCCGAACGCCTTAAAGTCGATCGCCGACGCGATCAGTGACATTCTCTTTCTCCGCACGATCACCGTTCCGCCGTACACGAACGAACAGCTCAAGCAGGGCGCGATCCTCGCGCTTCGCGACTACTCGTTCACCGTCGCGGACGACGCCTGGGACGTATTCTTCTCCCGCGTTGCCGAGGAGAAAAGCGACGGCCGCTTCTACGGAATGCAGTCCGTGCGCAAGATCGTTTGTGAGATGCTGTGGCTGAAACACCTTGCCGACGCCGCTGCCGAGGCCGCTGCGCCGCAGACAACTGAGGCTGCTGTCGAGGCTTCTGCTGAGACCACTGAGGCTGCCGCTGCCGAGACTCCTGCGGAGTCCGAAGGAACCGCGAAAAAAACTTCCGCAGCAGAGCCGAAAATCATCACGAAGGCCGACATTCTGTCTCTGTCCGCGACCTACGAGGAAACCAAGCGCTCCGGTTTCGACGAGCTCGCCGAACTGATCGGTATGGAGGCCATCACCGAGCGCATCCGCGAGATCGTCTCGCAGGTAAAATACTCCCTCAAGGACAGCTCGCTCGACCGTCCGACGCTGCACATGCGCTTCACAGGCCCTCCCGGAACCGGCAAGACGACCGTGGCCCGCATCCTCGGACGCATTTTTGCGGAAAATGGTATCCTCCGCAACGGTTATTTCTTCGAGTACATGTCTCGCGACCTGTGCGGCGAGTACGTCGGCCAGACGGCCCCGAAGACCGCGTCCATCTGCCGCGACGCCTACGGCTCGGTTCTCTTCATCGATGAGGCGTACGCCCTCTACAGCGGTGAGAGCAACTCTGACTACGGCAAGGAAGCGCTTGCGACACTGATCTCCGAGATGGAGAATCACCGCGACGATATGGTCGTGATCATGGCAGGCTATAAGGACGACATGGACAAGCTGATGGAGGGCAACGCAGGACTTCGCTCCCGCATGCCGTTCCAGATTGATTTTCCGAGCTATTCGAAGCAACAGCTGACGGACATCTTCATGCTGATGGTGAAGAAGCACTTTAAGTATGAAAACGACCTGGAGCAGACGGTCTCGAACTTCTTCCAGTCGCTTGACCAGGACTACATGGATTCACAGGATTTTGCAAATGCGCGTTTTGTGCGCAACCTCTATGAGCGCACGTGGTCCAAGGCTGCTGTCCGCTCACAGATCGCGGGACTGGAGACGGTCCGCATCTCGTCCGAGGACTTCCGCCAGGCCGCTTCCGAGCGCGAATTCTCCGAGCGCCTGATGACCAAACACACGCTCGGCTTTATCTGATCAATAACCACGAGGTGAACAACTATGGCTACTTCCCAGGAGGAACTGGATTCCAAACGTTTTTACAGCACGCTGAAGAAGGTGGTCTCGGGCATTGTGGAGCATTACACATGCGACGATGATGGCTACAAGATCACGTTCAGCGTGGACGGCGAACCGTTCGAGGTTCTGTTCAAATTCTCGCTTCATCCGAGCTCGCAGCTGATGACGCTCTACTCCAAGCTGGCGTTCACCGTCGACGAGGACAAGCGCGCGGCTTACGCGACCCGCATCTGCTCGCTGAACTACGACCGCATGTACGGCGCTACGTTTGATTTTTCGCCGGACAAGGGCATCACGGTGTACCGCATTGCGGTCCCGTACAAGAAGAGCCTGATCTCTCCCGAGCTGATCGAGCAGGTCATCCGCGACACCTACGCGACCGTCATGCGCTACAACCAGTATCTGTACGATGTTGCGCGCGGCATTGAGGCGGAGCTTCCGCCGGAACAGAGCTGATCGCGCCGCAGGCGACACCGATAGCAATCACAGACAAAAAACAAGCCTCCGGTCGGTTTCGCCGATCGGAGGCTTTTGTGTTTCATTTTCCGAAAAATTCTCTCAGGGATTCTCGCCGTCGTTTTCGCGCGTCACGCTCTCATCGCGGTCGCCTTTGACACGGTACTTTGCAAGGTATGTCTCCACGTCGACGATACCGATGTAGCGCTCCCATGGCATCTCCGCTTCGCTGTTGCGAATGCTCGGAAACGCCGCCCGGATCATCGCGCACAGGTTCTCCGCCTTCGCGCGCAGGTATTTGCTGTCGCGGAAATAGTAATTGTTGCCCTGGTACAAGTTCTCCAGGACGCGGGCGCGGTCCTCCTTCGCGTAGGTTCGCGAGTAGGAATCGATGAAATACGCCGTGCTCGGCTTCCGCGTGTACGTACCGCCGTAATCGATCAGGTCGTTGCCCTTCTTGTCCGTGTAGGCGTTGAAATACGGATACTTGTCCGAGTTCAGTTCCTTGTCCCAGTATCCGACGAAATCCAGCCCGTTCTCGTTGCAGTACGCCTCGATCCGCGGCTCCATCATGTGCATCGCCTCATGCACGATCGTCTCCTTGAACTGGTCCTCGCAGTCCGTCGCGTACGCCATGAGGATCTCGTCGCCGCTCGCGCTCGTGAGTGCCGCCGCACTCGCGATCATATTCGTTCCGATGCGGTCAAACTTCTTGCAGATGAAGAACCGCAAGCACTCCTTATCGCCGTCCACCAAGATCTCCGTCCAGAAACCGTCCGGGAACTCCGCAAGCGACTCGTAAAATTCCTGCATCATCCGCATGATCGTCGCGCTTTCCGTGCACGGTACCAGGCGGTAGCTGCTGAAGGTGGACGTCTGCAGGTCGACCTCCTCAAAGTATACCTTCACATGGAATCGCTCGTAGATCTTCTGCGCCATGTTCCGCAGCTCGATCACGTCCTCGCTCGGGGAAACGACCTTCGAGCCTTCCACGACCTGCGCCTTCTCCGCCGTCGCGTCCCACAACAACAGATCGCAGCCGCCGATTCGGTTTACGTACAAAAGCACGTATCCGCGGTCCGTCAGCTTTGTGTTTCCGAAAAATGTGTGGTCCTTGAGCTCCTTCGAGCTGAGCGTCCCGAGCAGCTGAAGCGTCTGTATGTCGTAGGCGCGGTACACCACATCGAAGTTGTCATAATCGTCATCGTCAAATGTCCATTCCGCCGTCGAGAAGCGTCCCCCGACGCAGGACTCGACATACTCCTGTTTGCCGAGCTTCGGAATGCTATAGATGTCGCCCTCCTGGTCGAAGCCGCCGAACACCCAGTCCCCGTCCTCGTCAGAGTACTCAAGCATGTCCGCGTAGCATCCGCGCTCCAGGTGCACTCCGTCAAGCGGGACGAACTCTCCGGTGGCCGGATCCAGCGTCAGGCGGTAGTCGGTGTAGTCTCTCCGGTGCGCCGAGAAAACGAGCCGTCCGCTCTCCTCCGTGTACAGATACGAGTGGATGCGAAGTCCGTTCAGCTCATATTCGCCTGACTTCTCCCCCTCGTAGGAGTAGCGGAACAACGTTTTTTCTCTTCCGTTTTCATCATAGCTCACCGCGTAGAGCGAGTCGTCCTCCGCGACGCCGATGACGGAGCCTTCCACGTAAAATGACCTCACCACCTGCAGGTTCACATCGTACTCGCGCACGTTGCCGTTCATCATGTCGCGGCTGACCACACGGCCGTCGCCGAGCAGGATCGGCGAATACCCTTCCGTGTCACCGAATTCCGCCGTACACACGATGTCCGGAACACCGATGTGGAACAGGATGTAGCGGCCGTACGAAAGCTCCACTCCCTCAGGGGGAGTATATTCCGTATCGATCATCGTCATGATCAGGACAAAGCCGTTGTTGGTCTGTACGGACGCGATGGAGTACCCTTGCATATACTCGTCGAGCGGGATCCTGTAGATCGTATCACGGTACATGGTGGGATACAGCTTTGCAATGTCATACTCCTCAGGCGCGCGGATCGGCGTCGGTGTCGGAGTCGGCGTATTGGTCGGACTCGGCGTCGGCGTTGAGGTCGAAGTCGCAGCTGCTGTCAGCGTCGCGCCACCACCCGGTGTCGGACGACCGTCGCGGTACTCCGGCTGCTCCTTCCCGCAAGCGCACAAAAGGACAGCCATCAACAGTGCGATGATGACCGTCCCCAGCATGACTTGTCTAGCGTTTTTCCTCATCCTTACGTTCCCAACACTTCCGTATTTTGCAACGGCGCGCCCTGATCGGCGCGCCGTATCTTTGGTAATCTTAAATTCCTACGTACTCGTTGTTCTCGAAGCGACCCTTGCGCACGCGGCCGTTCGCATACTTCATGACGCCCTCGCCGTGACGCTTGTCGTTCTTCCAGCCGCCCTCGTAGCTGTCGCCGGTCGACCAGCGGAACACGCCGTAGCCTTCGCGCACGCCGTGCTCGAACTCGCCCTCGTAGCTGCTGCCGTTCGTGTATGTGAACACGCCCGAGCCGTGAGGCATATTCTTGTCGTCAACCTCGCCCTCGTAGCGATTGCCGCTCTTGTAGTTGATGCTCTTCGTCTCGCGTGCCGGGATTACCGGTGCCGGAGCCGCTTCCTCAACGGGTGCTGACTCCTCGGCTGCCTCTTCCACGTTCTCTGCTGCCGCTTCCACGTTCTCTGCAGCTGCTTCTACATTCTCCGCTGCCGCTTCCACGTTCTCTGCTGCCGCTTCCGCGTTCTCCACAACAGTTTCCGCTGCGGTCTCCGCGTTCTCAACTGCAGTCTCAACGGCTTCCGTGACAGTTTCCGCCACAGCCTCCGTCTTCTCTTCCACAGCCTCTGCAACAGCCTCAACCGCCTTCGCTGCATCCTCGGCAACCGTCTCCGCTGCCTGTGCAACAGTCTCAACGGCCTGCTCTGCATTCTCAGCTACTGTCTCTGCCGCCTGTGCTGTTTCCTCGGCCGCGTTCTCAACCGTCTCCTGAACGGGGATCGGATCCTCTACGATCTCGGCAAATACCTTCTTGCCGCCTTCCCAAACCTGCGCTTCCTTCGCGCCGTTTGCGTAGATCAGGACGCCCGCGCCATCGCGCTTGCCGCCCTTCCAGTTGCCGATGTAGGTGTTACCGTTGGCAAATGAGTACGTTCCGTTGCCCTCGAACGTGCCGCCCGCAAAGCTTCCGATGTACTCCTCGCCGTTCACCTGGCGGAACGTACCGCGGCCGGACTTGATGCTGTTCTCCCACTCGCCGCTGTACACACGACCGTCTGCATAGGTCATCGTGCCTTCGCCGTGGCGCTTTCCCATGTTGTAGCCGCCGACGTAAACATCGCCGTTCTGATACTCCATGCGGCCGTTGCCGTGGCGCTTGCCGTCGACGAAATCGCCGATGTAGCGCTCGCCGTTCGCGTAGGTCTCCTCATGGTAACCGGTGCGCGTAACAGGATCGTAAGGCTTGTGCTCTTCCTCAGCCGCCGCTTCTTCCACGGCAGCCTCTGCAGCCGTCTCCGCTGCTTCCGCAACATTTTCCGCTGCTGTCGTCGCTGCCTCTGCAACTGCCTCAACTGCGTTCTCCGCAGCCGCAGCGGCCTCTTCCGCAGCCTCAGCCGGGGCCGTCATGCCGAGCTTCGCAAAATAGCTCTGCATCGCGCGGTCTTCCAGCGTCTTCTCGGAAACCTTCGGCTCCTCGACCTTCTTCTCGCGCTGATCCTCCGGGATCGGCTTGCCGATGCTCTGGTACATGCCGCTCAAAATCGCCGAATTCGCGTTGTCTTTTCTGTCATCCGACGTATCCACAAAACTCGATTCAATCATTTCGCTGTCCCCTTCGCTGTCAACCTTCTCCGTAGCGTTCTCAGCCATCTCCCCTGCGGTCTCCGCAACCTCCGCCGCAGCCTCCTCAGCTGCCGCTGCTGCGTTGTCCCCGCCGCTTAAGTCGATGTCCGAAACACTGTCATCCAGCACAACCAGCGTCTGCGCAGCGGCTTCCGCCATGCGCTTTGCGAGAGCGTCCGCCTCGTCCTCGAGGTCCCCGTTTACGTCCGCTCCGTCAAATCCGTTCCCGCGGAACACCGGTCTCGCAACCGATTTTTTCGTGGGCTCCGCACGCTGTGAGCTCTTCTTCAATACATTCGGCGAGTCTTCCATTCCGTCAAACAGAAGCGGCGCCGACTCGTCTTCCTCTGCTGCCGCGAGTTCCTCCTTCGCGAGCGCGTTCCAAATGCTGTCCGTCGCCTCATCCGGCGGCGTCTCCGTGTTCTGCTGGCGCCATGCGAGATCCGCCTCGTCCTCGATCGGATTCTCATCCAGCGAGCGCTGCTCCTGTTCTGCAAGGAATGCAGCGATCTGCTCCTCGGTAGGCTGCTCCGGGAATGCGCAGATGCCGTTTACCCAGTAGCCTTCCTCCGCATGTCCGTCGCGCCAGTACATCTTGCCCATACCGTTGGGCATATCGTCGCTCCACTCGCCCTCGTACTCGCGTCCATCCCCAAAATAAACGTGTCCGCTCGTGAGGCGTCCCGCCGTGTAATAGCCCTCCAGCTCATTGCCGCCGGGCAGAGACTCCTCGCCGTAGCCTTCGTACTTGTCGTTGACCCACTCGCCGTCATAGTACGCCTCATTGCGGAAGACAAGCTTGCCCTTGCCGTGACGCATACCGTCCTTGAACTCGCCCTTGTAATACTTGCGGGAGTCATGCTCGTTGTAGGTAAGCTCGCCCTTGCCGTTCGGAATTCCGTTCCTCGCCTTACCGACATACCGTCCTTCCGGCAACAGGATCTCAAGGTCGCTCTCCACATCTTTGTTATTCTGCGTGTTCATCTTGAAACGGCACTTGACGCACAATCCGTCGCCGCCGGCCCTGTTTTCCTTACAGATCATACAATACATATGTTCCACTCACCTTTCTCCGCAGACTGTCCCTGTTTCCAGCTCTTCCGCGCTGTCGCGATGCCGTAAACCCAAAGGCACCATTTCGGGGATTACTTTATATTACCAAATTTTGCGAAAAATTTCTACCGTTCCGAACCATTTTTCAAAAATTTCTGGTGTCAGTTTCGAAAAATGACGTGTCCACTCGAGGGCTGTCGCCCTCTTCGTGTTCGTTTGCTCGCAGCACGGTGCGCCTCCGGCGCGCCGTTTACAAAACAAAAAGACACGCTTCTCGAAACTTTCGTTTCGGAATCGTGTCCTTTTGTTTGTACTGCGCTTGGTGCGCAGTACTGTCTCGCTATTCGTTCAGAGCTGCCTAGCGGATTTGAACCGCCGACCTCCGCCTTACCAAGGCGACGCTCTACCAGCTGAGCCAAGGCAGCATCACACAGCGGCTACTATACCACAGGAACGAAGTATATGCAAGCCCTTTTTTCGATTATTCGCTCTTTTTTGCGAAATCC